>CAYZLI010000054.1:0-3262 GCA_964479195.1 uncultured Rhodocyclaceae bacterium
CTTGAGGCCGTGGCGGGCAGGCCGGGACTGCGGGGCCTTTATGGGCCCCTTATGGACCCCTTATGGGGCCTTTACGGGGCTTTCCTGGGCACTTGCACGAAAACCTCGTCCGGCTTGATGAGGCCCAGCTCGTAGCGGGCCCGCTCCTCGATCGCCTCATAACCCGTCTTGAGGTCGCGCACCTCCGCATCCAGCGCCGCGTTGCGCGTCTCCAGCTTCTGGTTCACCTCCCGCTGGGCCTGCAACTGCCGGTCCACGTCCCACACCCGCAGCCAGCCGCCCTTGCCGAACCACAGGGGATATTGCAGGAGGACGAGGAGGACGATCAGCGCGAGGGTGGGAAGCCGCACGGGGCGGAGTTATTTGCGCAGGTTATAGAAGGCGTTCCGGCCCGGGTAGCTGACGGTATCGCCCAGGTCCTCCTCGATGCGCAGGAGCTGGTTGTACTTGGCGATGCGGTCGGAGCGGGAAAGCGACCCGGTCTTGATCTGCAGGGCGTTGAGGCCGACGGCGATGTCGGCGATGGTGCTGTCCTCGGTCTCGCCGGAGCGGTGCGAGATCACCGACGTGTAGCCGCTGCGCTTGGCCAGCTCGACGGTGGCGAAGGTCTCGGTAAGGGTGCCGATCTGGTTGATCTTGATGAGAATGGAGTTGGCGATGCCCTGCGCGATGCCCTCGCGCAGGATCTTGGTGTTGGTCACGAAGATGTCGTCGCCGACAATCTGCACCTTGCGCCCCAGCCGGTCCGTAAGCAGCTTCCAGCCCTCCCAGTCGTTCTCCGCCATGCCGTCCTCGATGCTGACGATGGGGAACTTGTCGGCCAGGGTGGCCAGGTAGTCGGCGAACTGGCCGGCGGACAGGGTGAGCCTCTCGCCTTCGAGCTGGTACTTGCCGTCCTTGTAGAACTCCGAGGCGGCGCAGTCGATGGCGAGCAGCACGTCCTGTCCGGGCTCGTAGCCCGCGTTGGCGACGGCCTCGAGAATCAGGTTGAGCGCCTCTTCGGTGCCGGAGACGTTGGGCGCGAAGCCGCCTTCGTCGCCCACGGAGGTCGGAAAGCCGCGCTTGTCGATCAGCTTCTTCAGGGCGTGGAACACCTCGGCGCCACAGCGCAGCGCCTCGCGGAAGCTCTGGGCCCCCACGGGCATGATCATGCATTCCTGGATGTCCAGGCTGTTGTTGGCGTGCGCGCCGCCGTTGATGACGTTCATCATCGGCACCGGCATCTGCATCGGCCCCGAACCCCCGAAATAGCGGTACAAGGGCAGGCCGGCCTCCTCCGCCGCGGCCTTGGCCACGGCCATCGACACCGCCAGCATGGCGTTGGCGCCCAGCCGGGATTTGTTCTCGGTGCCGTCCAGTTCGATCAAGGTCTTGTCGATGAAGGACTGCTCCTCCGCATCCAGGCCGATGATGGCCTCGGAAATCTCGGTATTCACGTTCTCGACCGCGGCAAGCACGCCCTTGCCCAGGTAGCGGCCGGCGTCGCCATCGCGCAGCTCGATGGCCTCGCGCGAGCCCGTGGACGCGCCGGAGGGCACGGCGGCCCGGCCCATGACGCCGGATTCCACCAGGACATCCGCCTCCACCGTGGGATTACCGCGCGAGTCGAGAATCTCGCGCGCGACGACATCAACAATTGCGCTCATTCTTATTGCTCCAAAAAAACTTCCGGCCGGGACGGCCGAACTACATTCCTTCCACGACCAGCATGTTCATCGTCGCGGCGCCGCTGCGGCTTTTCTTCGCCGCCTGGTATTCCGGCGAGTCGTAAAAGCGTCTGGCCTGTTCCAGGGAGTCGAACTCCAGGACGACCAGGCGCGGCGGATGCCAATCGCCCTCCAGGAGGTGGGTGGCGCCGCCGCGCACGATGTAGCGCCCGCCGTACTTGGCGACCGCGGCGGCGGCGAGCGCCTTGTAGGTCTCGTAGGCCTCGGGGTTGGAAACCACCGCCTGGGCAATGATGTAAGCCTTGCCGCTCATAGGTGGGCGATCACGGCTGTTCGAGGAAGCCCTGGCGCTTCACCAGCGCGTCCAGGTCGCGCAGCGTTTCCAGCAGCGGCCGCATTTTCCCCAGCGGCCAGGAGTTGGGCCCGTCGGACAGCGCCTGGTCGGGACGCGGATGCGTCTCCATGAACAGCCCGGCGATGCCCACAGCCGCGGCCGCCCGCGCCAGCACGGGCACGAACTCGCGCTGGCCGCCCGAGGCCGTACCCTGCCCGCCGGGCAATTGCACGGAATGGGTGGCGTCGAACACCACCGGGCAGCCCGTCTCGCGCAGGATGGCGAGGCTGCGCATGTCGGAGACGAGATTGTTGTAGCCGAAGGAGGCGCCGCGCTCGCAGACCATGATGTTGTCGCTGCGGCTCGCCGGGTCCCCTGGGCTCGCGGCTCGCGCCGCTTCGCGTGCCTTGTCCACGACGTTCTTCATGTCGTGGGGCGCCAGGAACTGGCCCTTCTTGATGTTGACGGGCTTGCCCGCTGCGGCGACGGCCTGGATGAAGTCGGTCTGGCGGCACAGGAACGCAGGCGTCTGCAGCACGTCCGCCACCGCGGCCACGGCGGCCACGTCCTCCCGCTCATGGACATCCGTCAGCACCGGCACGCCCACCTGGCGCTTCACCTCGGCGAGGATTTCCAGCCCCCGCTCCATGCCGAGGCCGCGGTAGGACTGGCCCGAGCTGCGGTTGGCCTTGTCGTAGGAGGCCTTGAAGATGTAGGGGATGCCCAGGGAGGCGCAGATTTCCTTCATCTGCCCTGCCACCTCGAGCGCCAATTCCCGCGATTCGATGACGCAGGGGCCGGCGATCAGGAACAGGGGCTGATCGAGACCCGCTTTAAAGCCGCAGAGTTTCATGCGGCGCAGTCCATTTCAAAGCCGCAGAGCTTCATTGTGCAGGCTCCGCCAGAACACCGCTCGCCCAAGCCAGGATCCGGTCGACCGCATCCGCGGCATCCACGCTCGACAGGGTATCGACCGCCTCGTCGTCGTAGCGGAACTCCACGGCGTAGGGGGTGAGCCGGCGCAGCCGGTCGCCGCTCACCGGCACGGAAACGCCCGCCTTTCCCAATTCGGTGGCGAGTTCTTCAAGATCATGGGTGCGGCGGAACTCGATGCTCTGCAGATGCATCACCGCCTTGATCGCCTTTTCCACCGCCTGCTGCGCATGAAAACAGGCAACCGGAAAATCAACCTCGGCCGCAGCCATCAATGCCCTGAATGCCACGGCATCCCGGCGTGCCAGCCGCAACAGGCGCAGGCCTT
>CAYZLI010000054.1:3362-19907 GCA_964479195.1 uncultured Rhodocyclaceae bacterium
AATGCCCTGAATGCCACGGCATCCCGGCGTGCCAGCCGCAACAGGCGCAGGCCTTCTTCACGCTGCGGCGTCATGAACGACCTGGCCTTCCTTGCGCGCCCAATAGAGTACCGTGCCGGGAACCTGGCTGCGCCGCTCGAATTCATGTTCGGAATACAGTAGCAGATCGACTCCGACGCCGAGATGGCCGATGGCCGCCCTGAGCCGCAGGTATTCTTCGCCCTTGTCCTTCAGTTCCCGCTCGACAACCATCAGATCGAGATCGGAACCCTCGTCCGCATCGCCGCGGCCATAGGAACCGAAGACGATCACCTTGGCCGGACTGGTCGCGGCGGCGGCTGCGCGCTGCGCGGCTTCGCGGATTGCCTGGGGTGTCAGCATCGAACGATGCGCGATGGGCTGGCGCACGAATTCATGAGACCGCCTGACGCAGCGGCTGCGCGGCAGCCGGGACGCCCCGGCCGGCCTCCTGGTGCACCAGGGCGGCGCGCACGAAGGCGATGAATAGGGGATGGCCCACGCGCGGCGTGGAGGTGAACTCGGGGTGGAACTGGCAGCCGACGAACCAGGGATGCGCATTTTTTCCCTCGTTGGGCAGCTCGATCATCTCGCAGAGCTCCTGGTCCTCGGACAGGCCGCTCACCCGCAGGCCGGCCTGCCGCAGCCGGGCGAGATAGACGTTATTCACCTCGTAGCGGTGGCGGTGCCGCTCGACGATCTTGTCGGCGCCATAGACCTTGCGCACCAGCGAATCGGCGGCGAGCATGCAGGTCTGCCCGCCCAGGCGCATGGTGCCGCCCAGATCGGACCTGGCGTCGCGCTTCTCGACACGGCCCTCCCGGTCGAGCCATTCGGTGATGAGGGCGATGACCGGGTGCGGCGTGTCCTGGTCGAATTCCGTGCTGTGGGCGCCGTCCATGCCGGCCACGTCGCGGGCGAACTCGATCACGGCAAGCTGCATGCCCAGGCAGATGCCCAGATAGGGCACCTTGTTCTCGCGCGCATAACGGATGGCGGCGATCTTGCCCTCGACGCCGCGCTTGCCGAAGCCGCCGGGCACGAGGATGGCATCCATGCCCGCCAGCGCCCCGATGCCATCGCGCTCGATCGCCTCGGAGTCCAGGTAGTGGATGTTGATCTTGCTGCGCGTGTGGATGCCGGCGTGGATCAGCGCCTCGGAGAGGGACTTGTAGGATTCCGTGAGATCCACGTACTTGCCGACGAAGGCGATGTTCACCTCGTGCTCGGGATGCTCCAGGGCGTCGACCAGCCTGTTCCACACCGAGAGGTCCGCCGCCCGCGCCAGGATGTCCAGCTTGTGGCAGACGATCTCGTCCAGCATCTGGTCGTGCAGCATGGCCGGGATCTTGTAGATGCTGTCGGAATCGACCACCGAAATCACCGCCTCCGGCGCCACGTTGGTGAAGAGCGCGATCTTGCGCCGCTCGTCGTCGGGCACCGGCCGGTCGGCGCGGCACAGCAGGACGTCGGGCTGGATGCCGATCTCGCGCAGCTCCTTCACCGAGTGCTGGGTCGGCTTGGTCTTCAGCTCGCCCGCCGCGGCGATGTAGGGCAGCAGCGTGAGGTGGATGAAGCAGGTGTTGCTGCGGCCTTCCTCGATGCCCATCTGGCGGATGGCTTCCAGGAAGGGCAGCGACTCGATGTCGCCCACCGTGCCGCCGATCTCGACGATGCCGACGTCGGCGCCCTGGGCGCCGGCCTTGATGTGCAGCTTGATCTCGTCCGTGATGTGGGGGATGACCTGCACCGTGCGCCCGAGATAGTCGCCGCGCCGTTCCTTCTTGATCACCGACTCGTAGATCTGGCCGGTGGTGAAGTTGTTGCGCTTGCCCATCTTGGTGCGCGTGAAGCGCTCGTAATGGCCGAGATCCAGGTCGGTCTCCGCCCCGTCCTCGGTCACGAACACCTCGCCGTGCTGGAACGGGCTCATCGTTCCGGGATCGACGTTGATGTAGGGATCGAGCTTGAGGTGGGTGACGCGGATAGAGCGGGATTCGAGGATGGCGCCGAGGGAGGCGGCGGCGATGCCCTTGCCCAGCGAGGACACGACACCGCCCGTAACGAAGACGTACTTGGTCATTTGCAGGGCCGCTGCGGGAAAGCCGAATGATATCCAAAAACCGTCTTCCGCTCAATCGCGGCCCATCACATCTTGAGCGGTTTCCAGTATCCGGTAAGCTCCAGATAGCCGCGTCCCATGTCGGCATCGTTGCGGCGCGCGCGCACCGCCCCTTCCCAATACACGGTACCGGTGCTGGCCCGCGCATCGAGCTCCTGGTCGTCCATCAGGGGGATGAGCTCGAGGACCTGCCCGGCGGCCGACACCCGCATGGCGACGGGATATTCCGCGCCGGTGCGCGGCGAACGCCAGCGTCGCAGCGGCTCGAAGCGCACCTCCCCGGGGCGCAGCACGTGCAGGCGCCCGTCGGCCCCGCGCTGGCTGCCGCCCGACCAGACGGTGCCGCCGCGCGCATCCCGCAGCCTGAAGGCCATCAGCGCGCCGCCGTCGGCCAGATTGATGCCAGCCCAGTCCCAGCCCACGGCCTCCGGCGCCAGGATCTCGCTCGACCACTCGTGGTCCAGCCAGGCGCGTCCCGAGACCTGCCGTACGCTGCCCTCCACTTGGACGGTGCCCGCCACTTCCAATTGCGGCACGCTGTAGTAGCGGCTCGCCTGGCGGGCCAGCGGCCCCTTGCGGCTGTAGCCGGCCTCGCCCTGGGGCAACTCGGGCTGCGTCGGCCGGAAATTCAGCGCCAGGCGGAACTCCCGCGCCGCGATGCGCGCGGCATAGCCATCCGGCGTGCGCGCGAGCGACCAGTCGCCGATGCGCACCTCGGTCTCGCCTTGCGCCGCTTGCGCCAGGCCGAAGCCGGCGCGGGCCGAGCGCTGGTCGTGGCGCAGGCGCCCGTGGGCCGGATCGGCCAGCGCGGCATGGGCGAAGAGCAGTTGCTTCGGCGCGAAGGCGCTCGGGTTGTCCTCGGCGATGCGCGGCCGGTTGCGGAAGAAGGTGACCTGCACGCCGAACTCGCGCCCCCCCTCGTCCACCTCGTCCTTCAGCCAGGCCGTGACGTACCACCACTCGGTGCGATAGGCAGGATGGCTGCCGCGGTCGGCGGGAAAGCTGAGCGCCCTCCCTGGCTCGACCGCCGGGTAATCCTGCGCTGCGGCCCCACAGGCCGTAAGCAGCAAGGCCGCACACCACAGCCGCCTCACCAGTCCTCCTTCACCGCGAGCACCGCCTCGCGCCGCATGGCCTGCCGGCCGCTCGCCAGGGCCGTGAGCGCGGCGAGCACCAGCACGGCTGCCGCGAAGGTGGCCAGCCCGGCCCAGGGCATGGCGAGGTCCATGCTCCAGTGGAAGGACTGGCGGTTGACCACGTGGATCAGGATCAGGCTCACGAGCCAACCCAAGGCCAGCCCCACGACGAGCGCGATGCCGCCGAGCAGCGCTCCTTGCGCCGCCAGCATCGCGGCGATATCGCGCTTCCTGAGGCCGAGATGCCGCAGGGCGCCGAATTCCCGCCGGCGCGCCAACACCAGCGCCGTGAAGCTCGCCGAGAGCCCCGCCAGGCCGATCGCCACCGCCACCGCCTCCAAGGCGTAGGTGGCGGCAAACGTTCGGTCGAACAGCATGAGCGAGAAACGGCGCAGCTCGGCGGGCAGGGCGGCCTCTACGCTGCCGGCGGGGAGCAGCCGGGCGACGGCCCCGCGCACCTCGTCCGGGCTGGTCCCCGGGGCAAGCCACAGGGCCGCGTCGTTGGCCTTGTCGTCGCCGGTGAGGGCCGCATAGACGGCCCGCTCGATGACCACCGCGCCCTGGGTGCGCGCGTAGTCCCGCCAGATGCCGGCCACGACGAAGCGCGCCGGCCGCCCGCCCAGGGCCAGTTCGATGCGCTCGCCCGGCCGCCAGCCATAGAGCCCCGCCGCCACCTCGCTCGCCCAGGCGGGCGGCGCCTCCGCCGCCGCAACGATGCGTTCGCCCACCAGCGGCAGGCTGCGTTCCGGCGCTGCCCGGTCGATGGCACCGGCCAGCAGCACGAGGCGGGAGCGGCCCGCAGCGAGCAGCAGCGTGTCACTGCGCAGGAACTCGATGCGCGCCACCCCGGGCAAGGCGGCGAGCGCCGCCTGCTCGCCCGGGGAAAAGAAAGCGCTGTCCCCCGCCGTGCCGGCGCGCAGATAGAGGTCCGCCGGCAGCACCCGGTCGAGCCAGGTCTCCAGGGAGTGGCGGAATGACATCACCATGATCGCCATGGCCGCGGCCAGCGCAATCGCCGCCACCAGCGGCGCCAGGCTGACCGAGGCCTGTCCCGGGGCACCGCGCAGTTGCAGCACGGCCAACTGGGCGACGACGCGCCGCGGACGCGGCAGGAACCGCGCCGCCGCGGCCGCGGCGCGGGGCAACAGGGCGACACAGCCGAACAGCAACAGGGCTATGGAAGCGTAGCCCAGCAGCGGCAGGCCGGCCACCGGCGGCGCGAGAGCCAGCACGAGCCCCGCGGCCATCAGCGCGAGGCCCGATCGGGGCGAAGGCAGGCGGGCGAAGGCGCGCTCCTCGTCGCCCGCCCGCAGCGCCTGGGCCGGCGCCGCCCGCGCCGCCTCCAGGGCGGGGAGCAGGCTGCCCAGAACGGCCGCCGCCGTGCCGAGCAGGAAGAAAGCCGCGGCGGCCGCCGGCTGCACGGCGAAGCCCGGCGCGAGGCCACGGAAGTAAGTCGCACCCAGGTCCGGCCCGACGGTCTTCAGCACCGCCAGGGCGAGGGCGTGACCCAGCGCCATGCCCACGGCCGCGCCCGCGGCGCCGACCAGCGCGCCCTGAACGAGTAGCAAGGCGACCAGTTGCCGGCGTGCAAGGCCCAGCGCGCGCAGCAGCGCGAAGTGGGTGCGTCGCCGCACCACGGCCAGCGCCTGCGCGGAGAAGACGAGCAGCCCACCGGTGAACAGCGCCACCAGCGCCAGCACGTCGAGATTTACCCGGTAGGCGCGGGTGAAGCCGGCCGCCCGGTCGGCCTGGGCCTGCGGCCTCTCGATCCATACTCCGCCGGGCAGTGCCGGCCCCAGTTCCGCGGCGAAACGTTCCACCGCCACGCCGGGTGCCAGGTGCAGGTCCAGCCGGCTGATCCGCCCCAGCCGGCCGAAGGCCGCCTGGGCGCCGGCGATGTCCATGACCGCCAGCGGTGGGCCCGGCAGACCGATGATGCCGCCCAGGCGCAGCCGCACCGGCGCGAGGCCCGCCTGCAAGACGACCTCCTCACCCACCTCCGCCCCGAGCCGATCCGCAGCGGCCGGATTGAGGAAGATCCGGTCCGGGCGCAGCGCGTCCAGGGGCTCCGCCAGCCCGCGCGCCGCGAAGGCGGGCTGCAGCCGGGTCGCGCGAAACACATCGAGCCCCAGGAGCTTGAGCCGCTCGCGGCGCCCGGGCAGCTTCGCCTCCAGTTCCAGGACCGGGCTCGCCACGGCAACCTCTGGCTGCAGTGCCAGGCGGGGATAGAGGGCTTCGTCCATGCCGCCGTGGGCCGACTGCACCACCAGGTCGGCCTCGCCGGCGAGGCTGCGCGCCGCCTGCTCCATCTCCGCCACGGCCACCGCATGGATCAGATGGACCGCGTAGCCGAGGGCGACACCGGTGGCGATGGCGAGGATGGAGATGAGCCCGCGTCCGCCCTGCCCCGCCACGGCGGCGCGCAGGAGCCGGAAGGCGAACAGGCGCGAGCCCATCACGAGGTTTCCAGCCCGCGGGCCGTCAGGCGCAGAATGCGATCCGCCGTCCGCGCCGCCTGCGCGGAATGGGTGACGAGTATCCCCGCCGCGCCCTCCTCCTTGACGCAGCGGCGCAGCAGTTCGAGCACCTGTCCAGCGGCATCGCTGTCCAGGTTGCCGGTCGGCTCGTCGGCCAGGATCAGCCGCGGCCGATGGGCGATGGCCCGGGCGATCGCCACCCGCTGCATCTCGCCGCCGGAGAGCTCGCGCGGCAGGCTGTGGCTGCGTCCGGCCAGCCCGACGGCAGAGAGCAGTGCGGCCACGCGCTCCGTCGCCTCCCGCCGCGCCGCCCCGTTCAGCGCCAGGGGCAGGAGCACGTTGTCGGCCACGGTGAGATAAGGCAGCACGTGAAAGGCCTGGAAGACGAAGCCCATGCGGGCGCGCCGCAGCAGGGTGAGGGCGTCGTCATCGAGCCCGCCCAGCTCGACCCCGTCGAAGCGGATGCTGCCGCAGTCGGGCTTGTCGAGGCCGGCGATGAGGTTGAGCAGGGTGGACTTGCCGGCCCCCGACTCGCCCATCACGGCGACGTATTCCCCCGGCGCCAGCGCCAGATGCACGTCCCGCAGCACGGCGCGTGCGCCGTATTGCCTGCCAACGCCGCGCAGGGTGAGCATGGCGCCCCGGCTTACCGGAGGAACTCCCGGAGGATTTCGCGGAAGAGGTCGCTGCCGGCTTGGTGCAGCCACTCGAAGGCGACCATCTCCCGGGAGACGAGGTCGATGCCATGGGCGCGCATGCGCGCCAGGGCCAGTTCCTTGTCGGGGGCCTTGCGCGAAGAGACGGCGTCGGCCACCACGAAAACGTCCCTGCCCTGCTCCTTCAGCCCGATCGCCGTCTGCTGCACGCAGACATGGGATTCGATGCCGCAAATCACCACCTGGCGCCGTTCGGCGCCGGGCAGGCCGGTGAGGCAGCCGGCCGCGGCGCAGGAGAAGTGCAGCTTTTCCGCCATGGCCCCGGCGGGTATCAGCGCCCGCAGGTCGCCCTGGGTGTGGCCGATGCCCTTGGGGTACTGCTCGGAGGCCATCACCGGCACGCCCAGGCGCTGCGCCACGCGGACCAGCCAGATGGCGTTTTCCAGCACCCGCTGCCCCTCGTGGATGTGGGGCAGCAGCCGCTCCTGGATGTCCACCACCAGCAATACGGAGTCTTCGCGGTCCATCAGCATGTCGGAATCCTTGAAAAAAGCCGTAGGGCGCATTAGCCGCTTGCGGCGTAATGCGCCGAACCCATCCGGCGCAATGCGCTTCGCTTATTGCGCCCTACGCCGGCTACGCCGGCCTACATCCGCAACTCCTGCCGGTCGCGGAACTGCTCCAGGGCCTCGGGGTTGGCCAGGGCTTCCACGTTCTTCACCGGCTCGCCGCACACCACGTTGCGCACGGCCAGTTCCACGATCTTGCCGCTCTTGGTGCGCGGAATGTCCGCCACCTGCAGGATCTTGGCCGGCACGTGGCGGGGCGTGGTGTTGGCGCGGATGGTGTCCTTGATCTTCTTCACCAGCGCGTCGTCCAGCATGAGCCCCTCGCGCAGCCGCACGAAGAGCACGACCCGCACGTCGTGGTCCCAGTCCTGGCCGATCACCAGGGATTCGACCACCTCCTCCAGCTTTTCCACTTGGCGGTAGATCTCCGCCGTGCCGATGCGCACGCCGCCCGGGTTGAGGGTGGCGTCCGAGCGCCCGTAGATGATGAAGCCGTCATGGGCCGTGCGCTCCACGTAGTCGCCATGCCACCAGACGTTGGGGAAGCGCTCGAAGTAGGCGGCGCGGTATTTCTGGCCGCTCTCGTCGTTCCAGAAGCCGATGGGCATGACGGGGAAGGGCCGCGTACACACCAGCTCGCCCTTCTCGCCGCGTACCGGCTTGCCGTTCTCGTCGAACACCTCCACCTGCATGCCGAGGGCCGCGCACTGGATCTCGCCGCGCCAGACCGGGGCGGTGGGATTGCCCAGCACGAAGCAGGACAGGATGTCGGTCCCGCCGGAGATGGAGGCGAGCTGCACGTCGCGCTTGATCTTCTCGTACACGTAGTCGAAGCCCTCGGGCACCAGGGGGCTGCCGGTGGACATGATGGTGCGCACCGTCTTCAGGCTGTGGGTCTTCGCCGGCTCCAGCCCCGTCTTGGCGGCGGCGTCGAGGAACTTGGCCGAGGTGCCGAAATGGGTCATGCCCTCCGCGTCGGCGTAATCGAACAGTATCTTGCCCCCTTTCACGAAAGGCGAGCCGTCATAGAGCAGCAGCGTGGCGCCGGCGGCCAGCCCCGAGGCGAGCCAGTTCCACATCATCCAGCCGCAGGTGGTGAAGTAGAACAGCCTGTCGCCGGGCTTGATGTCGCAATGGAGCAGGTGCTCCTTGAGGTGCTGCAGCAGCGCCCCGCCGGCGCAATGCACGATGCACTTGGGCACGCCGGTGGTGCCCGAAGAGTACATGATGTAGAGCGGATGGTCGAAGGGCAGACGCTCGAAGCGGACCTCCATCTCCGCAGCAAAGGGCGCAAGGAAATCGGCGAGCGTGACGCCGTTCGCGATGCCCGAGGCCGCGCCGTTGCCGGCATAGGGCACGATCACCGTGCGCTGCACCGTGGGCATCCTGGCGGCGATCTCCGCCACCTTGGCGAGGCAATCCACGGTCTTGCCGTTGTAATGGTAGGCGTCGCAGGCGAACAGCACCTTGGGCTCGATCTGGCCGAAGCGGTCGAGCACCCCCTGCACGCCGAAGTCGGGGGAAGCGGAGGAGAAGATGGCGCCGATGGAAGCCGTGGCCAGCATGGCCACCACGGTGGCGGGCACGTTGGGCATGTAGGCCGCCACGCGGTCGCCCGCCCGCACGCCCTGGGCGCGCAGGGCCGCCGCCGTCTGCGCCACGGCACGGTAGAGCTCGCCATGGCTCACGCGGCCGCGCACCTTGTCCTCGCCCCAGAACACCAAGGCATCGGTATCGCCTTTCCGGCGCAGCAGGTTCTCCGCGAAATTCAGGTGCGCGCCCGGAAACCACTCCGCGCCCGGCATCTTGTCCTGCCGCTCGACCACCCGCGATCCGCCGTGATGGCCGATCACGCCGGCGAAGTCCCACAGGGTGGTCCAGAACAGATCGGGGCGCTCCACCGACCAGCGGTGCAGCGCCGCGTAGTCGTCGAGCCGCACGCCCCAGCGCGCGCCGGCCGCATGCATGAAGGCAGTCATGTTGGCGCGGGCGATGCGGCTGCGCGACGGCGTCCAGAGCGGTTGTTGTTCGGGCATGGCTATCGGTCCTCCAGGGCCAGTTGGCGCATGGTCTCGGGCAAGGGAATGGACTTGCCGTCCGCCGGTTTGATCCAGACCATCTTTGCCGCGCCTTCGGCGTAGAGCGCATCCTCGCCCGCCGGCCGCAGCTCGTAATAGGTGAGCAGGCTGCTGCGGCCGGGATGGCCCGCATACATGCGCACTTCCACGCTTCCAGGATAGGTGAAGGGGATGAGGAACGTGCAGCTTGCGTTCACGATCACCGGCCCCTCCTCGGTGCTTTGCGCCGTCGCGTAGCCGAGGCTTTCCAGCCATTCGACGCGGGTCTGCTCCATGTAACGGAAGTAGACCGTGTTGTTCACGTGGCCCATGGCGTCCATGTCGCCCCAGCGGATGGGCAGGGTGGCCGTGAAGACCAGCTTCTTCTTATGTTCCATTCTCGCTCTGCGATGTGGGGATCAAACCCAATTATAATGTGTGACGCCCAACAATAACCCGTTCGGCTCAGGCGGCCAGAGGAAACAGCATGCAACGCGAAGCAATGGAATTCGACGTGCTCATCGTCGGGGGCGGGCCGGCCGGCCTGGCCGCGGCGATCCGTCTCAAGCAGCTCGGCGGCGACATCAACGTCTGCCTGATCGAAAAGGGTGCGGAGATCGGCGCCCACATCCTCTCCGGCGCCGTCATGGACCCGCGGGCGCTGAATGAACTGATCCCCGACTGGAAGGATAAAGGCGCGCCGCTCGGCGCCGCGGTCTCCGAGGACCGCTTCCTCATCCTCTCCGAGGCCGGCGGCTTCCGCGTGCCCAATGCCCTGCTGCCCGGCTGCTTCCTCAACCACGGCAATTACGTCATCAGCCTGGGCAACCTGTGCCGCTGGCTGGGGCAACAGGCCGAGGCGCTGGGCGTGGAAATCTACCCGGGCTTCGCCGGCGCGGAAGTGCTGTACCGCGAGGATGGGGAAAAGCGCGGCTCCGTGAAAGGCGTGGCCACCGGCGACATGGGCGTGGGCCGCGACGGCCAACCGACCGACGCCTACCAGCCGGGCATGGAACTGCTCGCGAAATACACCCTGTTCGCCGAGGGCTGCCGCGGCCACCTGGGCAAGCAGCTCGAAGAGAAGTTCCGCCTGCGCAGCGGCGCCGACCCCCAGGTCTACGGCATCGGGCTCAAGGAGCTGTGGGAGATCAAGCCGGAGAAGCACCAGGATGGCCTGGTGATCCATACCGGCGGCTGGCCCCTGGACCCGGCCACCTACGGCGGCTCCTTCCTCTACCACCTGGACGAGAACCTGGTGTCCATCGGCTTCGTCGTCGGCCTGTCCTACAGCAATCCCTATCTGTCGCCCTACGAGGAGTTCCAGCGCTACAAGCTGCATCCCCTGGTGCGGCCCTTCCTGGAGGGGGGCAAGCGCGTCGCCTATGGGGCGCGCGCCATCGCCGCCGGCGGGCTGCAGGCGCTGCCCAAGCTCATCTTCCCGGGCGGCTGCCTCGTCGGCGACGATGCCGGCTTCCTCAACGCCTCCCGCATCAAGGGCACCCACGCCGCCCTCAAGACCGGCATGCTGGCCGCGGAAGCGGTGTTCGGCGCCCTGGCGGCCGGCCGCGCCGGCGACGAGCTGTCGGAGTACCCGCAGAAGTTCCGCGAGTCATGGCTCTACGACGAGCTCCACCGGGCGCGCAACTTCAAGCCCTGGATGAGCAAGGGGCTTTATCTCGGCTCGCTCATGTTCGGCATCGACCAGCAGCTTTTCCGCGGCAAGGCGCCGTGGACGCTGCACCTGGAGGCCGACCACACGAAACTGAAGCGCGCCGCCGAATGCCAGCCGATCGACTACCCCAAGCCCGACGGCATGATC
Organism: uncultured Rhodocyclaceae bacterium; assembly: GCA_964479195.1. Lineage (GTDB taxonomy): Bacteria > Pseudomonadota > Gammaproteobacteria > Burkholderiales > Rhodocyclaceae > Desulfobacillus. The sequence continues at coordinate 14,217 of CAYZLI010000054.1, forward strand.
AGCTTCGACCGCCTCTCCTCGGTGTTCCTCTCCAACACCAACCACGAGGAGAACCAGCCCTGCCACCTGCGGCTGAAGGACCCGGAGGTCGCCATCAAGGTGAACCTCGCCCTCTACGACGCGCCCGAGCAGCGCTACTGCCCGGCCGGGGTCTACGAGATCGTGCGCGATGCCGACGGCGCGAATCCGCGGCTGCAGATCAACGCGCAGAACTGCGTGCACTGCAAGACCTGCGACATCAAGGATCCGACCCAGAACATCGTCTGGGTGGCGCCCCAGGGCGGGGAAGGCCCTGTTTATCCGAACATGTAGTTCGGCAAGTCAGATCGCCTGCAGGCTGCCCAGCACCCCGTTCACGGCGCGGTCGAACAGGGGCTCGTCTACGACCGGCTCGGCCAGGCCGACACGGAACTGGTGGGCCAGGGCCTCGGGGGTGACCGCCGTCGCCCGGGGCGATTGGGGGTGGGTGAAGAGATAGACGCCGCGCTTGGGGCTTACCCATGACAGGCGGGCGCGGGTCGCCGCACCCGCCTCATGGCGGAATTCGACCCAGTCGCCGCGCTTGAGGCCCGCCACCCGCTCGCGATGAAGGTCGGCCGCGGGACCGCTCGCCCGGCCGCCGAGCAGCGCCAGCTCCTCGATCTGCACGCCGTCCCGGGTGATGCGCGTGACGAACAGTTCGCCCTGCGGATTGACGCGGTACTGTTCCACCGGTGCGGCAAGCGCAGCCGGCGCGGGAGGCTCGACGGGCGTGCGGCCACCCTTCGCTGCGGAGGCTTGCGCCAGGCCACCGGGCCGCAGGCCCGCCTTCACCGCCGCCGAGTGCAGCGCCACCAGGGCATCGAAGAAGGCTTCGCACGGCCCCTGGGGCAGCTCGATCAGGTCGAGGCCGGCATGCAGGGCCCGCAGCAGGCCCGGCAGCGTCCCGACCAGTTGCTTGCGCTCGTCGCCGTTGGCTTTCGGCGCCACGCTCCAGACGAGGTCGTCGATGGTCGCCACGGCGCTCAGGAAGGCATGGTGGTCCTCCCCGTACCGCAGGCAGAGCGCCTTCAGCGCGGGCTGCCAGCGATCGAGCAGGAACTGCTGCACGACCGGCGGCACCGCCGAGGATAGCCGGCGCGCGACCGCATCGCCGGCGATGATCCAGGCGATCTCCTCCTTCTCCCGCTGCTCCATCAACTCCGCCGAGCGCTCGGCCAGCTTCTCCGCCTGGGTCTCGCGCGCCGCGAGGAAGGCCTCCAGTTGGCCCAGGACCTCGGCGAACAGCCCCACGTCGTGCTCGAACTCGGACTGCACGCGCTCGACGAGGCGGACGATCTCCCGGTAGAGCGGATCCTCCGCGGCCACCTCCCGGCCCCAGCCGATGGAGGCCCGGGAGATGGCATCGAGCAGGCGGCGGGCGGGGTGGGCCTTGCTGGAGAAGAAAGACTTGTCCAGCATGGCCACCTTCAGCACGGGAATCTGCAGGCGGCCCAGGAGTGCCTTGATGGCGTCGGGAATCTTCGCATCGTCGAAGACGAAGTCGAACAGCATGGCGACTATGTCGATGGTGATGGCGTCGAGCTGGCCCACGCCCTGCGCCAGTTCGCTGGCCTTGATCCGGCGCAGGATGTTCACCAGGCCCAGGGCGGCGCCCGGATCCCCTGGCGCTGCGGAAGGGGCGGGGCCGGCGACGCGGATCTCACCCCGCTGCATCCGGGTGAGCGAATCGAAGAACCCGGTCGCGAACCGGTCCACCGCCGGCGCCGGCGCCGCCGGAACCGGCCTCAGGACGGCCCCCGGGGATGCGGCGGGCCGGTCGGCGAGATACTGCGCCTGGATGAGTTGTTGCAGGGCGGCGAACAGGTCGGCTGCGGACTCCGGGCCGGCGGGCGGCTGAGCCGGGGAGTGGCCGGGCCTGGGCGCCGGCGCCGCTCCGGACGGACTACCCACCGGCCGACGGTAGCCGCGCTTGAGCTCCGGCAGGATGTTCCAGCGTGCCAGCTCGGTGTTCAGATCGGCATACACCGACTGCAGCGCCCGGGAGACATGGTGCTCGAGCCGCTTGAGCAGCACGAGCTTGAGCTTGACCCCGCCCTCGATCTCGGCGCAGGCGCTTTTCAGGGCGGCGCACACGGCCTGCGGGCTGACGGGATTGTCCTCGTCGCCCAGCTCGCTCCTGCCGAGCAGCACGGCCACCCGCTCGCCGAGCGGATAGAGCTCGTCCTCGCATTGCTCCCGCAGGCGGCTCGCCAGCTCCTGCAGGGCGATGCTCTCGGCCAGGTCGTCCTCCTCCACCAGCCGCAGCTCGCCGGCCGAGACGGCCAGCGACTGCATGGCCGCATCCAGCTCGCCGCGGGCCTTGCGGTTGAAGGTCTCGGCGAATTGGCGCGAAAAAGCCCCTTCGATGCGGGGCCAATTCGCTCTTGCCTGGCCGCGCGCCTCCAGGTAGAGGTTCTGCAGTTCCCGGTCGTAGGTGGTCTCCGCCATGCGGAACAGTTCCGCCTCGACGTCGGAGAGCATGCCGCGCAGGGACCGGGCGAGCCGGCGCATGGCCAGCTCGCGGCAGTCGTTGAGCATGCGACCCGATTCGGCCGGACTCAAGGTCCGCCGGACACGCTCGTGGTCGCTCAGGTTGACGACATTGGCAGCCATGTCTCGCCTCCGTTGCACCGGGCCGCATCGCCGCGGCCAGAAGCATTCACGCCGCCGGCAGGGCGGCAGGCGGGCAAACGTCCCAGGGGACAGGCGCACAGGCCGGACAAGCGGGAAAGCGTACCGCGGCCCATGAAACCATGAGCCGCAGCACGCTGACAGAGGCAAGACTTCGACACGACCTCTATCTGGCAACCCCGCCGCCATAGGACCACCCCCTTGAGCCCGGGTGGTCCCTTAGACCGGTGATTTTGCGCCCCCGCCTTTCAGCGGGTTTGCCCTTTTCAGATATTGGTTTTTACTTCACGCGGAATCCGGGCCATAAATAGCACGGGAGCCCAAAACAGGCAAGAAGTGCCGATCGGCGGCAGTCTGGGACAGGCCGGCGGGCCGCTCAGAACTGCTCCTCGGCCAGGGCGAGCGCCCCCGGTCCGCCATGGACCACGGTGTGGGCCAGCCCCGGGGCGTTCGCCAGCACGTGGTCGGCATAGAAGCGGGCCGTGGCGATTTTCGCCGGGTAGAACGAGTCGGTCTCGCCGGCGGCGATCTTCCCCTGGGCGACGACGGCGGCCCGGGCCAGTTGCCAGCCGCCGGCGACGATGCCCAGCAGCTTGAGGAAGGGCACGGCACCCACGGCCGCGCCCTTGATGTCCCTGCCGAAGTTGGCGACGATGTGTTCGGCGGCCTCGGCCAGGGCCTGCAGGCCACGCCCCAGGGCGGCACCGATGGCGGCGAAATCATCCCCGCCCAGCCCGGCCAGATCGGCCTGGGCCTGCTGCATGAGCCCCAGCACCGCCTTCAGGGTCGCCCCGCCCTCCCGGGCGATCTTGCGGCCAATCAGGTCCATAGCCTGGATGCCGGTGGTCCCCTCGTAGATGGTCGTGATGCGGGCGTCCCTCAAGTGCTGCGCCGCGCCCGTCTCCTCGATGAAGCCCATCCCGCCGTGCACCTGGATGCCCAGGGAGGCCACCTCGATGCCGGTCTCGGTGCTCCAACCCTTCACGACGGGGATCATGAGATCCACAAAGAGCTGGCTGCGCTTGCGCTCGGCCGGGTCGGGGTGGCGCGCGGCCGCATCGAGCGCCGCCGCCACCACGTAGGCCAGGGCGCGCATGGCCTCGACCTGGGACTTCATGAGCATGAGCATGCGCCGCACGTCCGGGTGGCGGATGATGGGCACCGGGTCGCCGCCGGCGGTGAGGTCGCGCCCCTGGACGCGCTCCTTGGCGTAGGCCAGGGCCTGCTGGTAGGCACGCTCGCCGATGGCCACCCCTTCCAGGCCGACGGCGAAGCGGGCCGCGTTCATCATGATGAACATGTACTCGAGGCCGCGGTTCTCCTCGCCCACCAGATAGCCCACCGCGCCGCCCTGGTCGCCGTAGGCCAGCACGCAGGTGGGACTCGCGTGGATGCCCAGCTTGTGCTCGATGGAGACGCAGTGCACGTCGTTCCTCGCACCCAGGCTGCCGTCGTCATGCACCAGGAACTTGGGCACGATGAAGAGCGAGATGCCCTTCACGCCCTCGGGCGCGTCGGGCGTACGGGCCAGCACGAGATGGACAATGTTGTCCGTCATGTCGTGCTCGCCGTAGGTGATGAAGATCTTCTGGCCGAAGATCTTGTAGGTGCCGTCGCCCTGGGGCACGGCGCGCGTGCGCACGGCGGCGAGATCCGAGCCGGCCTGGGGCTCGGTGAGGTTCATGGTGCCGGTCCACGTGCCCTCGATCATCTTGGCCAGGAACTTTTCCTTGAGGGCCGCCGAGCCGCGCAGGGTGAGCGCCTCGATGGCGCCGGTGGTGAGCAGCGGGCAGAGGGAGAAGGACATGTTGGCCGCCTTCCACATCTCCTGCACGGCGGCCACCACCACCTTGGGCATGCCCTGGCCGCCGAATTCCGTGTCGGCGCCGATGCCGTTCCAGCCGTTCGCGACGAACTGCGCGTAGGCCTCCTTGAAGCCCTGCGGCATGGTGACGGCGCCTTCCTTCCAGAGGGCCCCGGCCTGGTCCCCGGGCACGTTGAGGGGGGCGAGCACGCCGGCGGCGAACTTGCCGGCCTCCTCGAGGATGGCATCCACCGTATCGGGCGTGGCATCCTCGTAGCCGGGCAGCCGCGCCACCTGTTCCAGGCCGGCCAGTTCGCGCAGCACGAACTGCATGTCACGAAGGGGGGCTTGATATCCGCTCATCACATTCTCCAGGCGTGTTGTTTCAAGGTTTGCTCAGGTAGCGCTCGTCGTCGAAGGTACCCACCCATTTCGGCAGGTATACCACCAGGATGGTCACCAACGCCCCGGTCAGCCAGGCCTCCGAAAAGCCGAGCAGCAGGAAGTACGGCAGGTATTGGCCGTAGAGCAATTGGGCCGGATAGATCCCGGCGGCCTGCAGGAGCAGCGTGGCCGAGGTGCCGGTGAGGGCCATGGTCAGCGCCGCACCGACGAAGGCGGTGGCGAAGACGTAGACGAAGAAATGCTTGGGCAGCCAGCGCTGCACGGCCCGGTGGATGGCGTAGGCAATGCCCACGGGCAGTGCCGCCGTCATCAGCACGTTGAGGGGGAAGGCCTCCCAGCCGGCGGCCCCGTTCAGGGTGACGGCCGCGGCCACCAGCGTCAGCGCCAGCAGGGCGAACTGCGGGCCGAACATGAGCACCATCGCCATGGCCCCCAGCAGGTGCAGGTCGAGGCCCGGATACACCCCGGCCTTCATGCTCCACAGCACGGTCAGGGCGGCCACGGCACCGAACCAGACGTGGGACTGGGTGCTATCGAGCAGCCGCCGCCAGGGCGCCCACCAGAGCGCCCAGGCCAGGCACAGGGCGAGGGGCAGCCAGGCAAGCGCCTCGAACCACGCCGGAAACAGGTCGTTCGGGAAGTTCATGGCGCCGCCCATTCCAAAACAGTCGCGTTAGCGACTCACAACGCTCCCCTCTCCCGCGTGCGGGAGAGGGGTTGGGGGTGAGGGCCGATGGCGCAACACTTTCATCCTTCCAGCGCAGCAGTCAGCTCGGGCACCAGTTGGAACAGGTCGCCCACCAGGCCGTAGTCCGCCACCTGGAAGATGG
>CAYZLI010000055.1:0-11991 GCA_964479195.1 uncultured Rhodocyclaceae bacterium
ATGGCCTCCACCAGGAAGGCCTGGTTCTCCGCGCCCCGGTTGAACTTCTCGTGCAGCCGCGCACGCAGGAGCGGCGTGATGGCGAGCGAGAGCAGCGCGTAGGCCGGCAGCGAAAGGACGACGATGAGGGTGAGCCAGCCGCTGTACCAGAGCATCACGGCGAGGAAGACCCCGGAGAAGAGCAGGTCCAGCACCAGGGTCAGGGCGTTGCCCGTGAGGAACTGGCGGATGTGCTCCAGCTCCCGCACCCGCGCCACCGTGTCCCCCACGCGCCGCGCCTGGAAGTAGGCGAGCGGCAGGTTGAGCAGATGCCGGAAGAGCCGCGCCCCCAGCTCCACGTCGATGCGGCTGGTGGTGTGGGCGAAGACGTAGCTGCGCAGCCCGGAGAGGACCACCTCGAAGAGCATGACGACCAGCAGCCCGGCGGCGATGACGTCCAGCGTCGTGAGCCCCCGGTGCACCAGCACCTTGTCCATCACCACCTGGAAGAAGAGCGGCGTCACCAGGGCGAAGAGCTGCAGGGCGAAGGAGACCAGCAGGACTTCGCCCAGGAGCCGCCGGTACTTGACGATGGCGGGGATGAACCAGGTGAAGTCGAAGCGGGCGAGCTCGCCCGCCGCCGAGGCGCGGGAGGCAAAGAGGATCAGTTGCCCGTCCCAGCGAGAGGAGAATTCCGCGGCGCCGAGTACCTGCGGACGCGCGGCCCGCGGGTCCTGGATCAACACCTGCTCGGCGCCCGCCCGGGCCAGCACGAAGAAGCCACCTTCCGCATCGAGGGCGACAGCCGGCAGGGGCGTGTGGGGCAGCCGCGTGGAATCGCTGCGCACGAGCTTCGCCTGCAGCCCCAGGCGCTTCGCGGCGAGGAGGATTTCGCTGATGCCGAAGGGCCGGCCCGCCTCCCGGAACTCGTGGGCGAGTTGGTCAGGCTCGGCCGCCACCCCATGGTAGCGCGCCAGCATCACCAGCGAAGCCAGCCCCGTGTCCACTTCCGCGTCCGTCGCACCGGATGCTCCCCTCTCCCCGCCGTGGGAGAGGGGATGGGGGTGAGGGGGCGCCGTCACTGCCAGTTCGCCGCAATGACCGGCGCCAGCGCCTCCCGATACTCCTGCGGCAGGGTGGTTTGCCCCGCGGCCAGCGGCGAGAAAGCGGCCATCGCCGACACGAGATTGTCCACCTGGTTGTGGAGCAGCACCTTCCCGTCCGAAGTCCTGAACTCCTCGACGTGGTACTGGCTGCCCGCATACCAGTTGCTGATCACGAACCGGTCTGCGGTGCCGATGACGCTCACTTCCAGATTGTTTCCGCTGCGGGCAAGCCAGATCTGGTCGTAGGCAATATCGTTGGCAAACCGGGCGACATCGGTATTGCCTACGGTGGCGTCGTTTTCCGAAATTGTATCGGTTCCGTAGCCGCGCCCCAGCACGTACGTGTCGTTGCCCATTCCCCCGAGCAGGGAATCATTGCCTTCCTTGCCGTCGAGCACGTCGTCGCCTGCGCCGGCGTCAAGTGTGTTAGTAGTACCGTTTCCCGTCAGAACGTTGTTGAGCGCATTGCCCGTACCGTCGATGGTGAGAATGCCCGAAGTACGGAGCGTCAGATTTTCTACGTTCGCTGGCAGCGAATATGATTTGAGGATTACTGCTTCGATTGTATCCACGCCCTCATTCGGGTTCTCCGTCACGGTATCGCGAGAATCATCCACGACGTATGTGTCGTTACCGGTGCCGCCGATCAGCTTGTCGGCACCGTAACTTCCATCCAAGCGGTCATCGCCCCCCATGCCCATAAGCGTGTTCGGGCCATTATTTCCGGTCAAGACGTTGTTCAACTCGTTTCCGGTCCCATTGATTCGCTCTTTTCCGTACCAGAAGGAAAGGTTTTCCAGGTTTGGACCGAGCGTGTAATCCATTCCCGTCACAACGGTGTCGACGCCTTCGCCGGCGTTCTCTGTAACCACGTCAGCCGTGTTATCGATGACATATCTGTCATTGCCGGTGCCACCAATCATGGTATCCGCTCCAACCCCACCATTCAGACTATCGCTGCCCCCGCCACCATTCAGAACATCATTCCCGTTTCCTCCGAACAAAGTGTCATTACCCAAATCCCCGGTTAGGGTATCGACACCATCGGTTCCATTTAGGGTTTGCGAAAGCCTCCGGTTCATCTCACTTGCGGACCACACAGTTCCGTCCGCGAATACAAATTGCGCCACTTTGTACTGGTCTCCAGCAAACCAGTTTTTGATACGCACTGAATACGAGAGGACAAGGTCATCGGAGGATCTGGTGACCCCGATATCGTCCGGCGCCACCGTCGGACCATAGCGAACGATATCGATATCTCCCGCCACACTGCCTTTCTGATCAATTGTATTCTCGCCGTCAAGACCGACCCAATACACGTCATCGCCCGGGCCACCTTCCAAGTAGTTGGAGTACGTACCGCCATCCAACATGTCATTCCCTGCGCCGCCATACAAAAAATCGTACCCAGCACCACCGTATAGCGTGTCGTTTCCGTCCATGCCGTACAGGGTGTCACTGCCACCAAACCCGTTGATCACATCCGAAGCATTGGAACCATAAAGTTGGTTGTCGTTGTCGTCGCCCCACATCGTGCGGGCTTCAATTTCGGCGACCCCCCATACCGTGCCGTCGGCAAAGACCACGCGCTCGACTTTGAAGGCATCCCCCGTAAACCAGTTGGACAGCGTTAGCCGGGCGGCGCCGCCGTTCAGGCTGAGGTAGATGTCGTAACCGGACCGCGTCACTTTGACATCGGCGGGCGCTACACCTTCCGCCAGCCGTACCGTGTCAATGTTGCCCTCTGTAGCGTCGTTTTCGGTGATAAAGTCCGTTCCGGACTCTGCGCCAAACAGATAGGTGTCGTTGCCCGCGCCACCCCTCAGGGAGTCAGTGCCAGCGCCGCCGTCCAACGTGTCGTCGCCATCCAGGCCGTACAGGGAGTCATTACCACCCAGGCCGCTGATTACATCCGGGGTGTTGAAACCAGTCAGCTGATCGTCGCCCTCGGTTCCCGTGGTGATCTTCATCTTCACGGCTGCCAAGTCCCACGATGTGCCATCGGCGAAACGGATCTCTTCCACGCCATAAGCGCCGCCGCCGTCGTTGTAGAAGTAGTTCGTAACCGTCAGCTTGTCGCCCGTGTCGCGGATGGTCAGCACCAAATTGTTCGCGTTGTACGGGTCGCGCCCCACCGACACGTCCGTTGGCAATACATCAGTGGCGAAGCGGATCACATCACGCTTGCCAGTCGTGGAATCGTAACTCGAAATGGTGTCTTGTCCGGAACCACGACCGAAGAGATAAGTGTCATTGCCCGTGCTCCCACTCAGCGTGTCGTTGCCAGAGCCTCCGTCTAGCGTGTCATTGCCAACACCTCCTTCCAGGGTGTCATTGCCCACGCCACCGTCCAGCGTGTCGTCGCCGCCTAGGCCGTACAGGGAGTCATTGCCACCCAGGCCGTTGAGCACATCCGAATCATTGAATCCATATAGCTGGTCGTCGCCATCGGTTGGCGTAGTGACCTTGATCTTCATGTCCGCCAATTCCCACGATGTGCCATCGGCAAAACGGATTTCCTCCAAGCCATAAGCGCTGCCGCCGTTGTTGTAGAAGTAGTTCGCAATCGTCAGCTTGTCACCTGCGTCGCGGATGGTCAGCACCAGATTGTCTATGTTGTTCGGATCGCGCACCACAAGCACGTCCGTTGGCAACACGTCGGCCGCCAAGCGGATCGCATCATGCTTGCTGATCGTGGAATCGTAATTCGAAATAGTGTCTTGTCCGGAACCACGGCCGAAGAGATAACTGTCGTTGCCCGTGCCCCCATCCAGAACATCGTTGCCGGCACCCCCATCAAGTACATCCTCGCCCGCGTCGCCGGCCAGAATGTCCGCTCCATCTCCACCGTTCAACGAGTCGTCGCCAGCTTCGCCATACAGCGAATCGTTACCGCCACCACCGTTCAGGGTGTCGTTCCCGCTACGTCCGTAGATGACATCGTTACCACCGAAGCCATCCATCGCATCGTCGGTGCCAAAACCGTACAGGTTGTCGCCTCCATCCGTGCCCGCCAGCGACTTCGCTCTCACCGTCCCATAGTCCCAGCTCGTGCCATCGGCGAACTGAATCGATTCGATGCCGTAGGTATTGAACGTTCCGTCGTTTGCGAAGTAGTTCCATACCGTCAATTGATTTTGCGTGTCCCTCACTTTCAGGATCAAGTCATCCCACTGCCGACTGACTAGGACATTCGCTGGTGCTACTCCTTCGTTGAATCGCACGATGTCCTGCTTCGCCTGGTTCCACTCCTGGCTCGCTATCCTGTCCTGCCCATCGCCTACACCAAAGAGGTAGGTGTCGTTGCCATCTCCTCCATAAAGTTGGTCGTTGCCAGAGCCACCATTCAAAGTGTCGTTGCCGCCGCCCGTGCTAATGACGTCATTGCCGCCCAACCCGTCGATCACGTCATCCTCCGGAGTTCCCTCAAGGTAGTCCGCGTTCTCGGTTGCCACATTTGCTTTGGCTTTCAATGCTGCGATATCCCACACCGTCCCATCGGCAAAGGCCACCCGCTCGATCTTGTAACCGTCGCCGATGTAGTTCCAACCACGGAACCAATATTGCAGCGTCAGCCGGTCGGCGCCGTTGTTTAAGCTGAGGTAGAGGCTGTACTGGTCCCGGGTTACTGTCACAGCGGTGGGCGCCACCTCTTCGCCCATTCGCACCGTGTCGGTATTGCCCGGCGTCCAGTCGTAATCGCTGACGACATCCTGGCCACAGCCGTTTCCGAAGACGTACGCGTCGTTGCCGACTTCCCCATCGAGGTAGTCGTTGCCAGTACCACCGTCCAACGTGTCGTCGCCAGCCTGGCCGTACAAAGCGTCGCTGCCGTCGCCGCCATTCAGCACGTCGTTGCCCCCTGCACCATAGATCTGGTCGTTGCCGCCTGCGCCACCCAAAGTGTCGTCGCCAGCGCCGCCGTCCAGTACGTCGTTGCCCGGCCCCCCCGTTAGTATGTCGTTTCCACCATTGCCAAAGAGCCGGTCGTTCCCACTCAGACCGTCTATCACGTCGCGATCTTCGCGTCCGAAGACCGTGTCGTCGTTCTCCGTCGCCGGGACAGCTACGATACGGTTTATCAGTTCTGCAACGTCCCAAACCGTGCCGTCGGCAAAACGCACTTTCTCAATCTTGTAGCCATCGGAAAAGAACCATCTCTGCAAAGTCAGCTGGTCACTTCCATTGCCGAGACTAAGGTACAGGTTGTACTCATCGCGAGTAACCATCACGTTGTCTGGGGCTACACCGTCCGCCATCCTCACGGTATCGACGTTGCCGGACCAGTCAGAGTCCGACACAACGTCCCGTCCGTAGCCGGTGCCGAAAATGTAAGTGTCGCCCCCTCCGCCGCCGCTTAACGTGTCGTCGCCGGTACCCCCGTCGAGAACGTCGTTGCTGCCGCTGCCAGCCAATTGTTCATCGCCATTCTCGCCGATGACGATCAGGCCGTTGATCGCAGCAGTGTCCAGGACAGTCTCGAACGCCGTCCTGTAGGGCGAATGGACCAATCCCTGCGTGAGTGCCGCGGCATCCATCTCGATACCACCTTGCTTCAGCCGAAGAATGACGTTGGCCGCCATAACGGCTTCGGCCTTGCCGGTGACGGCATTCAGATGTTCGAGTAGGCCCGTTTGAAAGCGAACGCTATCAATTACGACGAAGCGATCGAGGCTGAGCGAGTAGTAGGCGCCCTTGATCCAGTCCTTGGCCGTGGCCTGGATGGCGAAGGCAAGCGCCTCGCGTCGGGCAAAGCTCTGCCACTGGCTGCTGATGTAGTTCGTATCCCACGCTTGGCGGTTGCCCAGTGTCACGGTGCCGAAGTTCGCGGCTTCGATGGCGCTCTTGCGCACGTCTTGGCCGGTCAGAGTCTCCAGCATCCAGACCTTGTCCTCGGTCGTGAGCTGGGTGCGGGTGACGCCATACGCCGCGTGGGCGGCGGCCAGCCCCGTCCACTTCGCCATGAAGCCGTCGAAGTTGGCCAGAATGCCTGCCCAATCCAGAGCGGCCAAGTCCGCTGCGGCCTGTCTCAGCGCCGTGTCTTCCTGATACGCCACCGGCAAGCTCTTGACGTTGCCGTAGCCCCGCAGCCAGGGCAGCCCGAACACTTCGGCATCCAGGCTGGGCGGCAGGTCGAGCGGACGGTTGGGGTTGGCGTCGGTCAGCGCCGGGTTGTAGGCGAACTCGATGTCGACGGCCGTGTAGCGCTCGCCATTGCGCGTGAAGCCGGCCGTGGCGATGAGGTTGTTGCCGTTGGGTGTGGGCTCGGAGATCCGAGTGGCTTGGGCGTCGATGGACGTGATGCCCAGCTCCGCCAGCGTCTTGAGTTCCCCCGCTTGGCTGATGCCGTCCTGGCTGGCGTCCTGCCAGACGCGCACGGAACTGAAAAGCGGGTCGGCCACGTCGATCTGGCCGTCCCCATTACCGTCCGCGACCTCCCGCAGGCGGTCGAAGGCGGTGTGTTCCGGATCGGTGCCGAAGAGCTCCGAGCGATCGTCGATGACCCCGTTGCCGTTGAAGTCCAGGGCGAGCAGCCCGTCCTCGGCACTGAGCCAGCCGCTCCTCTCGGCAATGCCGTCGTTGTTCTGATCAAAATACACCGGCGAATTGGCCAGGCCGACGTCGTCGATCTGGCCGTTGGCGTTCAGATCCAGGGCGAGCGGGCTGCCGGCAAAGAAGCGGGTGGCGTTGTTGGGGTTGTAGGCGGGGGGCTGCGGCGCCTGGCTCGGGTCGTTGGGGTCCTCCTCCTCGTCGAGGTAGATGCCGAGCTCGCCGTTCTCGAAGTCCTCGATGGTGACGGGATCGTTGATCTGGAGCGTCGTGCCGGTGAGGGTATAGGTGTTGCCGGCCGAATCCTTCCACACCGTTTCGCCTTTTTTCCGGGTGGCGAAGGTGAGCTGCTTGCCGTTGAGGAAGACCGTGCCCTGACCGTCGCTGTCCCGGATGGTGTCCCCGTCGTCGGCGTAGTAGGTGTCGGCCCCGGCGCCGCCTTCGAGGAGGTCGCCGCCGGCGCTGTCCTGGCCGTCCAGGACGTCGTCGCCGGCGCCGCCCTTCAAAGTGTCCGTGCCCGCCCCACCCGTGAGACGGTCGGCGCCCGCCCCGCCCGCGAGCTCGTCGTTGCCGGCGCCGCCGTCGAGCTGGTCCGCGCCCTGCCCGCCTTCGAGGTAGTCCGCCCCGCCCTGCCCGCGCAGGTCGTCGTCGCCGGCGAGACCGTAGAGGCGGTCGCCGTGGTCGCCGCCGACGAGGTAGTCGTCAGTGGCCGCGCCGAACAGAACGTGGTGCAGGTCGGGCGTGATGCTGCCCGTGGCGCGCACGAGCACGCTCTCGCCGCTGCCCGCGTCCTGGAAGTTCCAGGTCTGGCCCGCGAACTGGTCGGTATCGACGTAGAGTTGCGTACCGCTGAAGGCCGTGTCCTCCGTGCGCGCCTTGTTCATCCAGGCGAGCATGGCGGCGCGGTCGGCGAGCCACTTCTCGGAGAGCATGCCTTCGTCGGTGGCGGGGTCGTAGAGGCTCAGGGCCTCGGCGTGGCTGTCGTAGCTGCGGCCCTGCACGGCGAAGGGGAGCAGCTCGGCCAAGGCGTAGCGCACGGCGAGATCGGTCTTGGCGAGCGCCGCATCGGCCCCGGCATCGAGGCCCATCGACCGCAGGGTGTAGCGCTCGCCCAGGGCCTGCAGCTCGCCCACGGCCTGTCCCAAGGAAAACACCGCCTGGTAGAGGCTATCGCGGTCGCCCGTGGCAATGGACGGCGGCGCCGACAGAAAAACCTTGCCCAGGGCCTGGACGGCGGATTCGAGGGTGGCGGCGTTCTGGGCGGAGGCGCTCTTGAGGAGGTTGCCAATCGCCTCGATGGAGAGGGTACCGTCCACGCGGGACAAGAGCTCATGGACGGCGAGGCTGTCGGTCAGCGTGACAATGGAGTGATTGTGGATGGGGTCGCCGGATTCGATGGAAACGGGCTGGATCGAACCGAGCATCTGGCCGAGCCCCGCCGTGGCGGACAGACCTTCGGTGGCGCGAACGTTGAAGATTTTGCCGTTGGGAATGCTCGGCGCCGTCAGGCCGAAGAATTCCAGAAGCTGGGTTTCGATGTTGAGCAGCCCGGACGAGGCGGAGAAGCCCGGCGCATTGTACGTGTAGGCCGCGGACACCGCCGCGTCATGCTCGGCCGTGAAGCCTTGAGCCAGGAATCCGCCCAGGCTGTGGCCGCTGACGACGATCTGTTCGCTCGCGCCCAACTTGCCCTGCTGAATCAAGGATTGGTAGAACGCCTCCAGCGAGTCGTATTGCGCCATGCCCACATGGGTGCCGAGCAGCGCGATGTCGATCACGTCGACCAGCCAGTCGATGCCCCAGTGGCTGCCCTCCGTGCCGCGGATGGCGAGTACCTTCTGGCCCGCGGGCTGTCCGGCGGCATTGACCGGCTGGAACAGCACCGCCGAGAATCCGTCGCCCAGGTCCGTTTGCCCCAGCACTTGCCAGGAGGCGTCGAAGCGTTGGGCTTGGGCATCAGACATACCGGCCCCAAGATATGCTGCTTTGTTGATACTCCTACCTTCTTCAAGATCAACGGCATAGGCTGCGAGCGCGGTCTGCGCAAACTCGCCATAGTCCCTGACAGTCGGCATGATCAAAGCCCTCCCCTATTGAAAACGGCACGAATGAGATCCCTGCTGCTATATTTGGCTGGACACCGCTTTGACGATGGATGTCCGAGCAAAATCGTTTCCCCGCCAACGCGCACGTACACTGTCGCTTCTCCCAAGAGTTTTTCGTCAGATGTACGAACGATCTTCTCGTTCAGTAGGACGAGCTCGCCCTCGCTGAACAACTTGAACGGGCTACCTCTCTTGAGATACGTGGTCTTGCTCAGATACCTGTACTCTGGGCCGAAACGTTTTTCCGGCTCGGCCCCGCGCCACCCCGGAAACGGATCGCCCCACTGGTCGAACATCTCCGGCGGCAGCGTCACGCTCTCATACACCCTGACCCCGCCGTCTTTCTTGCACAGCTCTTCCATCTGCCGGTCGAGGGCGTATTTCTCGCAGCCCGCAAGCAGCAGGCCCATGGCGAGCAGTGCGATGCCCAGTCTCATGCCGCCATCCGCAAGGACATTTGCCCGAATGGCAAGTGCGCACCCGCCCGGCTGATGCCCTCCTGGTTGGCGTCCACGACCTCCCGCAGCCGGTCGAAGGCGGTGTGTTCCGGATCGGTGCCGAAGAGTTCCGAGCGGTGGTCTCCGAAGGCCATACGGACTGCCAGAAGACGTTTCATTCCGATCCTTCCCCCTTTGCTTGTGCCCCAGCTCCATTCTTTGCGTAGAGCCTGGGCCATACCCACGATGCAGCCAAACGCCCAGCCGAGCCGATCGCCCGGAAGCCGGCCGGGACGCCGCCGCGACCACCGCAAAGTTCGTCTGTTATGGTTCACAACAATACGCCCACTTGTATATGTTGGCAACATATCACTAAAGTTATACGCCTTGATGTTGGCATACCTGATACTTGATGTTTAAAGCATCACGCCCCGGGCCACACGCGCACCAGATCGAACTTCCACAGCCACATGAGCGCCCGCAGGCCCGCCGGATTCGCCTGCCCCGCCGCGGCGAGGACGGCATTGACGGAGAGCGTCTCCTGCTTTTCCAGCACGGACAGCAGCGCCGCGACGCTTTCCTTGGGGAGCAGCCCGGGGTCGAAGGCGTAGGCCGCCATGGCCAGCCCGAGCAACTCGCGCAGGCGCGCGCCCGCCTGCGGCTGCGCCTGGACGATCCAGTTGCCGCCCAGCGTGACGGTGGGGAAATGGGCGAAGCGCGCGAAGGGATCGGCCCGCTGCGGCCAGGGCTGGGCCGGGTCATGCGGGCCGCTGCGGCGGATCTCCCCCAGGGCGGCGGCGAGCTCGGCGTAGCGGCGCAGGATCACCGGCCAGTCAAATTCGGCCTGGGCCCGTTTCAGGCCCGCCGCGCCCATGCGCGCCCGCAGGTCGGGGTTCAAGGCGAGCCGCGTGAAGGCTTCGGCGAGGGCCGCCGGGGCGACCACGGTGGCAAGGCTGGCGCGGCCGATGTAGCGGTCGTAGGTGTCCAGCCCCAGGGCATGATGCAGGGCGAGGTCCTCGCCCGCGCCCGCGGGCGGCAGCACGGTGGGCACGCGCAGGCCGTCCACGCCGTCGCGCACCGTGTCCTTGTAGCCGTTCCAGTCGCTCGCCACCACGGGCAGCCCCGCAGCCATGGCTTCCACGGGGGTGAGACCGAAGGTCTCCTGGATGTTGTCGGAGAGGGAGACGAAGACGTCGGCCGCAGCCCAGGCCTGGCGGTAGCGCGCCTCGTCGCGCCCGTTGGCCTCGATGAAGCGCACCGAGGGGGCGAGGGTCTTGCGGGCGGCGGCGAAGCCCTCGCGGATGGTGGCATTCGGATACGTCCCGGCCTCGATGCAGGCGACCGGCGTCCTGCGGGCGGCCTGCTCCAGGGCCTGGTACATGGGGGCGGGGTTGGCCTTGGCGTGGAAGGACAGGCGCCCCGCGAAGAGAAAGGCGGTTTCTTCCGGCTTGAGCTGCAGGGCTTGCCGGGCCGCCTCCCGCGCGCCCGGCCGAGGCGCGAAGGCGGGGCAATCCACGCCCAGGGGGATCACTGGTAACTGGACCTGATTGAGGCGGCTGGCGCCCGTCTGCTCCGTCCACCAGGCGCGCATCTCCTCCTGCAGGCGGGCGACGAAGCGGTGGGCCGCGTGGGAGGTGCAGATCAGGGCGTCCCAGGGCTTGAAGGGCGGCAGGACGAGGTCGGCGACCTGGTCCATGGCTCCGGCGGAAGACAGGCTGTGGGTCACCCCCATCAGGCTGAAGGCGGCCGGGTGGCGCAGGTTGCGGGCGGCGGCGAGGTCCCTGGGCGGCGGGGAGGGATAGTAGAGGGCGCCGGCCTCGCTTACCGCCCGCCAGTCGGGAAGCACGCTCCAGTTCAGTCGGCCGGCGAAGCCCTCGGCCCGGAGCTGCTCCAGCATGGCCCGGCCGGTGCGCCCGTCCTCCCCCACCCCATGCACGGTCACCTGCGGCCAGGTGCGCGCCAGCCCGCGCAGAAAGGCCTTGCCGGCGGCCTGCCGGCCCATGAGCCTGCGGGCCGTGGAATAGGCCTCCGACGCGTAGTAGATGGCAAAGTTTGGACCCACCACCCTCCCCTGAGCCGCTGGCTGCGTGGATTTGTTCTTATTGCTTGTGTCGGCGTTACCTTATTATTAGTATCATTCCGTGTCAATATGACAAGCGGGGTATGTCGCATCCCTTTCCGGGAACGTTTGCGCCTCTGGCCCGCAGGGGTAGAATGCGTTTCAACCCAATGACACGAGCGACCGGCCATGAAATCGCGGCTCCACGAACAAGACTTCCTTCGCTGGACGGAAGAGCAGGCGGCGTTGCTGCGCGCCGGGCGGCTGGCGGAGGCCGACATCGACAACATCGTCGAGGAAATCGAGGACATGGGGAAAGAACAAAAGGTCGCCCTCCAGTCGCTCTTCCGGCAGATCCTGATCCATTTGCTCAAGCTGGATCTTTCGCCCGCCACCGCGCCGCGCGCCGCCTGGACCGAAGAGCTTTCGGAGTTCCGCGCCCAGGTCGAAACCCGGATCGAAGAAACACCCAGCCTGAAGCACTACGCCCCGGAACTGTTCGCGCGGGCATGGCCCCAGGCCCGCCGCAGCGCCGGAAAGACTTTCGAAGCCTATGGCGAACGGGTGGCTCCCCCTGCGGACTGCCCCTACACCCTCGAACAGGCGATGGACGACGACTTCATGCCGGCGGCCAGACCCGCGAGATAGCGGGAGGGCGCCCGCCGCACCCCCACCCCGGCCCTCCCCCATGCAGGGGGAGGGGGGAAATTCGAAACCGCCCCCATTGCAGGGGAGGGAAATTGCGCGCTCACGCC
>CAYZLI010000055.1:12091-14786 GCA_964479195.1 uncultured Rhodocyclaceae bacterium
GGGGGAAATTCGAAACCGCCCCCATTGCAGGGGAGGGAAATTGCGCGCTCACGCCTTGACGATATCCTTCTTGGTCGTGCCGAGCAGCTCGATCAGCTCCTTCTGCTCCCCCTCGGGCACCTTGAACTTCTTCAGGGTCTTGCGGAACTCGGCGATCATCGCCTGCCATTCCTTCTCCTTGATGTTCAGGTGCGCGTGGGCGCTGGCCATGTCGCGGCCGACGTATTTCTGCGGGCCGCCGGTGGCCATGGTAACGAAGGAGGTCACCTGGTACTTGAGGGCCGGCTTGGGCATCGCCGCCCGCGAGGCCTTGATGGCGGGGTTGGCGTTGAGGGTCTTGTTCACCCAGAGCCGGTCGATGAAATCGTCCACCACCATGGCGATGGGATAGGCGCCACCGAGGCGGTCGTAGAGGGACTTCTTCTCCTGGGCCGCCGCGCTGCCTGCGATCAGGAGCGCGAAGAGCGCAAAAAGGACTGCCTGCGCGCCGGAGGCGCGCGATCGGTCTTGCTTCATGATGCTTCCTCCTGTTCTTCGGTTCTTCAGCCCATCAGAGAACCCGCAGCACTTCCCAGCGGTGCGTGCCGGAGACCACGTAGGGCTCGATCTCCTTGCTCCAGGCCTTGTGGGCTTCCAGCGTGGCGAGCTTGTCCCACGCGGCGCCGAGTTCCCCGAGATCCTTGAGCGTGACCTCGGTCTGGACCGTGGATTCCAGCGTGCCCACGGAACCGGTCAGCACGCGCGTGCGCTCCTTGGTCCAGCCGACCTTGCTGCCGATGTCGGCGATCCAGCCGTTCAGCGAGTCGATGACCTGCTGCTTGTGCCCGAAACGGGCGTCGATACTCCATCGTGCGACGATCATGGCAATTCTCCTTTCATCCTTGTTGTCCTGGCGGCCGCCCCGTCATGCCGGCTTGGCCGCCCCTATCACCACCGCCCGCGCGCCCAGCGAACCGGCCACCCGGCGCGTGTCGGCATTGCTGCTGCCGGAAAAATAGTCCTGCCGGTTGTATACCTCGATGCCCGTGAAGCCCGCGCCGCGGATGAGGTCGAGGTAGTCTTCCTCCAGAACCGCGCCGACGACGCACTCGGCCCAGAGTTTCGGGTTGTCCCGGGACTGCTCCGAGACCGGGCGGCCGAGCACGATGTCGGCGAGCTGCAGTGCGCCGCCCGGGCGCAGGACCCGGAAGATTTCCGCGAAGGCCCGCGCCTTGTCCGGCACCAGGTTGATCACGCCGTTGCTGGTCACCGCATCGACGCAGGCATCGGGCAGCGGAATCCCCTCGGCGTTGCCCTCGAGCGGCTCGATCTGGTCGGCGCCCATCTTCGCCGCGTTGGCGCGCAGCTTCTCGAGCATGGCCTCGGTCATGTCCAGGCAATGGACCCTGCCTTCGCGGCCGACCAGCGTCGCGGCGATCAGCGCGTCGGTGCCCGAGCCGGAGCCCACGTCGAGCACGCGATCGCAGGCCTTGATGGCGCCCACTTTGAAGGGATAGCCGACGCCGGCGAAGGACTCGACGGCTGAATCGGGAATGGTGTCGAGCTGCACGGCGGGATAGCCGACGAACAGGCAGGCCAGCCGCCCCGTGGGGAAATGGAAGCCCTTGCCGGGGCAACTCGCCACCTCGGTGTACATGTCCTCCACCGCCTTGAAAATGAACTCCTTCTTGTTGCCAAATACCGCAACCATGATCGTCTCCTTGTCCGCCTCCGGCCGGAGGCTTGGTCAATAGCGCCGCAGCAGCGCCCGAACCCTTGCCTCGAGCTGCGCCGTCGGTTTCGCCCGCTTCGTTTCCGTCAGCCGATCCTTGAGCCGTTTCTCGAACTCCAGCCGCGAGAAGCAGGCGCGGCAGACCTTCAGGTGCTCGTCCAGGCGATCCCGCTCGGCGAGCTCCAGCTCGTTGTCCAAATAGGTCACCAGGTTGTGCAGCGCTTCTTCGCAAGTCATGTCTTGCTCCCCCAGGTATGCGGTCTCGTCCCCGTCTCCCCCGCCGGCGCCCGAACCAGGCCGTTCTCCCGCGCGGTCCGCCACAGCGACCGCTGCAGCGAGGCACGCCCGCGGGAAAGGCGCGAGCGCACGGTGCCGACGGGGATGTGCAGCAGCTCGCTCACTTCCGCGTAGCTGAAACCCTCCACGTCCACGAGGACCACCACTTCGCGCAGCGGGTCGCTCAAGGCATCGAGCGCCCGCTCGATGTCCTCGCGCAGCAGCTTGTTGAGGAGTTCCTGCTCGGGACTGCTCCACCAGAGCAGGAAGGGCTGGTGCACCTGCTCGAAGAGCGAGAAGCCTTCTTCGTCCTCCTCCTCGTCGCCCAGGTGTTCGCACTGCGGCCGGCACGCCCGCCGGCGGTAGTCGCTGACGAAGGTGTTGGCCAGGATGCGGAACAGCCAGGAGCGCAGGCAGTGGGCCTCGTGCAGGGAATCGAGCTTCTCCCAGCCCTTGGCCACGGTGTCCGCGACGAGATCTTCGGCGTCGTCGGGATTCCGTGTCAGCCGCAGCGCCAGGCCGTAGAGCCCGTCGAGCTGGCCGAGCACCTGTTGCGCGAACAGGGCACGCACATCGACCCGCTGGTCCATAGCCGAACCTCCTGTGCATCCGCACCGCTTGCTTTCGTGTCGGTAAGGACGCCGGCGGCGGAGCAAAGGTTCCACGCCGACGCGATCCGGGCGGATCGCAGGTAGGGGCCAATGGCTG
>CAYZLI010000055.1:14886-19876 GCA_964479195.1 uncultured Rhodocyclaceae bacterium
CACAAATCCTTCACCGAACCTTAACGCGGCCGGACGAATCCGCCGATTAGAGTGCGACGGTCCGCAATCCGCCCCACGGAACCGCCATGCGCAACCTGCCCGTCAAGTTCAAGCTGCTGGCCCTCGTCGCCGTCGCCCTGCTGACCCTGGTCGGCGTCGGCGCGGCCGGCAACCTCGCCATCAATCGCGCCGCCGAAGCCCTCGCCGAGGTAGCGGGCACGACCCAGCCCGCAATACTGGCCCTGAAGTCCATCGACGAGGCGAAGACCGCGCTCAATGCGCTGAACACCGAGACGGCCCTGTGGGAGAACCAGCCCGGCGCCCGCGCCAGCTTCGCCCAGATCGTTTCCCGCAAGGACGACGCCTGGGCGCGCATCGTGAGCTCCCGGAAGGCCTACGAGCCGCTGTCGAGGACGGCGGAGGAGCAGGCGCTGTGGCGGCAGTTCGCCGGGGAGTGGCAGGCCTGGCAGAAGGCCGACGGGGAGCTGACGGAGACGATCGCCGAGCTCGGGCGCACCCGGGATGCCGAGCGGCGCAAGGAACTCTACGACCAGTTCTACCGCCAGTTCGACGCCCAGAAACCCGACTTCGCCGCGGTCGAAGGCACGCTGCGCAAGCTGGTGGAGGCCAACACCCGCCGCGCCGAGGAGGCGGCCGCCGCCGGCAGCAAGGCAGTCGGCATTTTCGTGCCCGTGATGCTGGGCGTCTCGGCGGGCGCCGTCGTGCTCATGGTGGTGCTCGGCCTGTATGCCGCGCGGCTCATCGCCGCGCCCCTCGAATCCATGCGGGAAGCCATCTCCGAGGTGGCGCAGACGGGGGACCTCACCCGGCGCATTCCGCCGCGGGGCGCCGCCGAGGCGGTGCACACCATCGAAGCCTTCAACGCCATGGCCGAGCGCATGCAGGCGGCGATGCATGAGGTGCTGGACAACGCTGCCGCACTCTCCGGCTCGGCGGGCGCCCTGTCCGACGAATCCGGCCGCGCCGCGGAGGCCGCCGCCGGCCAGGCCCAGGCCTCCTCGGCCATGGCCGCCTCCGTCGAGCAGATGACCGTCAGCATCAACCACGTTTCGGAAGGCTCGCGCGAGGTGCTCGAAGTGTCCCGCCGCGCCGGCAGCCTCGCCGACCAGGGCGGCGAGGTGGTGCGCCAGGCCGGGCGGGAAATGGACGGCATCGCCGCAACCGTCGCCAAGGCCGCCGAAACCCTGGAGGCCCTGTCCGCCCAGGCGAACCGCATCGCCGCCGTGACCAAGCTCATCAAGGACATCGCCGACCAGACCAACCTGCTGGCGCTCAACGCCGCCATCGAGGCGGCGCGGGCCGGCGACCAGGGGCGCGGCTTCGCCGTGGTCGCCGACGAGGTGCGCAACCTGGCCGAGCGCACCACGCGCTCCACCGAGGACATCGCCCGCATGGTGGGCGGCATCCGCGGCGGCACCGAGGAGGCCGTCGCCAGCATCCGGCTCGCCGTCGCCCGGGTGCAAACCGGCCAAGGGCTCGCCGCCCAGGCCGACGCCCTGATCGGCCAGATCACCGGCGCCGCCCGCGACGTGGTCACCGCCGTGGGAGAGATTTCCGCCGCCCTGCGGGAGCAGAGCGCCGCCGCCAACGAGATCGCCGGCAACGTGGAAAAGGTGGCGCTGCAGACCGAGGCGGGCCAGGCCGCCGCCTCCCGCACTGCGGAGCAATCGCGCCGCGTCGAGTCCCTCGCCGCCGCGATGCGGGAGGCGGTGGGGGTGTTCCGGGTCTAATGTCATTCCCGCGCAAGCGGGAATCCAGCGGCTTTTGGAACGACGCTGGGTCCCCGCATTCGCGGGGACGACAAGGCGCAACTTCAGGCGAAGTAGAACGGCCGGCCGACGGCGTGGCCCTGGGCGAGATCGACGCCCATCTCGCGCAGCTTCGACAAGGTGCCTTCGGTCTCGACGAACTCGGCAATGGTCTTCATGCCGAGGGAATGGGCGATGTTGTTGATCGCCTGCACGATCTCCCGGTTCATCGGCTCGGTCATGTCCCGCACGAAGGCGCCGTCGATCTTCACGAAATCCACCGGCAGGTGCTTGAGGTAGGCGAAGGAGCACATGCCGGCGCCGAAGTCATCCAGGGCGAAGCGCAGGCCCAGGCCCTTCAACTCGCGGATGAGATCCGCCGCCTTGGTCAGGTTGGCCACTGCCAGGGTCTCCGTGATCTCGAAACAGATGGCCTCGGGCGGCACCCCGTGCAGGGCCAGTTGCTCGCGCACGAACTGCGGGAAGCGGCTGTCGGCGATGCTCGCCGCGGACAGGTTGATGTCGAACAGCGGGACGTGGTCCGCCGCGGCCTCGCATTCGCGGCGGATGGCCGGCAGGGCGTTGACCAGCACCCAGCGGTCGATGGCCGGCATCATGTTGTGCCGCTCGGCCGCCGGGATGAACACCATGGGCGGCACCACCTTGCCCTCCCGGTCGCGCAGCCGCAGCAGCACCTCGAAGTGCCGGGCGGGGCCGGCCGCCTCGTTCAGTCCGGCGATGCGCTGGCGGAAGAGCCGGAAGGCGTTGCACTCCAGGGCGTCGTGGATGGTCTCCACCACGTTCATGTCGGCGCGCGGCCCGCTGGCCCCCGCCCTGGCCCGGTGCACCCGGATCTGGTCGCGGCCCGCATCCTTGGCGGCATAGCAGGCGGCGTCCGCCTGCTCCATCACTTCCTCGGGCGTGGCGGCCGGGTCGGACAGCACCACCAGCCCGATGCTGGCGCCGACGTGAAAGACCTTGTCACGCCAGACGAAGCGGAAGTTGGCGACCTCCAGGCGGATGGCATTGGCGATGCGCAGCGCCTGCTCCACCGGGCAGCCGGGCAGCAGCACCCCGAACTCGTCGCCGCCCAGGCGCGCCAGCACGTCGCTCGTGCGCACCCGGTCGCGCAGCACCGTGGCGATCTGGCGCAGGAACTCGTCGCCGGCGGCATGCCCGCCGCTGTCGTTGATGAGCTTGAAGCGGTCCAGGTCGATGAAGAGCAGCGCGTGCTGCTTGTCGCCGTCGTCCCCGGCGGCAATGGCCGTCCGCAGTTCTTCCTCGAAACCGCGGCGGTTGACCAGGCCGGTGAGGGGATCGTGGTTGGCCTGCCAGAAGAGCTCCAGGGAGATGCCCCGCGGCACCGAAACGTCCTCCATGACGAGGAAGCTCAGCCGGCGCGGCTGCCGCTTCTCCGCCGTCTCCTCGGCGGAGCAACTGATGTCGAGCACGTGCTCCCCGTCCTGGGCATCGCGCAGCACGGCGCGTAGGGCCGGCGCGGCGGCGCTCTCCTGCAGGAGCTGTGCCAGGCCCAGGGACTGGCCGTCGGCGGCGCTGCGCAGCGGGAATATCTGCGTGAAGGGCCGGCCGGCCAGCTCCGCGGCATCGACGCCGGCGAGCTTGGCCGCCGCCCCGTTGCCGAAGAAGATGTCGCCCCGCTCGTCCACCCCGACCACCGCGATGTCCACGCAGCGCAGGGCCGCGTCGATCAGCGTGAGCTGGTCGCGCAGGCGATGGGGCGAGGCGGCTTGCCAGGCCAGCAGCCCGCTCAGGGCGCCCATGGGCGTCATTGCTCACCCGCCTTCGCGTAGGGCACCGCCACCACCTGCGGCTCGTCCAGCTCGGCGCCCTCGATGCGCGCGAACTGGCCGCTGATCTTGCGGCTGCTGATGTGCACCTGCTGCACGTCCTTGTGCGCCTGCTCGATGTGCTTGGCCAGATCCTGCATGCGCTCGTCGAAGCGGACGAAGTCCTTGGCCAGCTTGCCCAGGGCGTCCTTGATGACGTGGACCTGGCGGCGCGTTTCCACGTCCTTGAGCACGGCCCGCGCCGTGTTGAGCACGGCCATCAGCGTGGTGGGCGAGACGATCCAGACGCGCTTCTGCATGGCGTAGGCGACGACCTCCGCATGGTAGGCGTGGATCTCGGCGAACACGGCTTCCGCCGGCACGAACATCACCGCCCCGTCGGACGTCTCGTTGGCGATGATGTATTTGGAGCCGATGGCGTCGATGTGCTTCTTGAGATCGGCGCGGAAGGCGGACTGGGCCTGGCGGCGCTCGATCTCCGACAGGCCCTCGTCGAACATGCGGTGGTAGTTCTCCAGGGGGAACTTGGAGTCCACCGCCACCAGGCCCGTGGGCTCCGGGAGCTTCAGCACGCAGTCGGCCCGCGTGCCGTTGGACAGGGTGTACTGGAACTCGAAGCTGCCCGGCGGCAGCATGTTGCGCACCAGGGCCTCGAGCTGCACCTCGCCGAAGGCGCCGCGCGCCTTCTTGTCCCCCAGCAGCTCCTGCAGGCTGACGACGTTCGTGGTCAGCCCATCGATCTTCTTCTGCGCCTCGTCGATGGTAGCCAGGCGCGCCATGACATTGGCGAAAGTCTCGTTGGTCTTCTTGAAGCCCTCATCCAGGCGCTCACTGACCCGGCCGCTGATCTGCTCCAGCCGCTCGTTGATGGTGCGCGTCAGGCTCTCCATGCTGGCGGCAAGCTGCGCCGTGGCGTTGGCGAGGCCCGATTGCAGCAGCTCGCGGTCGGCCCGCGCCTGCTCGGCCAGGGTCTTCAGGAGTTGTTCCAGCACCTCGCCCCGCAACTGGTCCTGCTTGGACTGGAGGGTGGCGCTGAGTTCCGTCAGGCGCAGTGCGGTGCTCTCGCGGGATTCGGCCAGGGCCTGGCGCAGTTCGAGGTTGAGAGTGGTGACGCGGTCGCCCTGCCTGAGCAGGCCGTCGTGCAGATCGGAGAGCATCGCGCGATGCTTCTCCGCAAGGGAGGCTTCGATTCCGGAAGGGAGGTCCTTCGTCGCCGCGTGCAGGGCGGCGATTCGCCAAAGGATCAGGATAACCGCCGCAGCGGCGAGAACCAGCGCTGCAAGCGTCGAAATTTCGGGCATGACCTCCTCTGTTGGCCCTGCGGAGCCCTCCCGCGCGCCGGATTCTTGTTCGGCTGCGCTGCCGCAGTGGCGGTGTTTCTTCTGTTGGTTCGCGGGGCAGTATAGCAGCTAG
>CAYZLI010000056.1:0-19846 GCA_964479195.1 uncultured Rhodocyclaceae bacterium
TACTTGATTGGCTTCCAGCGCTTGAGCAGCAGCGAGTTGGTGACCACCGACACCGAACTCATGGCCATCGCCGCGCCGGCAATCACCGGATTGAGAAAGCCCAGCGCCGCCAGCGGGATGCCCAGCACGTTGTAGATGAAGGCGAAGAACAGGTTCTGGCGGATCTTGGAGAGGGTGGCCCGGGACAGGTCGATGGCGTCCGCCGCGGAGAGGAGGTCGCTCCTCATCAGCGTGACGTCAGCCGCCTCCATGGCCACGTCCGAGCCGCCGCCGATGGCGAAACTCACGTCCGCCGCCGCCAGGGCGGGTGCGTCATTGATACCGTCGCCCGCCATGCCCACGAGGCCACCGTTGGCGGCTTTCAGCTTCGCCACCGCCGCGGCCTTGTCCTGGGGCAGGACTTCCGCCTCGTAGCGGGCGATGCCGGCCTCGTGCGCAATGGCGGCGGCCGTGGCGGCGTTGTCGCCGGTGAGCATCACTACCTCCACACCCTGGGCCTGCAACCGCGCCACGGCTGCACGGGAGGTGGGCCGCAGGCGGTCGGCGACGCCCAGCAGGCCGAGCAGGCGCGCGCCCTGGGCCACGCCCACCACGCTCTTGCCCGCACGGGCCAGGGGCGCCAGCAAGGTTTCCGGCACTTTCACGCCTTGTTCGGCGAGGTAGGCCGGTGAGCCCAGAATGTAGTCGGTCCCGTCCAGTTTCGCGGCGAGGCCCTTGCCGGGCACGGCCCGCAAGTCGGTGGGATGCGTCAGCACCAGTCCTTCCGCTGCAGCCCGCGCGACGACCGCTTCGGCGAGGGGATGACTGCTCCCCTGCTCCAGGCTCGCCGCGACGCGCAGCAGTTCCGGCGGCGCGAGGCCATCGGCAGGCAACAAGTCCGTGACCGCCGGCTGGCCCAGGGTCAGCGTGCCGGTCTTATCCACCGCCAGCACCTTCACCTTCTCGGCCAGTTCCAGCGCTTCGGCGTTCTTCACCAGCACGCCGGCTGCGGCCCCCCGTCCCGTGCCCACCATGATGGCGGTCGGCGTGGCCAGGCCCAGGGCGCAGGGGCAGGCGATCACCAGCACGGCCACCGCATTCACCAGGGCGTTGGTGAAGTCGCCGGCCAGCCCCCACCAGGTGCCGAAGGTGAGAAGGGCAATGGCGGTAACCACCGGCACGAAGATCGCCGAGATACGGTCGGCCAAGCGCTGCACCGGCGCCTTGGAGCCCTGGGCCTGCTCCACCATGCGAATGATGCCGGCGAGGAGCGTGTGGCTGCCCACGCCCGTGGCGCGGCATTTCAGCAGCCCTTCGCCGTTCACGGTCGCGGCATAGACCTTGTCGCCGGGACCCTTGGCCCGCGGCAGGCTCTCGCCCGTAAGCATGGCCTCGTTCAGGCTGGAGTCCCCCTCGATCACCTCGCCGTCCACCGGCACGGCTTCGCCGGGACGCACCACGAAGACGTCGCCGGGGTTGAGGCTTGCCACGGGCACTTCCACCAGTTCGTCCCCGCGCAGCACGCGTGCCGTCTGCGGCTGCAGGCGGATGAGGGCCTCGATGGCCGCCGAGGTCTTCGCCTTGGCGCGCGCTTCCAGCAGCTTGCCCATCAGCACCAGGGTGATGATGGCGGCGGAGGCTTCGAAATACACGTGCTGGTGGTGCAGGCCGAAGGCGGTGACCACCAGGCTGTAGAGGTAGGCCATGCTGGTGCCCAGGGCGATCAGCACGTCCATGTTGCCGGCGCCCCCGCGCAGGGCGTGATAGGCGCCGACGTAGAAGCGCCAACCGATCCAGAACTGCACCGGGGTAGCGAGCGCAAGCTGCAGCCAGCGCGGGAGGAGGTCCTGGTGCTCGCCGCCGAGCATGGCGCCCATCTGGGCCACCAAGGGCACGGTCAGCACGACGGAAATCCAGAAGCGCTTGAGCTCCGCCGCATAGGCGGCCGCTTTTCGCGCCTTCTCCTCGGTGCGGGAATCGGCGGTGGACACCCGTGCGTCATAGCCGGCGCGGCGCACGGCGGCGATCAGCGCCTCGGCATCGACAAGCCCCGGGACGTAGCGCACGGCGGCCTTCTCGGCGGCGAAATTCACGTTCGCCTCGACGCCGGGCAGGCGGTTCAACAGCGTCTCGATGCGGGTGGCGCAGGCGGCGCAGGTCATGCCCGTGAGGGCCAGCTCCAACGTCCGCGGCGGCACTTCGAAACCGGTCTTCTTGATCGCCTCGACGAGTTCGCGCGGGCTGACGGTGCCACCGTCGAACTCCACCCGGGCGCGCTCGCTGGCGAAATTCACGGCCGCGGCGACCCCCGGCAGGCGGTTGAGGCTTTTCTCGATGCGCGCAGCACAGGCGGCGCAAGTCATGCCCTCGATGGGCAGTTCGATGGCGTTGCGCTCCGATACTTGGTTCATAAGCGTTTAATTATACGCCACGGCCCGCCGCAAGGCCCGGCGCCGGAGACGCATCGGCCTACTTGGCCAGCAGTACGGGGACGGAAGAGAGATGGAGCACTTTGGTAGCCACCGATCCGAGCAGGGCGCCGGCCACTGTACCGCGCCCGTGGGTGCCCATGCAGATGAGATCGCAGCCGAGCTCGCCCGCCAGATTGACGATGGTCTCGGCGACAGAGCCCACGTGGATGTGCCGGGTAAAGGGGAGATGCGCGGCCGCCAGCCGCTCCTGCGCCGAGGCCAGCGCCTGCTCGCCTTCCTCCCGGTAGTAGCGCTCGAGCACGTCTTCCGCGATGTGCTGCGTCGCCAGCCCGATGGGCACGGGAGGGTGCACATACAGCAGATGCAGTTCCGGCTGGCCGGCAAACCATTTGATATGCTCGATCAGGCTCTCGATGGCCCGTGCCGCGCAGTCCGAG
Organism: uncultured Rhodocyclaceae bacterium; assembly: GCA_964479195.1. GTDB lineage: Bacteria > Pseudomonadota > Gammaproteobacteria > Burkholderiales > Rhodocyclaceae > Desulfobacillus. The sequence goes on from CAYZLI010000056.1 coordinate 2,849, forward strand.
CCGTCCGCGGCGATGAGTATCTTCATGGCGGCATTCTACACGTGGCAGACAACGCCCTGCCAGAGCCGCCCGCCCAGGGTCGAGGCGTTGAAGATGCCCCAGATGCCGAAGCCCAGCACCAGCAGTCCGGAAACCAAGCGCACGACGGGCGCCTGGACGAGGTCGCGCAGGCGCTTGAGCAACACGCCGGCGAGCAACAGATTGGGCAGCGTGCCCAGGCCGAAGGCGAGCATCAGCCCGGCGCCCCGCAACGGGCTGCCGGCGACCAGGGCGGCGGTCAGCACGCTGTAGACCATGCCGCAGGGCAGGAATCCCCACACCATGCCCAGCGGCAACGCCCGGGAGACCGTGCGAGCCGGCAGGAAGCGCGCCGTCAGCGGCCGCAGGCGGGCCCACAGCTTCTGGCCGGCGCGCTCGGTGAAGGCCAGCGCCTGGGTCATGCCCGTCAGGTACAGGCCGAGAGCCACCAGCATGAGGTTGGCCAGCACGTAGAGCGCCATCTGCACGGGCAACACGTCGTTGAGCAGCAGGCCGGCGCTGCCAACCGCACCCAGCAGCGACCCGGCCAGGGCGTAGCTGGAGATGCGGCCCAGATTGTAGGCGAGGTGCAGCGGCCACGGGCTCGGCCCGCCGGGCGCCTGCACGGTCAGCGCCCCGACGATGCCGCCGCACATGCCGATGCAGTGGGTGCCGCCGAGCAGGCCGACGAGAAAGACGGCGATATATCCGGTTTCAGGCATTGGGGCGAGCGGTGAGCCGAGCGCATTCTACCGCTTCCCGCTCACCGATTACCGCTCACCGGCTCAGATGACTTTCGAGTAACGCGCCCGCTCGCGGTCGGCGCGCAGATAGCGGTCGAAGACCATGGCGATGGCGCGCACGAGCAGGCGCCCGCGGGGCAGCACGCTGATCCAGTGGTCGTCCAGGCGGATCAGGCCGGCCTTCTCCATTTCCCGCAGATCGGCGATCTCCGCCGCGAAGTACTTCTTGAAGTCGATCAGGTGGGCGACCTCGAGCCCCTCGATGGACACCTCGAAATGGCACATCAGGGCCTGGATGATCGAGCGGCGCAGAAGGTCGTCCGGCGTCAACTCGATGCCGCGCAGGATGGGCAGGACGCCGCTGTCGAGGCGGTCGTAGTATTCGTCGAGCGTCTTCACGTTCTGGCTGTAGGTCGGCCCGACCTTGCTGATGGAGGAGATGCCGAAGGACATCATGTCGCACTCGGCGTGGGTCGAGTAGCCCTGGAAGTTGCGGTGCAGCCGCCCCTGGCGCTGGGCGACGGCCAACTCGTCGTCGGGCTTGGCGAAGTGGTCCATGCCGATATAGACGTAGCCCGCCTCGGTCAGGCGCCGGATGGCGAGCTGCAGGATCTGCAGCTTGGCGTCCGCCGAAGGCAGTTCGGCTTCGGCGATGCGCCGCTGCGGCTTGAACAGGCTCGGCAAGTGGGCGTAGTTGTAAATGGAAAGGCGGTCCGGGGAGAGGCGGATCACCTCCTCCAGGGTGCGGTTGAAACTGATGACGTTCTGCTTGGGCAGGCCGTAGATCAGATCGACCGAGATCGACTTGAAGCCATTGGCGCGGGCCGCCCGCAGCACGCTCTCCGTTTCCTCCAGGCTCTGGATGCGGTTCACCGCCGCCTGCACCGTGGGGTCGAAATCCTGCACGCCCAGGCTCATGCGGTTGAAACCCAGTTCGCCGAGCAGCGCCACCGTGGCCTGGTCCACCTTGCGCGGATCCACTTCGATCGAATACTCGCCGTTGGGCAACAGGCGGAAATGCTCGTTGATCGACGCCATCAGGCGCCGCATCTCGTCATGGGACAGGAAGGTCGGCGTGCCGCCACCCCAGTGCAACTGCACCACGTCGTGGCTGCCTTCCAGGTAATCGGATTGAAGAGCGATCTCCTTATCCAAGTATTTCAAATACTTGGCGGAACGGCCATGGTCCTTGGTGATGATCTTATTGCACGCGCAGTAGTAGCAAATGGTATTGCAGAAGGGGATGTGCACGTATAATGAAAGCGGTCGGCTGATACCGCCCACCGTGCGCTTTCCCAGCCAGAGCCGGTAGGCATCGGCGTCAAAGGCCTCGACGAAGCGATCGGCCGTCGGGTAAGACGTGTAGCGGGGTCCGTTTACATCAAACCGGCGGATGACCTGCGGGTCGAAGATGAGATCTTGAAAGGTCGTCGTCATTGTTGATACTGCTGGCTAAGGCATAAAGATGCCGCATTAGCCCCATTATCGTATTGACATGGATCAAAACGACTTCCCAACCAAGAGAGAAAGCGAGGCGGAATTGCCGAGAACCGCAATCCCGATCACCTTGGTAGGCATCAAGGCTGCCTGCTCCCAATGCAGCCTGCGCGAGCTCTGTCTCTCGGAGGGGCTGGGCCCGAACGACTTGGCCACGCTCGATGACCTGATCGGCGCCCGCCGCAAGCTCCGGCGCCAACAGCACCTCTACCGAGCCGGCGATCCCTTCGAGGCGCTCTATGCGGTGCGCACCGGTTTCTTCAAGACCGATATCCTGCTGGAGGACGGCCGCGACCAGGTAACCGGCTTCCAGATGGCCGGCGAGCTGCTCGGCATGGACGGCATCAGCACCGAGACCCACAGTTGCAATGCCGTGGCGCTGGAAGACAGCGAGGTCTGCATCATTCCCTTTGCCCAGTTGGAGGTCCTGTCGCGCCAGATCGTTGCGCTGCAGCGCAACTTCCACAAGGTCATGAGCCGCGAACTGGTGCGCGACCAAGGCCTCATGATGCTGCTCGGCACCATGCGCGCCGAGGAGCGGCTCGCCGCCTTCCTGCTCAACCTGTCCCAGCGCTTCACGTCGCGCGGCTATTCAGCGGCCGAGTTCCACCTGCGCATGACGCGGGAGGAGATCGGCAGCTACCTGGGGCTCAAGCTCGAGACGGTCAGCCGCGCCTTTTCGCGCTTCCAGGAGGAAGGCCTTATCGCGGTGCAACAGAAGCACATCCGCATCCTGAACAACGACGGGCTAAAGAAGCTCCTGAGCCACCAGCGGAACTGAGGCCCAGACCGCCTATACCCACGCCAGAAAACCCCGCGGATCCCGCGTCAGCGCCACCGAGACGATGTAACCGAAACTGGCCAACGCGGCGAGCCAGAAACCCGTGCGTACCGCCTTGCTGCGGCCCCGGCGCAGGGCGAACATGCCGAAGCCGACGTAGGCGAGCAGCCCCAGTACCTTTGCCGTCACCCAGCCGTGGACGAAGGGATACTGCTCCAGCACGATCGCGAGGCCGATCGCGGCCGAGAGCAGCAGCGTGTCGTTCACATGCGGCACCACCTTGACCCAGCGCCGGTTCAGGAGCGGCGAGTCCGTCAGCATCCCTACCCCGCGCAGGAAGAAGCCGGAGATGGAGAGCACGACGCAGGTGACGTGCAAGTATTTGAGGATAGGGAACCAGAGCATCGTTTCGAGTCTTATCCCGGCCGCCCATCCGGCCGCGGCTTGAGATAGACCGGCGCGTACCGGGCATACCACCAGCCGAAGGCCGCCAGCCAGCCGAGCGCAGCCACCAGCGACAGGTTGGCCGGCCCCGGCAGGGACAGGAACTCCGCCGCAACACGCACCACCGCCACCCCCTGCATGGCCCAGAAGATGCCCCAGACGGCCACATCCGCACCCAGTTCGTGCCCGGAGTGGCCCAAGGTCACCCTTGTAGCCATGCCGATGACGATGGAGGCGAAGAAGCCCAGGGTCAGGGCGTGCAACGGCGCCAGGCCCAGCGACCCCGTTCCGGCCAGGAACAGCAGGCTCTGCGCGGCGTGCAGCGCCAGGGCGACGCCGAGCCAGGCGAAGGCGACATGCAGCACGGCAAGCAGGCGCACGGCGAAGCTCCTGCGAAGCTGCCAGGATGCCGTCAGGCCCAGCGCCAGCAGCGCCGCCGGCGCGTCGAAGAGCCAGGTCCACCGGGTGGCCCCCGCCAGGGCCAGTACCCCGTGGCCGGCAAAGCAGGCGACCAGCAGGTGAAGCGCCCAGAGCGGCTGCACGACACGGTACCTGGGGATCGCCACGCTGGAAAAGAACGGGATCATGCGATGGCAGACCGTGACGAACACGGGCAGAAGGAAGAACCACAACCCGCCCGTCAGGGCGGCTTCCTTCAGCCAGGCCGGCCCCCCGGCGGCAAGGGCAACGAAGGCCGCCAGCCCGAGCGCGCCGACACCGAGCGCGCCGACGGCGATCAGGATATGGCTGCGCCCCGTGGTCGGTGTACGCGCCACCCGCAGCAGTTCCGCCAGGCCGATGCACCATCCGGCCAGGACCAGGCCGAGCGCCAGCCAAACCAACCCCGGCAGCCACAGGAGGGCGCCATGGAAGCCCAGCCAGCCGGCCGCCATGAGCACGAACGCGGCGCGGTAGGCCGCCTCGGCGACAGGCCGGGCGCCGAGCCAGCGCGGGCCGGCGGTCATCAGGAAGCCGAAGATGAAGAACGGGAAGAAGCCGTAGATCATCACCCCCCCGTGCAGCCAGGCGGGCGGCAGCGGCCAGGCCGGCGCCGGGAAGAGCAATCCGTAGCGGGCGCCCAGATCGAAGGCCCACCACAGCATCGCCAGCAGGCCCTGGGTCGCCCCGGCCATGAACATGACGCGGTGCGGCGCGTGGAAGAAGACCGGCCAGCCCCGCATCATGCTGCTAGCCACCCACTCCCCGACCCGGAGCTTTCCGTGGTATGTTTCACGCGCCCCGGCAGAGGAGCCCGCAAGGTGCAAACCGACAAACTCGACATCGCACAGATACTCAGAAGAATCCCGCTCTTCCTGGAGCTCAGTCCCGAACAGGTCGAGCAACTCGCCGCCCAGACGCGGGAGAAGCGTCTGCACAAGGGCGAAATGCTGTTCCAGAAGGGCGATCAGCCCCGGGGCTTCTACGCCATCGTCTATGGCCAGATGAAGCTCGCCTTCCCCTCGGCCACCGGCAACGAGAAGGTGGTCGAGATCCTCGGCCCCCAGCAGAGCTTCGGCGAGGCGGTGATGTTCATGGACCGCCCCTATCCCGTTTTCGCCGAGTCCCTCGCCGACACGCTATTGCTGCATATCGCCCGCTCGGCGGTCTTCGACATGCTGGCGAAGGATCCCTCCTTCGCCCGGCGCATGCTGGCCGGCCTGGCCGTGCGCCTGCACGGCCTGATTCGCGACGTGGAGTCCTACTCGCTGCGCTCCAGTACGCAGCGCGTCATCGGCTTCCTGCTCCAGCGCACCGGTCCGGGCGACGACGAGGCCGGTCCCGTCGAGATCGATCTGCCCACCAGCAAGCAGGTCATCGCCTCGCGCCTGAACCTCACCCCCGAGACGCTCTCCCGCATCTTCCACGATCTCGCCGCCACCAAGCTGATCACCGTGCACGGCAAGCACGTGACTGTACACGACGTGCGCCGGCTGCGGGAATACGAGCCCTAAGGCGCCGTCTCCCGCTGCGCCGATGCCCGCTGGTGGCGGGCATAGACGCGCGTGGCCGTGACCAGGTTCCATTCCAGCCAGGCGCAGGACGCGATCAGCGCCAGCGCCCCCGGATAGACCAGCAGCGGGACCGGCACCGCCCCCAGCAGCAGAAGCAGCGCCGCCAGGTGCAGGCGGAACTGCATGGTCATGCGCGCCTCCGGGATCATCTGTTTCATGTTCGGCGCCGCCGGCCCCGGCTTGGTGATCTTCTGCAGGTGCAGCCAGTTCAGGAAGGGCACGATCTTGTACAGCATGCCGCTGATCAGCGGAAGAAACACGCCCACCATGAGCAGCACGCCGAGCAGGAAAGGCATGCCGGCGTAGTCTTCCGCCTCGGGCGAGAACTGCTGCACCACGCCGAGAAAGGCGCCGGCGATCAACGCCGCCATCGCCATGCGCCAGAAGAGAAGGGTCGGCTCGACCACCTTGCGCCGGCGCTGCGCCTGCAGGCGCAGCGTGACGATCGCGAAGATCGCGGCCAAGACCGCCCCGGCGCACACCAGCGCCGCCTGCGCTTGCAGCGGCCGCCGCGGTGGCAGCCAGGTGAGCGACCAGACCGACAGCAGGATGAACATGACAACCGAAAGGTTGCGCGCCAGCCCCTTCGGGTAGGGCGGCGTGAGCTGGAACATCGGTACCACCAGGTAGGCCACCCCCACCACCAGCAGCAGGCTCCAGCCGACCAGCCCCCAGGCGGCATGCACGTGGGTCAGTTCGGTGAGCGGCAGCACGATTTGCCAGCCGAAACTGGACGCCAGGGTGACGCCCAGGGAGATCGTCACGACCAGGCCGAAGATGGCCATGCGCAGGGCCAGCACAGTCGGCCCCTGGGCCGCCGTGCGAAACAGGGCGATCAGCACGATCACCGCGAAGGCAACCAGCGAAACCGCCATGAAAGGCACGGCGATGCGGAAGAAGATGGCGGATTCGGTCAGGAATCCGGAAACCAGCAACAGGGTGCCGAGCGTCAGTCCGGCATGGGTAAACAGGGTGACGCGGCGCGGCTGCCAGATGTTGGCGCCCACGGCCACCGGCACCATCTGCAACAGCGCGCCGCACATGGCCTGCAGCATGAAGCCCACGGCGACGAGATGGGTGAGGGCCAGGGCCGCCGAGGTCCAGCGCGAGGCCAGCACGGCGGGTCCCTGCCACAGCAGCAGTAGGCCGGCAGCCATGCCGAAGAGCGGCGCGGTGAGAAAAAAGCGGAACGGCACCGAGATGGGCGGTGCCTGCTCGAACGACAGGCCGAGCTGCACTTCAACCCGCCTTTCGGATTCGGATCTCTACGGTTCCGTCGGGCTGGGTCTGCGAAGTGTGGCTGTAGCCGTTCTGCTTCAGGACGGAATAGAGCGGATGCGGCTCGCAGTAGAGCAGCAGGAGCAGTTCCTCGCCGTCGGGCAGCGCGTCCAGCGCCGTCAGGGTGAGTTCGAGCGGCTCGGGCGGCAGCAGCCCACGGCCGTCGACCAGGTGCGGGTGGCTCATGGCATCAGGTCCGCAGCCCGCTCGCTATCTGGGAGCGGACTTCGTCATCCTGGCCGAGCGCCTGGTCGCACATGGGATAGAGGATGTTCTCCTCCTTCATGTTGTGCTGCTGCATCATGATGAGCAGGGTCTCGGCCCCGCCGCCGAAGCCGTTGCCGTCCTTGCGGGCCAGGGCACCGTCGAGCTGCTGGAGCAGATCGCGTATCTGCATGTGTTCGTGGCGCATCACCTGGGTCGGTCCGCCCGCCATGCCGGTCTGGCGCTCGAAGGCCGGGAACAGCACCTCCTCCTCAACGCGGAAATGGGCCAGCAGCCCGTCGCGAAACTCGCCGAAGGAGGTCGCGCAAGCCGCCCAGTCGCCGCGTTGGGCGGTCTCCTCGGCGTTCGCAAAATGCTCGTCGCACTGCTTGTGGTGGTCGTGCAGGGCGCTCGTGATGCCGCTCATGTGGTCTCCTTCATTGGGGGACTATGCTCCAGCGGCGATTGTCCTTGTTCGACGCAAGATCGGGCTTGACCGCCATCAAGAATCCATGTGGCGATAGACCGCTCTTATGTCGCGTCGCGATACCCGCTTCCGGGTAGCGGAGGAGGTAAGAGCTAGGCCAGCTTGGGCATGCGCCCGGTGAGCATGTACTCGATGAGCTCCTTCACCGGCCGGATGGCATCGCCAAAGGGCAGCCGCTCCGAGCCGCGGAAGAACAGCCCGCGCTGGATGTCGCCGCGCAGGGCCGCGGCGAGCTGGTTGTCGATGCAGAACTGGCCGAACTTGGCGATGCCGTCGCGCAGACCGCACTGCACCAGGCAGTCCCACACCAGGGTGCATTTGTGGTCCTTGCTCGCCGCTGCCTTGAGTTTTTCCAGCCGGTTGAGGTAATTGTCCAGCCACGGCGTCTTCACGGCGCGCGCCGGCAGGCCGGCGACGCTCATGAAGGTGACGATGTCCTCGGGCCTGGCCTCGGCCAGCACCTTCTTGAAGTTCTCGTGGGCGTCGCCCTCCTCCGTCACCGCGAAGGGCGTGCCCAACTGCACGGCGGAGGCGCCGAGATCGAGCAGTTTGCGCGCCTGCCCGTGGCTGTTGATGCCCCCGGCGGGGATCAGCGGCACGTTCTCGCGCTCGATGCCCAGGTCCTTGAAGGCTTCCAGCGCGCCCGGAATGACGGTCTCGAAATTGAAGCGCTGGTCGAGCAAGTCCTCTTCCCGGGCGGCGCCCAGGTGGCCGCCGGCATAGCGCGGATGTTCGATGACTATGGCATCGGGCAGGCGGTTCTTGCGCATCCATTTCTTCAGCAGCAGGACGATGCCGCGCACGTCGGAGAGGATGGGAATGAGGCCGACCTTGGGAAACGCGGCGGTCATCTCGGGCAGGTCGAGGGGAAGCCCCGCCCCCATTACGATGGCGTCGGCGCCGCTCTCGCAGGCGCGGCGCACGTAGGGCACATATTCGGTCACGGCGCGCATGACGTTCACCGCGACCATCCCCTGCCCCTGGGCGATCTCCTGCGCGGCCCGCACCTCGCGCTCGAGGGCGGTCAGGTTCACCTCATTGATGAGCGCCTTGTCGCGGCAGCGCCCGCTTCTTTCCATCAGGTCGGGATGCAGCCGGCGCAGATCGACGCTGGCGATCGTACCCACCGCGTTGTGGCGGGCCACATGGCCGGCCAGGCGGTGGGCGGACACCCCCACGCCCATGCCCCCCTGGACGATGGGCGACAGCGTCTTGCCCTTGAGCTTGAAAGGGGACAGGGGCGACTCGGACATGAAAGACCTCGGACTGCGGGCGGCGGTTGGCGAAGGGCGTTATTGTGCAGTATTTCCGCGGCGGACGCACTTCGGCAAAGCCATCGAGGATCGCATCACCGTGGCGCTCAAGGAGGGGGCGGCGCGCCGATCGTCTGCCCGGCCGGAGGGAAGCTCACCCGGACGCGCGTGCCGCCCCCCGGCGGCGTCCCCAAGGCGATGCCGGCGCCATGGGCGCGGGCGATTTCGCGCACGATGGCCAGGCCCAGGCCGGCGCCGTTGCCGGTGCTGCCCGGCAGCCGCTGGAAGCGTTCGAAGACTTTCTCCCGCGCCTCCTCCGGTATGCCGGGGCCATCGTCCTCGACTACCAGGACCAGCTCCGCGCCGGCCTCGACGCCCACCGTGATCCGTCCCTCGGGCCGCCCGTAGGCCAGCGCGTTGTCCACCAGGTTGCGCACCAGTTCGCCCAGCAGGAGCGCGTCGCCGTTCACCATGACGGGCTGCTCGTTGCCCGAGAAGCCCAGGTCCGCGCCCTGCTGCAGCGCCCGCGGCACGAAGGAAGCACCTACCTCGAAGGCCAGGGCACGCAAATCCACCGGGGCGAAGCGCATCGGGCTTTCCGCCCCGGGCTCGGCCCGCGCCAGCGTGAGCAATTGGTTGGCCAGCCGCGCCATGCGATCCACCGGCTGGCGCAGTTGCGCCAGCGCCTCCCGGTGCGTCCGCGGGTCGTCCTCCCGCAGCGCCCGCTCGATCTCCAGCTTGAGCGCCGCCAGGGGTGTGCGCAACTGGTGCGCGGCGTCGGAAACGAAGCGCTGCTGCACGCCCAGCGCGTTGTCCAGCCGGCGCAGCAGCGCGTTGATGGCGTCGGTCAGCGGCCGCACCTCCGCCGGCACCTCGGCATCGGGCAGGGGCGACAGGTCGGTCGGATTGCGGGAATGGACCGCTCGCTCCAGCCGGTTCAAGGGCAGCAGGCCGGTCTTGATGCCGGACCATGCGGCCAGCAGGGCCAGCACGACGATCAATGCCTGGGGCACGACGATGGCCGCCATCACATCCTCGGCCAGGGCGTCGCGCTTGCGGCTCGTTTCCGCCACCTGCACCACCACCGTATCCCCGTCGGGCAGCTCGCCCAACTGGATGGCGACGCCGTGCACCGTCTCGCCGTGCAACTCGGCCGAATAATAGAAAGGCGCCGGGTCGTTGTCGAAGGCGGGCCCGGGCAGTTCATACTCGCCGGCGATATAGCCCTGCCGGCGCGAGGCCACCTGGTAATACAACCGGTCCGTCTCATCCGAGTCGTGCAGCATCAGCGCCGCCCGCGGCAGGTCGATCTCCGCCCGGCCGCCGCTTACCCGAACCCGCTGCGCGATGCCCCGCGCCGTCTCGTAGAGGACGCGGTCGTAGCTCGCTTTGGCGTAGCGCACCGCAAAGTAGTAGCTGAGGTAGCCGCTGAGCAGGACCACCACCAGCAGCGGCAGCAGCATCTGCATCACCAACTCGGTGCTCAGCCTGCGCATCGCTGCGATTACGGCTCCAGGACGTAGGTCCCCGGCGCGTCGGCCAGGCGCGGGTAGCGTTCGGTCGCCACCGGGGGGGTGTCCACCTGCTCGCCGCACCGGGGCTTGAGCCAGGCCATCCAGTCCTCCCACCAGGAGCCCGGATGCTCCTCGGCGCGCTCCTGCCACTGCTCGACGCCGTCGCGGCGGTGCACCGACGCGACCCGGTAGCGGCGCTTGGGCGGCGTGACCGGCGGATTGACGATGCCGAGGATGTGGCCCGAGGAAGACAGCACGAAGCGCTTGTCGCCCGCCACATGGTTGTTGATGCGGAAGCACTGCCGCCAGGGGGCGATGTGGTCGTCCTCGGCGGTGACGGAGTAGAGCGGCTGGCCGATCCGCTCCAGGTCGATGGGCTGGCCGGCGATGGTGAGCGCGTCCTTGCGGATCAGGTTGTTGTCGAGGTACATCTCGCGCAGGTAGTACTCGTGCATCTTGAACGGCATGCGCGTGGTGTCCATGTTCCAGTACAGCACGTCGAAGGGCGGGGGCGTCTCCCCGTAGAGGTAGCCGTGCACCACGTAGTGCCAGATCAGGCTGTTGGAGCGCAGCAGGCGGAAGGCGGCGGCCATCTCCTTGCCGTCGAGGAAGCCGCGACGTTCCATGGCGTGGGTCAGCCAGTGCACGCTGCCCTCGTCGATGAACACCTCGATGTCGCCGGGCTTGTGGAAATCCACCAGGGTCGCGAGCAGCGTCCAGTGCGCCACCGGCACGGCCTCCGCCCCGCCGTACTTGCGGTTGGCCCAGGCCATATACACCGACAACGCCGTGCCGCCGATGCAATAGCCGACGGCGTGCACCTGCCTCGCGCCCGTGAGGCCGCGGGCCGTTTCGACGATCTTGTCCACGCCCTCGGCGATATAGTCGTCGAAGCCGAAGTCCCGCATGTCCGGCGTCGGGTTCTTCCAGCTCGTGATGAAGACGCTGAAACCCTGGTCGAGCAGGTAGCGCACCAAGCTCTTCTTCGGTGTCAGGTCGAGCACGTAGAACTTGTTGATCCAGGGCGTGACGATGACCACCGGCACGGCGCACGCCTTGGGCGTGCTCGGCGCGTAATGGATCACTTCCAGCAAGCGGTTGCGGAACACCACCGCGCCGGGCGTCGTCGCCAGGTTCTTGCCGACGCGGAAGTCGTCTGGGTTGGTCATGCGCACGTTGCCGGCGCGCAGGTCCTCGAGGAAATTGTTCAAGCCCCGTACGAGGCTCTCGCCATGGGTCTCGGCGGCCTTGTGCATGGCCACCGGATTGGTCAGGAGGAAGTTGGTGGGCGCCATGGCGTTGAGCCATTTGCGCCACCAGAAGGCGGCGCGGCGGCGCTCCTGGCCGGAAAGCCCCGGCGTCTCATAGAGGGCGTCCTGCACGCCGTGGGTGAGCAGCAGGTACCACTCCTTGACGATGTCCCAGGTGGCGGAATCCTGCCACACGGGGTCGAAGAAGCGCGTGTCGCCGGGGCGAGGCTTGACGGGGTCCTCACTGGGCAGGCCGACGGCACGGCGCCAAGCGTGCCAGGCAAAGGCCGTCAGGTCGCCGGAAAACCCGGCGGCCAGCTCGGCCAATTCCTGCGGATGCAGCAGCCAGGCCAAGTGAGCATGGCCGAGGGGCGACGCGACGCCGAGCGGATCGATGCCCGCCTCCGCCACGTCGTACGCCTCCTTCCACGCCTCGCCCGGATTCTTCGCGAGGGGCGCCCCGCGGGGCTCGCGTTTCCTGGCCATATCTCCCTCCGTGTTTACGGCAGTTCGAAGCCGTCGCCGTGCCGCGGCACAACCACATTGGCCCATTCCAACTCCTGCGCTACGGCTTCGGCAAACGCGCGGGCCGTTTCGGACTCCCCGTGCACCACGAAGGTCCGCCGCGGCGGGCGCCGGAAATGCCGCAGCCACCCGAGCAGGCCCGCCCGGTCGGCGTGGGCGGAAAGGCCGCCGATGGTGTAGAGATCGGCACGCACCGGCACGCTTTTGCCGAATAGGGTGACAGAGCGCGCCCCTTCGACGAGGCGGCGCCCCAGGCTGCCCTGGGCCTGGAAACCGGTGATGATCACCGAGCACTCGCGCCGCGGCAAGTTGTTCAGCAGATGATACTTGATGCGCCCGGCGTCGCACATGCCGCTGGCCGAGAGGATCACGGCGCCGCCCCGGATCTGGTTGAGGGCGATCGACTCCTCCACGTCCTGGACGAAGCGGATCTGGATGGGCTGGGGATTGGCGCGCTGCCATTGGATCAGTTCCCGCGTCTCCCCGTTGAGCAGGGCCATGTGCTTGAGGGTGATCTCGGTGGCCGCCAGTGCCATGGGCGAATCGACATAGACCTGCAGCCGCTTCAGCCGCCCGCGCCGCACCAGGTCGGTCAGCACGAACAGCACCTCCTGGGTGCGGCCGACCGAAAAGGCCGGGATGATGACGTTGCCGCCCTTGCCTTGCAGCGTATCATCGAGCGCATGGATCAGTTCGTCCTCGGTCGCCTCCAGCGAGCGGTGCAGCCGATTGCCGTAAGTAGACTCGACCAGGAGGTAGTCGGCCTCCTCGATCGCCTGGGGATCGCGCAGCACGGGGCGCGAGGGCATGCCCAGGTCGCCCGAGAACACCAGCTTGCGCGTACGTCCGCCCTCCTCGAGCCAAATCTCGGCAATGGATGAACCGAGGATGTGGCCCGCCTCGCGCAGGCAAACCTTGACCTTGCCGTGGGGCGAGAACGGCTGGTCGTAGGCGGCGCTGCGCAACTGCTTCAGGCAGGCTTGCGCCTGCGCCACCGTGTAGAGCGGAGCGCGCGCCCCCAGCCGCCGGTCGTGCCTGCCATGCCGGTGGCGCGCCTCCCATTCGGCTTCCTTCTCCTGGATATGGGCCGAGTCCAGCAGCATGACGCCGAGCAGATCCACCGTGGCCCCCGTGGCGTAGACCGGGCCGCGGAACCCCAGGGCGGCCGCCCGCGGCAGCAGGCCCGAGTGATCGAGGTGGGCGTGCGAGAGCAGGATGAAGTCCAGATGCCTCAGGTCGAAGGCGAGCGCCTGCAGGTTCCTGCGCCAGGCGTCGCGGCCGCCCTGGAACATGCCGCAATCGACCAGGAAGCGGACGTCCGCAGTTTCGACGAGAAAACAGGAACCCGTGACCTCGCCGGCGGCGCCGTGGAATGAGATGCGCATGATTGTGGATTTTGTTTCCGGTACCGGATTATCATGCTTGATCTGGGTCAATCGCCAGCGCCGGGCGATTTCTATAATAGTTGGATTCCACTGCGGAGAGAGGCATGTTCAGGCATATCCTCGTTCCTACCGACGGCTCGGCCTTGTCCGGCGAGACGCTGAAGAAGGCCGTCGATTTCGCCCGGGAAACCGGCGCGCGGATCACGTTCTTCTATGTCAAGCCGGATTACCCCGTGGCCTTTTACGGCGAGGGGGCGTTGATCGACCCGACGACGCCGGAGAAATTCGCCGAGCTGGCCGAGAAGCAGGCGCAGGAAATCCTCTCCGCCGCGCTGAATCTCGCCGCCCAGGCCGGCGTCCCGGCGGCCCAGGCCTCGGTCACCAGCGACGCTCCCTATGAAGCCATCATCGAGGCGGCCGGGGCCAACGGCTGCGACTTGATCTTCATGGCTTCCCACGGCCGGCGCGGCCTGTCCGGCCTGCTCCTGGGCTCGGAAACCCAGAAAGTGCTCACCCATTCCAAGATCCCGGTGCTGGTCTATCGCTGACCGGAAACATCATGCTCAATACCGCCCTGACCATTATTCTCGATGAGCATCGCTCCCTGGCGGCCATCGTTCACGGCCTGCGCTTCCTCATCCGGGAAATGCGCGAGAAGGGAGCCGATCCGGACTCCAGGCTGCTCTGGGCCATGCTCTACTACATCGAGACCTTTCCTCAGAAACTGCACCATCCCAAGGAGGATGCCTACCTGTTCCGCTGCCTGAAGGCGCGCACCCACGAGGCCGACGCGGTGATCGCCGAACTGGAGGAACAGCACAAGGCGGGCAGGCAGCACGTCCGGGCGCTGGAATCGGCCCTGGGCCGCTATGAGGCCGGAGCGCCGGGCGGCCGCGAGCTGTTCATGGCGGCCGCGGAGAACTACGCCGACGAGATCGCCAAGCACATGGCGCTGGAAGAGAACGTGGTGATCCCCATCGCCAAGCAGCACCTGAAGGCCGAGGACTGGGTGGAGATCGCCGCGGCTTTCGGCGAAAACGGGGATCCGCGCTTCGGCGCCGAACCCGACCAGGAGTTCCGTTCGCTCTTTTCGCGCATCGTCAACCTCGCCCCGCCGCCCATCGGCGTCGGACCGTCCTCGCCCGAAACGGCGTGAGCCGCGGCGCCAGGCGCGGCCCTAGGCGCTGCGCTTCGGGCAAGCGTCGGGCCGCTCGGGTCCGGGAAGGGGGCAGCGGTTGATCTCGCTGCTGCTCTTCTGGATGAAACAGGTGAACGTGCTCGATGCGGCCGTCACCACCCAGAAGAAAAAGAAGCCCAGGGAATAGACGGCGACGCGCGACAGGCCGTGCGGCACGCCGAAGAGTTGCAGGTCTTCCGGATCGAACACCGTGAAGAAGACGGTCTCGGCGATGCCGGCCACGACGAAGGACGGCCAAAGTATCCAGATCAGGCTCTTCATCTGTCGTCTCTCTCCCTGTTGATGGCCGGGTGTGCGGGACCGCCCCGCCACACGGCTCGTTATTTGTTCGCGGCGCCGAGCGCGATCTCGCCGTTTTGCGGCAGGCTCGCGGTACCGGCCAGGCGCCAGTTGGCGGCCTCGTCCTCGACGAGCACCTGCCAGCGTCCGGCGGACAGTGCGGCGACGGCGCCCACGTAAATGCCGCCCTGGCCGGCCAGGAACAGCGTCTGGTCGAGGCCGCCGCGCGTGGCGTGGGAAAACGTCAGGCGGATGCGCGCCGGCAACTGCGCCCCGCTGCCGCCCGCCAGGCGGATCTCGACGCGGTCCTCGCGCACCACGAGCCGCGCCTTCAGGCCCATCGCCTGCGCGCGCTCCGCGCGCGCCAGCGTGCGGTTGATGCCGAGGCCCTGCTTGTAGTAGTCGTCGGCGACGAGCCCGTCGGAACTCCTGATGGCCAGCCAGACCGTGACGATCCCGGCGAGGATCACCACCGCCGGCCCGGCCATGAGAATCCAGGGCCAGCGGTGGCGGTACCAGGGCTGCTGGGCGAGATTGGCGGTCACGGCATTCTCCTTCATGGCATCAGGAAGCTCGCCTTCTCCCGCACGGAGACATCGTCTTCGTTGATGGCGCGCACTTCGAAATAAATCCGGTTCGAGCCCCGTTTCCCCGCCTCCGGCTCGGCGCGCACGCGCACCGGCACGCTCCGGGCGCTGGCGGCCGGGAGTTCGACGATGCGCTCGGAAGCGATCTGCAGCGAGTCCATGCCGGTCACGGTGATGGCGAAGCGACGCGGCTCCTCGGCCGTGTTCATGATCTGCAACCGGAAGACGTTTTCGACCAACCCGCCCTCCACCTCGCGCGCCAGGGTCGACCGGTCACGGATCACATCCACCTTGAGGGGCACGCGCGCCGCCAGTGCCCAGGCAGCGGCCACCAGGATGGCGGAGAGAATGGCCCCGTAGAGCAAGGTGCGCGGCCGCGCCAGGTGGTGGAGAATCTCCTTGCGCCCCCAGTGCTCGGCCAGGGCATGTTCCGTGGAGTAGCGGATGAGGCCGCGGGGGTAGTCCATCTTGTCCATCACCTGGTCGCAGGCGTCGATGCACGCCGAGCAGCCGATGCACTCGTACTGCAGGCCCTGGCGGATGTCGATGCCGGTCGGACAGACCTGCACGCAGATGCCGCAATCGACGCAGTGGCCCAGGCCAGCCGCCTTGTGGTCGGTCTTCCTCGAGCGCGAGCCCCGCGGCTCGCCGCGCTCCGCATCGTAGGTGACGATGAGGGTGTCCGGGTCGAACATCACCCCCTGGAAGCGCGCATAGGGGCACATGTACTTGCACACCTGCTCGCGCAGGTAGCCGGCGTTGCCCCAGGTGGCGAAGCCGTAAAAGAGGATCCAGAAGGTCTCCCAGGGGCCCAGCGTCCAGGACACGACTTCGGCCGCCAGTGTCTTGATCGGCGTGAAATAGCCGACGAAGGTGAAGCCGGTCCACAGCGCCAGCAGCACCCATGCCCCCTGCTTGGCCGTCTTCCGGGCCAGCTTGCGGCCCGTCCAGGGGGCTTGATCGAGCTTCTTGCGCGCCAGGTGATTGCCTTCGATCACCTGTTCGATCCACATGAAAATCTCCGTGTAGACCGTCTGCGGGCAGGCGTAACCGCAGAACAGGCGCCCGCCAATGGCGGTGAACAGGAACAGGGCGTAGGCGGAGAGGATGAGCAGGACCGCCAAGTAGAACACGTCCTGAGGCCAGAAAACCAGGCCGAAGATGTAGAACTTCCGCTCGACCAAGTCGAAGAGCACAGCCTGCCGGCCGTTCCACTCCAGCCAGCACAGGCCATAGAAGAGTATCTGGGTGAACCAGACGAAGATCCAGCGCCAGGTTGCGAACAGTCCGCTCACGGCGCGCGGGTAGATCTTCTTGCGCACCTCGTAGAGGGTTTCGTCCTGGATGGGGATGACTTTCGCTTTTTCCTGCTTTGGCGCCGGTTCGCCCATGATGAAACTCGCTGTCGGGAAGCCGCCCCGGACACAGGCCCGGGGCGACGGTCATGTCATTTTACTTGTTGTCCGCCTTCGCCCCGCCGGCCGCCAACCCCAGCACATAGGCGGCGAGCAGATGGACCTTGGCCTCGCCCAGGAAGTCCTTG
>CAYZLI010000057.1:0-6203 GCA_964479195.1 uncultured Rhodocyclaceae bacterium
GCGGACGAGGGCCGGGCCCTCAACGCGCAATTCCGCGGCAAGGACTACGCGACCAACGTGCTCTCCTTTCCCTATGCGGCGCCGCCGACGCTGGCCGGCGACCTGGTGCTGTGCCTGCCGGTGGTCCTGCGCGAGGCGGGCGAGCAAGGCAAGCCCGCCACCGCCCATTTCGCCCACCTTGTCGTGCATGGTATGCTGCATCTTCAGGGATACGATCACGAACGGGCCGGTGAGGCCCGTCTCATGGAACGCAAGGAACAAGAAATCCTGGCCAGGCTCGGTTATCCCGACCCGTACTGACCCCTTATGGACCCTTCCCCGAGTCGACCCTCGCTGCTGGAGCGCCTCTCCGCGCTGCTCATGCGCGAGCCCGAGGACCGCGAACAGCTCATTGCCCTGCTGCATTCGGCCTTCGAGCGCAACCTGCTCGACGCCGATGCGCTTTCCATCATCGAAGGGGCGCTGTCGGTCTCCGATATGCAGGTGGGCGACATCATGGTGCCGCGCGCCCAGATGGAGACCATCTCCATCGACGAACCGCCCGAGACGTTCATCGGCCGCCTCATCGAGGTGGCCCACTCGCGCTTTCCCGTCATCGGCGAGAACAAGGACGATGTCATCGGCATCCTGCTCGCCAAGGATATGCTCCGCTACTACGCCGGCCAGGAGTTCAACATCCGCGACATGCTGCGCCCGGCGGTGTTCATCCCCGAGTCGAAGCGACTGAACGTGCTGCTGCGCGAGTTCCGCGCCTCGCGCAACCACATGGCCATCGTCGTGGACGAATACGGCGGCGTGGCGGGGCTGGTCACCATCGAGGACGTGCTGGAGCAGATCGTCGGCGACATCGAGGACGAATACGACTTCGATGAAGCCTCCGACAACATCCTGCTCGACCAGGCCGGCCGCTACCGCGTCAAGGCCGGCACCGAGATCGCCGACTTCAACCACGCCTTCGGCACCCGCTTCAGCGACGAGGAATTCGACACCGTCGGCGGCCTGGTCATCCACTACCTGGGGCGCCTGCCCAAGCGGGGCGAAACCCTGCAGTTCGACGGCCTGCGCGTGCAGGTGCTGCGCGCCGACAGCCGCCGGGTGCACACGCTGCTGGTGGACCGGCCCCAAGCGGTGGCATGACGGTTCGAGCCCGC
This sequence comes from uncultured Rhodocyclaceae bacterium, assembly GCA_964479195.1. Lineage (GTDB taxonomy): Bacteria > Pseudomonadota > Gammaproteobacteria > Burkholderiales > Rhodocyclaceae > Desulfobacillus. Next base: position 1,152 of record CAYZLI010000057.1, read on the forward strand.
TGCGCCCTCACCCCTAGCCCCTCTCCCAGGCCGGGAGAGGGGAACGTTGTGGCGCTGTGCGCGAGATTCGGATGGGCATGAGGCGCGCCGCGCTGCGCCTGGCCGCGGTCTTCCTGCTCGGCGCCGCCACCGTTCTCGGTTTCGCGCCCTTCCACCTGTTTCCCCTGCCCCTCGCCACGCTGGCGGCGCTGGTGGCCCTCTGGTCGGCCGCCGCCCCGCGCCTGGCGGCCCTGCAGGGCTTCGCCTTCGGGCTGGGCTTCTTTCTCGCCGGCGTCTCCTGGGTCTATGTGAGCATGCACCAGTTCGGCGGCATGCCGGCGGCCCTGGCGGCCCTGGCGGCCTTCCTGTTCTGCGCCTATCTCGCGCTGTATCCGGCCTTGGCCGGCTACCTCTTCGCCCGCCTGAGAAGCGGGCGGCTCCTCGCCGATGCCTTGCTGCTGGCGGGCGCCTGGACCCTTACGGAGTGGCTGCGCGGCTGGGCGCTCACCGGCTTTCCCTGGCTCGCCCTGGGCTATGCCCAGAGCCCGCCCAGCCCCCTGGCCGGCTTCGCGCCCGCGCTGGGGGTGTACGGCGTGGGCTGGGTCGGCGCCCTGGCCGCAGCCCTGGTCGGCCTGGCTTGGCACCGAGGCGAGGCCCGGCTGCGCGTCGCGGCCATGCTGGCCGTGCTGCTCGCCGTGGGCGCCGCCCTGGCCAGGATCGAATGGACCGAGCCCGGCGCCAAGCCGCTCACCGTGAGCCTGCTCCAGGGCAACATCGAGCAGAGCCTGAAATGGCGGCCGGAACGCTTGAGCCAGTCCCTCGAGACCTATCTGCGCCTGGCGCGCAGCCACCCGGCCCGGCTGATCGTGCTGCCCGAGACGGCCCTGCCGCTGATGCTCGACCAGTTGCCGGGGGAATACGCGGCGGAGTTGCGCCGGCCGGCCCAGGAACGGGACGGCGATGTGCTGCTGGGCATTGCCGAGCAGGATGCGGCGGGCCGCTTCTACAACAGCGCCGTGAGCTTCGGCGCCAGCCCGACCCAGGGCTACAGCAAGAGCCACCTGGTGCCCTTCGGCGAATTCACGCCGCCGCTGTTTGCCTGGTCCCTGGCCGTGCTGCGCATCCCCATGTCGAACTTCTCACCGGGGAGCGCCAGGCAGGCGCCGCTGGCCGTCGCCGGCGAGAAACTGGCGGTGAACATCTGCTACGAGGACCTCTTCGGCGAGGAGATCATCCGCACCCTGCCGGAGGCGACGCTGCTGGCGAACCTGTCCAACACCGCCTGGTTCGGCCAGTCGCTCGCCCAGCCCCAGCACTTGCAGATCGCCCAGATGCGGGCCCTGGAAACGGGCCGCCCCATGCTGCGCGCCACCAACACCGGCATGACGGCGCTGGTCGGCCCGGACGGGCGTGTGCAGGCCGTGCTGCCGCCCTTCGCCGAGGCGGCGCTGACGGCGGAAGTGCGAGGCTACTCGGGGGCCACGCCCTACGTGCGCTGGGGCAATTACGCGGCGCTCGCGCTGGCCGCCGCCGGGCTGCTGGCGCCGCTTGCCGCGGCGCGCCGGCGCGCACAGCCGCCTCAATAGCCGAGGGAGTGCCGCGCCAGGTCGATGGTGAGCAGCGGGCGGCCCATGGCGCAGGCCGCGGCGCGCAGGAAAGCCTTGACCCAGGGGGTCGCCTGCGCGTAGGCCTGGGGCGACTGGGTCTTGGCGAGGCAGAGGATCTTGTCCGCCAGCAGCAGCTTGCCCACGGGATTGGTCGGCACGCAGCCGGCCGCCTCGAATTCCTGCCCCAGCCAGTCCTGGGCCTGGCGCGAATCCATGCCGGCCAGCTCGGCCTCGTGCAGCTCGAAATTCTGGGGGGTGCCGTCGGGCAGGATAACGGTGATATGGCAGCTCATCGGCGCTCTCCGGGTCGGATTGGACGGAACCGATGTTACCCCATCGGTGCCCGCCGCACAGTCGCGGCGTTGATTGAGGCGGGCTGACAAAAGCCTGTAAAATCGCGGTTTTCCGATTTTTCCTAGCTTCATGCCCACTTTCCAGGAAGTCATCCTGCGCCTGCAGGATTTTTGGGACAAGCAAGGCTGCGTGCTGCTGCAGCCCTACGACATCGAGGTCGGCGCCGGCACCTTCCACACCGCCACTTTCCTGCGGGCCATCGGGCCCGAGCCCTGGAAGGCCGCCTACGTGCAGCCCTCGCGCCGGCCCAAGGATGGCCGCTACGGCGAGAACCCCAACCGCCTGCAGCACTACTACCAGTACCAAGTGGTGCTGAAGCCCTCCCCGGCCCACATCCAGGAGCTCTATCTCGACTCCCTGCGCGCCCTGGGCATCGATCCACGGCAGCACGACATCCGCTTCGTCGAGGACGACTGGGAATCGCCCACCCTGGGTGCCTGGGGGCTGGGCTGGGAAGTGTGGCTGAACGGCATGGAGGTGACCCAGTTCACCTACTTCCAGGAAGTGGGCTCGCTGCCCTGCCGCCCGGTGCTGGGGGAGATCACCTACGGCCTGGAGCGCCTGGCCATGTACCTGCAGGGCGTGGAAAACGTCTTCGACCTGGTGTGGACGCCGGGCGTCACCTACGGCGACGTCTACCACCAGAACGAGGTGGAGCAGTCGAAATACAACTTCGAGCATTCGGACGTGGATTGGCTCTTCGCCCAGTTCTCCAAGTACGAGTCCGAGGCCAAGCGCCTGATGGGCCTGGGCCTGCCCCTGCCCGGCTTCGAGATGGTCATGAAGTGCTCCCACACCTTCAACCTGCTCGATGCCCGCGGCGCCATCTCCGTCACCGAGCGCGCCGCCTACATCGGCCGGGTGCGGGCGCTCGCCCGGGAGGTGGCCCAGGCCTACTACGATTCCCGCGAGAAGCTGGGCTTCCCCATGCTGGCGAAGGAGGCGGCGTGATGAGCGACCGCCGTATGCCCTCACCCCCAACCCCTCTCCCAGAGGGAGAGGGGAGCATCGTGCGGGCTGCGCCCGCCAATGGGCTGGACACCCTGCTCGTCGAATTGCGCACCGAGGAGCTGCCGCCGAAATCCCTGCGGAAGCTGGGCGAGGCCTTCCTCGAGCACCTGCTGAAGGCCCTGGTCGAGGCCGGCTTCGCCGGGAGCGGCGCCAAGGCGCGCTTCTTCGCCACGCCGCGCCGCCTGGCGGTGCAGGTGGACGAGGTCCTGGAGACCCAGGCCGACCGCGTCGTCGAGCGCAAGGGCCCGGCGGTGGCGAGCGGCGTGGATGCCGCGGGCAAGCCGACCAAGGCCCTGGAGGGCTTCATGCGCTCGGCCGGCGTCTCCTTCGAGCAGCTTGAGCTGATGCACGACGGCAAGGCCGAATACTTCATCGCCCGGGTAGCCAAGGCCGGCGAGCGCCTCGAGCAGCATCTGGCGCCTTTCGTCGAGGCGGCGTTGAAGAAGCTGCCGGTGGCCAAGATCATGCGTTGGGGCGATGGCGAGGCGCAGTTCGTGCGGCCTGTCCATGGTCTCGTCATGCTGCATGGTTCGCGCGTGATTCCCGGCGAGGTGCTCGATGTGGCCAGCGGCAACACGACGCTCGGCCACCGGTTTCTGTCCGCCGGCGACATCGTTATCGCCCATGCCGCCCAATACGAAGAGGTGCTGGAGCGAGACGGCCATGTGATGGCCTGCTTCGAGTACCGGTGCGAGAAGATCCGCGAGATGTTGGCGGCGCGGGCCGCGGAGCAGAAGGCGCGGCTCAAGCCCTCCGAGGAACTGCTCGACGAGGTGACGGCCCTGGTGGAATGGCCCGCCGTATATGTCGGCGAGTTCGAAAAGGAATTCCTGGAAGTGCCGCAGGAATGCCTCATCCTCACCATGCAGCTCAACCAGAAGTACTTCCCCCTGTTCGACGGGGACGGGCACCTGCTCAACCGCTTCCTCATCGTCAGCAACATGGCGGTCGCCGACGCGAAGAACATCGTCAACGGCAACCAGCGCGTGGTGCGCCCGCGCCTGGCCGATGCCCGCTTCTTCTTCGAAACGGACAAGAAGGCGCGGCTGGACAGCCGCATCCCGAAGCTGGGCCAGGTGGTCTACCACAACAAGCTGGGCAGCCAGCTGGACCGCACGGAGCGCCTGCGCCGCCTGGCCGGCGCCATCGCCCATCGCCTGCGAGCCGATGTCGCCCAGGCGGAACGGGCCGGCTACCTCTGCAAGGCGGATCTCCTCACCAACATGGTGGGCGAGTTCCCCGAACTGCAGGGCACCATGGGGCGCTACTACGCCCTGCACGATGGTGAAGACCGGGCGGTGGCCGACGCCATCGCGGCCCACTATCGGCCGCGCTTTGCCGGCGACGCCCTGCCCGAGGGCAATATCGACGCGGCCTGCGCCCTGGCGGACAAGCTGGACGCCCTGGTGGGCTTCTTCGGCATCGGCCAGGTGCCCAGCGGGGACAAAGACCCCTTCGGCCTGCGCCGTGCCGCCCTGGGGGTGCTGCGCATCCTCCTGGAGACGCCGCTGCCCCTGGATCTGCGCGAGCTGATCGATGCGGCGGGCCAGGGCTTCAAGCCCGGCTTGCTCGCAGCGGGCCATGCCGAGGCCCTGTTCGAGTTCATGTCCGACCGCTTGCGCGGCTACCTGCGCGAGGCGGGCCATGGCCAGGACGCCATCGAGGCCGTGCTGGCCCTCAAACCCAGCCGCATCGACCTGGTCGTGCCCAAGCTGCAGGCCGTGCGGGAGTTCGTGGCGCTGCCGGAGGCCACCGCGCTCGCCGCCGCCAACAAGCGCATCGTGAATATCCTCCGGAAGGCGGACGGTGCAGTCGGCGAGCCCGACGTGCTGCTGCTCCAGCAGGAGGCGGAAAAGCATCTGTTCGAGCAGACCAACACCCTGGCACCCCTGGTGCGCGCCCACGTGGCGGGCGAGGACTACACCCAGGCGCTCAAGGCCCTGGCCGGCCTGCGCGCCGCGGTGGATACCTTCTTCGACGAGGTGATGGTGATGAGCGAGGAGCCGCTCACCCGGAAGAACCGCCTGGCGCTGTTGTCGCAACTGGCCGGACTGATGAACCAGGTGGCCGACATCTCCAAGCTCGCGGTCGAGAAATGAAG
>CAYZLI010000057.1:6303-19405 GCA_964479195.1 uncultured Rhodocyclaceae bacterium
CCGGACTGATGAACCAGGTGGCCGACATCTCCAAGCTCGCGGTCGAGAAATGAAGCTCATCATCCTCGACCGCGACGGGGTTATCAACCACGACAGCGACAAATTCATCAAGTCGCCCGACGAATGGCGGCCCATCCCCGGCAGCCTGGAGGCCATCGCCCGGCTGACCCAATGGGGCTACCGGGTGGTGCTGGCCACCAATCAGTCCGGCATCGGCCGCGGCCTGTTCGACATGGCGACGCTCAATGCCATTCACGACAAGATGAACCGGGCGGTCAGCCTTGCCGGCGGGCGCATCGACGCCATCTTCTTCTGTCCCCATGCCGCCGACTCCACCTGCGATTGCCGCAAACCCCGCCCGGGCATGCTCCAGGAGATCGCCGCCCGCTACAACGCCGATCTGCGGGGTGTGCCCGCCATCGGCGACAGCCTGCGCGACCTGCAGGCGGCGGCGGCCGTGGGGGCCCAGCCCATCCTCGTGCTCACCGGCAAGGGCGAGAAGACGCGGGCCAACCCGGATCTGCCGCAGGAAACCCTGGTCTTTCCGGACCTGGCCGCCGCCGCGGCCAAGCTTGCCGCATGACGGGGCGGACGAGATCGGCCCGCCGGCGGGTCGGGGGCCTGATCTTCCTGCGCTCGGCGCTGTTCATGGCGGCGCTGTTGCTCTTCACGCCGCCTTATGCCCTCCTGATCGTGCTGTCCCGCGTCCTGCCCGCCCACACCCGCTACCGCGTCGTGCAGGGCTGGACCATCACAGCCATGGGGCTCATCCGGCACGTGCTGGGCATCGACTACCGGGTCCTCGGCCGCGAGAACATCCCGGACCGGCCTTCGGTCATCCTGTCCAAGCACCAGTCAGCCTGGGAGACCATCGCCCTGCAGCGCATCTTCCCGCCCCTCGTCTTCGTGCTCAAGAAGGAGTTGCTCCGGCTGCCCTTCTTCGGCTGGGGCCTGGGCTCCATCCCGATGATCGCCATCGACCGGGGAGCGGGCAAGGACGCCCTGGCCCAGGTGCTGGAACAGGGCAAGGACCGGCTCGCCCGGGGCTTCTGGGTGGTGGTCTTCCCGGAAGGCACGCGGGTGGCCCCGGGTACCTCGCGCCGCTACAAGCCCGGCGGGGCCTACCTGGCGGCCCACGCCGGCATGCTGGCGGTGCCCGTGGCCCACGACGCCGGGGAGTACTGGCGGCGCAACGCCTTCCTCAAGTATCCGGGTACAATCACGGTGAGCATCGGCCCGGCCATCGATGCCCGCGGCCTGCCCCCCGAGGAAGTCAATGCCCGCGCCAGTGCCTGGATCGAGGCCGAGATGCGACGCATCAGCCCCCATCGCTACTAGGGCCTATTGACACTCATTTTGTCGGTGCGAACGGACATTTCAGGGCGCAGGGCAAGGCGCGGCGAGCGCCGTGTGGTTATTCCACACAAGCGAAACCGCAACGCCGCCATGCGCCATGAAATGCCCGTTCCCTTCGGGTTGCGGCGAAGAGCGCCGGCTGCGGCGTTGCGCTCCTTGCCAAGGGAATGGCCATTGGCTGCGTCGCGCGCCTTGCATCCGACGCTCTTGGCCGCAACGCATCCGACAAAATGAGTGTCAATAGGCCCTGGGATGAGCCTGCAGCGGGAACTCCAGCTTGAGTTGCCCTTGAGACGGCCTGGCCCGTCGACCGGCGCCGCACGCCGCCATTCCCGGGCGCCGCGAAAATCGTTCGTGGTGGGAAGCTGGCGGGACGGGACCATCCTGCCGTTTCTCGGCCGCAAGATCACTGTGCGCCTGGATGCCGCTTGCGACTGTGCCGAATTGGTGGGGGAGGCCCTGCACCTGCCCTTGCCGCCGGCGGCGTCGGAGATCCAGATCAAGGACCGCGCCGAAGCCTGGCTCCAGGGCGAGGCGCGCCGCACTCTGGACGAGCATCTCGCTGCCTGCGCCGGTCGGCTCGGCGTCCCCGTGCCGCCCTGGCAAGTGTCTTTCGCCGCGGGCTCCTGGGGCGGCCGCGATGGGGACGGACGCCTGCGTCTGTCCTGGCGCCTCGTCCACCTCACGCCGGAAGAAATCGACCGGGTGCTCCTGCCGCAGCTCGCGTCGCTGCCGGGGCGGGCCGAAGTTCGGGACCTGTGGGATGCACCTCTTTCAGCTTGAGCTGCCGCTTTTCCGCCGGCCCCCGCCGGCGGAGGAGATGCGCCATATCCACCTCGGCGCGCGCATCGTCAGCTACAAGCTGGTGCGCTCGCGCCGCCGCACCCTGGGCATGACCATCGACCAGCGTGGCCTGCGCGTGGGCGCGCCGCCGCGCACGCCGCTGCGGGAGATCGAGCGCTTCCTGCAGCACAACACCGAGTGGGTGCTGAAGAAGCTGGAGCATTGGCACGGGCACGGCAAATCCCGCCACTTGGTCATCCGCGACGGGGCGCCCCTGCCGGTGCTGGGGGAGGAATATCGCGTGCGGGTCGAGCCGGGTGCCAACCGGGTGCGCTGGGCCGGTCACACCCTCGTCCTGCAGGCCCGGCCGGATGCCGATCTGCGCCAACTGGCGCGCCGGGCGCTCCGCCACCGGGCGCTGGAACTGTTCACGGAACGCACCGCCCGTTATGCGGCGAAACTGCACCTGCCGCCGCCCCCGGTGGCCCTGTCCAACGCCCAGACGCGCTGGGGCAGTTGCTCGGAGGCCTCCGGCATCCGCCTGTCCTGGCGGCTGATCCACTCGCCCCTGTGGCTGATCGACTACGTGGTGGTGCACGAGTTGGCCCATCTCGTGGAGATGAACCACTCCAAGCGCTTCTGGGCCGTGGTGGAACGGCTCTATCCCGATTACCAGGCGGCGCGCGAGGAGCTCAAGCGGCTGGCCGCCACCTGCCCCCAAATTTGACGCTACTCGTCCGGGAAGCGGGCCTGGATGGCGCACACGGCGTCCAGATCCCTCAAGAAGGCCTCGACGCAGTGCCCGTCGAATTGGCGGCCGCTTTCCTGGTGCAGGACCTGCACCGCATGCGCCAGGTCCGTGGCCCGCTGGTAGGGGCGCTCCGAGGTGAGGGCGTCGAACGCATCGGCCACGGCGACGATGCGCCCGCACAGGGGGATCGCCTCGCCCGCCAGGCCGTGGGGGTAGCCGGTGCCGTCGAATTTCTCGTGGTGGGTGAGGGCGATCTCCGCCGCCAGACGCAGCAGGGAAGAGGCGCCGTGGCGCAGGATCTCGTAACCGGCCTGGGCGTGCCGCTTCATGGTCACGAATTCCCCCGCCGTCAGCCGCCCCGGCTTGAACAGGATCACATCCGGCGTGGTGAGCTTGCCGATGTCGTGCAGGGGCGCGGCCTGGAGGATCGCCTCCTGCTCGGCCGCCGGCAGGCCCAGGTTGCGGGCAATGAGGTGGGCGTAGTGGGCCAGCCGGGGGATGTGCGCGCCCCCCTCCGGGTCGCGGAATTCCGCGGCGCAGGCGAGCCGCATGACGAACTCGCGGTCCGCCGCCAGGTCTTCGCAGAGGATGCCGTTCATCGCCCCACCCGCCAGCAAGCTATCTATTTACTCTAGCTTGTTCCATGGCCAGCGGGGAGGCAAATGGCGGGCTCGGCGCCCATCTCGCCGGGTGGCTGCGTTCGGAAGTGGCGCAGGCGTCAGCCAGGTGGGATATCATGGCCTCAAGAACATCGGAATCGCTGCCGTAATCCGGCATAGGGGCTTTCTGGCCCACCCAGGGGGGACCGTGTTCAGGCTGCTGCGCTACTTCTCGATCACCAGCGCCATCGGTGTGCTGGCCGTGGTGGCCGGCCTGCTGCTCTTCTATCGCCACCTCGCCTTCCACGCGCTGATGGACCAGGAGACGCGGACCAACGTCGCGCTCACCCAGGTCTTCGCCAACCATACCTGGCCGAAGTATGCCGTCTTCCTCGCCGATGCCGGGCGCATCGACCGCCGCGAGCTCGCCCAGCGTCCCGAGACCGCCCAGTTGCGCCTCGATCTCCTGCGGGAGATGAAGGGGCTCCCCATCGTCAAGGTGAAGATCTACGACCTGCAGGGCCTCACGGTGTTCTCCACCGACCCGGCCCAGATCGGCGAAGACAAGCGCGACAACGCCGGGGTGCGCAGCGCCATGGCGGGCAGGACGGTCAGCGACATCACCTTCCGCCATCGCCTCGACGCTTTCGAGCAGGTGATCTTCGACCGCAACCTCGTCTCCTCCTACCTGCCGATCCGCCGCAGCGAGACGGCCCCGGTGGAGGCCGTGTTCGAGCTGTACTCCGACGTGAGCGAGTTGGTCGCCCGGCTCGAGCGGACCCAGTGGCAGATCGCCGCCGCCGTCCTGGGCAGCCTCGCCCTGCTCTATTTCTTCCTCTTCCTCATCGTGCGCCGGGCCGACGGCATCCTGCGCGCCCAGAGCGAGGAGGAGCGCCTCGCCTACCGGGAGACGCTGCACCACCAAGCTTTCCACGACGCCCTGACCGGCCTGCCCAACCGGGCGCAGCTCGACGAGCGCCTCGAGGAGGCCATCCGCTGGGCGCGGCGCAACGGGACGATCTTCGCCGTCCTGTTCGTGGACCTCGATCAGTTCAAGATCATCAACGACTCCCTCGGCCACCAAGTGGGCGACGGCCTGCTGCGGGCGGTCGGCGAGCGCCTGCGCGACTGCCTGCGCGAGGCCGACACCGTCGCCCGCCTCGGCGGCGATGAATTCATCATGCTGGTGCCGGAGATCAGCCGGGCCGAACAGGCCGCCCGCGTGGCGGAAAAGGTGCGCGAGACGATCGCCGATCCCGGGTACGAGATCGAGGGGCGCGAGCTGCGCATCACGCCCAGCATCGGCATCGCCATCTATCCGGACGACGGCGAGAACGCCGTCGAGCTGGTCAGGAACGCCGATGCCGCCATGTACCACGCCAAGGAGATGGGGCGGAACAACCACCAGTTCTTCACCCAGGACATGAACGCCCGGGCCTTCGCCGTCCTGTCCATGGAGCGCAGCCTGCGCCAGGCGCTGGAGCGCGAGGAGTTTCTCCTGCACTACCAGCCCCAGATCGAGCTGGCGACCGGCCTGGTCGTGGGCGCCGAGGCGCTGATCCGCTGGCGGCATCCGGAGATGGGCCTGGTCGCGCCCATGCAGTTCATCCCCATCGCCGAGGAGCGCGGCCTGATCGGGCCGATAGGGCAGTGGGTTTTGCGGGCCGCCTGCCGCCAGAACCGGGCCTGGCAGGATGCCGGCCTGGCGGCGATTGCCGTGGCCGTGAATGTGTCGGCGCTCCAGTTCCGGCAGGCGGATTTCCCGCAGAGCGTGGCGGCCATCCTGCGGGAGACCGGACTGTCGCCCCAATACCTCGAGTTGGAACTGACGGAGAGCATCCTCATGGACGGCGCGAACGCGGCCATCGCCCGGGTGGCGGAGCTGAAGGCCATGGGGATCAAGCTGTCCATCGACGACTTCGGCACCGGTTTTTCCAGCCTCAGCTACCTGAAGCAGTTTTCCCTCGACAAGCTCAAGCTGGACCGGTCGTTCGTGCGCGGCCTGCCCGCCGACGCGAACGACCTGGCGATCGCCTGTGCCGTGCTCGGCATGGCCAAGGCGTTGAAGCTGAAGGTCGTTGCCGAAGGGGTGGAAACCGAGGAGCAGTTGCACGTGCTGCGCCTGTACGACTGCGAGGAAGTGCAGGGCTACCACTTCAGCAAGCCCTTGCCCGCCGAGGATTTCCGCCGCTTCCTGGCGGAGCGGGATTCCCGCTGGCCGCAGATGGAGGCGGAAGCGCTCGGCGCCTAGGCGCTCTTGTACGGCGCGTGCCCGGCCATCTCCTCCTGGTAGGCCGCCACGTGGGATCCCTCGCGCCGGAAATAGTCTTCCAGGGCCCGGCGCATCCCGGCCTCGGCCACCCAGTGCGCCGACCAGGTCGCCACGGGTGAAAAGCCGCGGCTCACCTTGTGCTCGCCGTGGGCGCCGGGCTCGAAGCGCGCGAGCTGCTCGCGGATGCAGTACTCGATGCCTTGGTAGTAGCACAGCTCGAAGTGCAGGCTGTGGTAGTCGCCGCTGGCGCCCCAGTGCCGGCCGTAGAGGGTCGTGTCGCTCCGGTAGCAGAGGGCGGCGGCGGCGACCTGCCCGCCTTCCCGGGCGAGAAAAACCACCACGTTTCTGGGCAAGGCGGTGGCGATGTCGGTGAAGAAGCCGACGGGGAAGGCCGCGTGGTTGCCGTACTTGTCGAAGGTGGCGCGGTAGAGGCGGTGTATCGTCTTCCAGAGGTGCGGCTCGATCTCGTCGCCGTGGCGCGTCTCGAGGGCCAGCCCCGCCTCCGCGACCCGGCGCCGCTCGCGCCGCACCTTCTTGCGCTTCTCCGCCGAGAAGCCCGCGAGGAAATCCTCGAAATCCCGGTAGCCCCGGTTGAACCAGTGGAACTGGCAGCCGCGGCGGGCCAGCAGCCCGGCCCCGGTGGCGGCGGCCAAGTCGGTTTCGTCGACAAACAGACACTGCCAGGCAGCGCATCGCATCTGCCTCGCCCGGTCGAGGGCGGCCTGCACCAACGCGGCGACGACCTCGCTGCGGGATACATCCGGCCGCACCAGAAAGCGCGGCCCGGCCGCCGGCGTGAAGGGGATGCCCGAGACCAGCTTCGGGTAGTAGCGCAGCCCGGCTCGCTCGAACGCCGTCGCCCAGTGCCAGTCCTGGGAGAAGTCGCCGAAGGAATGCGTCCTGAGGTAGAGCGGCATCGCCCCCGCCAGCCGGCCGCCGTCGCGCAGGCTGATATGGGTGGGCCGCCAGCCCAGTTCCGGCGCGGCGGCGCCATGGCGCTCGGCGGCCGAGAGAAAGGCGTGGCGCGCGAACAGGTCGCCGCGCAGATCGAGCTCCGCCCACTCCTGCGCGGAAATCTCGTCGATCGCCGAATGGAACGCCGCCCGCAAGCCCATGTCCCTATGACGCTCCGGCCGCCGCGAGGTTCGCGGCGCGACGCCATGCAGGAGCATCGTCGCCGCGCCGGAATGCTCTCATATTATGACCCTGGAGTCGGCCCCGGGATAGGGCTAGACTCTGGCCGGTCGGCCACCCGGAAGTTGCGGGTATGCGCCGCATCACACGGGCTTGGCGGATTCGCGCTGCGATATCCCCGGCTCTTTCAACCGTAGTCCCAACGTCACAAGAAGGGGGTTCGAAAATGAATCAGCATGCCCATTTGGAAGCGGTGGTCGGCAAGTATGCGGTGGATGCCTCGATCCCGCGCGAGACGTCGGAGCAATCCGCGATGCCGGTGGAACGGCTGCCATTCACCGTCAAGATCGTGCGCAGCGCGGCGGAACTCGACAAGGCCGTGCACATCCGCCACGCAGCTTACGCGCGCCACGTCCCGGAGCTGGCGGCGCGCCTGAGCACGTCGGAGGCCTACGATTGGGACGAGGGCGCCGTGGTCCTCCTTGCCGAGTCCAAGCTGGACGGCTCGCCCCTGGGCACGATGCGCATCCAGACGAACCGCTACGGAAAGCTTGCGCTGGAGCAGTCGGTGGAACTTCCCGGCTGGCTACAGGGGAGAGCGTTGGCGGAGGTGACGCGTTTCGGTGTGTCGGAAGGCCGTGCCGGCCGCCTAGTGAATATCACACTGGTGAAGGCAGCGTTCCAGTATTGCCTGCTGAAGGGTATCGAGTGGGTTGTCATAGCAGCCAGGTCGCCGCTGGACAGGCAGTATGCGGCACTTCTTTTTGAGGACGTTTTCCCCGACCTCGGATTTGTGGCCATGCGCCATGCTGGAAACATTTCGCACCGCGTACTTGGATTCCAGGTCGCAACGGGCCATGCCCGGTGGACCGCGGCGAGTCATCCGATGCTGGGGTTCATGTGCAATACACGGCATCCGGACATCAGGCTCGGCGAGGGTGACTCATCCCTTGTTGCGGCCGCTGCGCTGCTGTCCGATCCGTTTCGCCAGTCCGGGCTAAACCCTTTGATGTGCGAGCCGTAATGAAAAGAGGTGCTGCACGGTCGCGGGGCCTGCGGATACACGGTCGGTTTTCAGGCGGATAGAACGGAATAGGTGCCTTGCCGGCACTTTGCCCAAGGATTGAACAATGCGATTGTCGCTAATGCGGGCCTGACTCATGCGGAGAATTCGGCAAGCGCAGCCAAGGTTAAGGGCGCGGATCGAAACGCTGCTGTACGTCCTATCGCTCTACGGCGTTCCCGTCATCATCGGAGTGGTATCTCTTATTGCACTTCTCAACTGGGAGAGCCAGTACCCACTAAGTGGATCGAAGGCGCTCGAATTCCGCGTGCTGGAACAGCCCGATGGCTTTCCGCCGGCGGAGATTCTGGCGCGATTGGATGCGCAATCGCTGGTGCGCCACCATGACACGAGACTGTCCGAGGCCCCATTCTGGCTCGCCTTCCATACCGAAACGGACGTTGGGGATGAAGCGTCGGTGGTGGAAATCGCCTCCAGGCACGGTGTCGAGACCACCTGCTGGAATGCCGCCGACCTGAGCATGTTGGGGGAAGCGAGTCACAGTGGCGCGACGGGCCGCATGAAGGCGGCAAAGGCCGGGTTCGCCATTCGGCTGCAGAAGCAGCAATCGGACGTGACAGTCTTATGCAGAGTCATTCATGCCGGTCCGGCGCGCATAACGGTTCTGCAGTGGCCGGAAACCCAGTTTGAATTGTCTGTTCAGAAGTTTCATCGCAATGCGGGATTGCTGGATGGCGGGCTGATTGTGCTCGCCCTGTTTGTGCTGGTGACGGCGATCATCAACCGGGAATGGACCTACGTCTTGTTTGCGGCCTGGCTGGTGGCCAACCTTCGGCTTGGCGCATTGTCGGCAGGCTGGGATCTCCAGTGGTTAGAACGGACAATTCCGACAGCATGGACACTTCCCATGCGGAAGCTGACGATCGGCATTTATTACACCCTGACCTACGTGCTCTTTCGGCGGTTGTTCGGGGACGAACTGAAGCGCGTGGACAACCTCGGGCTATTGCGCGTTGCCGAATGGAGCTGCCTATTGATTCTGGCCTACGCGTTGGCGCTTCCGTTCAGGCAGTTCCTTCCGCTGATGTGGGTGACGGCCGCTATTGGCGTGTCGATCCTGGTGTTCTTGCTGGTCCGCATTCTGCTCGAAACGCGCTCAAGGGTGGCACTGTGGTACGGGGCGTCGTTGGGAATCGCGGTTTTTGCAAACCTGTATGAAGTCATCTCCGCGGCCCTCGGCATCAAGGGGCTCATCGGCGCAGTTAACAGCGTTACGGCGGCTTTGGCGTCGAGTCTCCTGGCCGCCTTGGCCATCGCCGAACAGATGCGCCTGGAACGGCACGAGCGGATCAAGGCCCAGGCCGAGTTGCGCAGCGCCTACGAGGCGATCCCCATCGGCTTGTTCAGCCTGAACGCCCACGGTGTCTTCACCCAGACCAATCCGGCCTTGGATGACATGCTCGGCCTGCGCGGGAAGCGGGCGCCGCACTGGAGCGATTACTTCGAGCATGGCGCCTGGGAGCGGCTGCAGGACCTGGTGTCGTCGGGGGTGAGCGGGCAGGAGATGGAACTCCAAAGCGCCGTTCGCCGCGGCAAGGAGCCCAAGTGGTTCCTGGTGAAGGCGACCGTGGCCAAGGAGAAGATCGAAGGCTCGCTGCAGGACGTCACCGAACGGGTGAAGGCGACGGACAGGTTGCGCTTCTTCGCCGACCACGATCCCCTGACCGCCATCCTCAACCGCCGGGGCATCGAGAAGGTGCTCGATGAGGCGATGGCGATGCTGGAGGCGGGCAGTCCGTTGGCGCTGGCCTACCTGGACCTGGACCGCTTCAAGCTGATCAATGACCTGTTCGGCCACGTGGCCGGTGACGAGGTCCTGAAGCAGGTCTGCAGCCGCGTCAAGGAGTTGCTGAACGAGGGCCAGCAGATCGGGCGGGTCGGCGGCGACGAGTTCGTGATCGCCTTCCGCGGTACGGGCATCCAGGCGGCGGCCTGGACCTGCCGGGGCATCGTCGAGCGGATCGGGGCGCTGCCCTATCAGATCGGCGATCGGGCCTTCCAGGTGAAGGGGTCGATCGGCCTGATCGAGGTTGCCGCCGGCACGCGGGTGAAAGACGCCATTTCCATGGCGGACCGGGCCTGCCACGAGGCCAAGATCGGCCGCCAGGGCAATCCGGCGGTCTATGAGAAGGGCGCGGCGGTATTCCGGGAGCGGGAAGAGGAACTCCGCCTGGTCGAGCGCTTCGGCGTCAGCGCGGCGCCCGACGGCTTGTTCCTCGTCATGCAGCCCATCATGTCGCTGCAGGCGCCCTACGACTCCCTGAATTTCGAAGTGCTGCTGCGGATGCGTGAGCCGGACAACTCGGTGACGCCGGCCGGCAAGATCATCGCCGCGGCCGAGAGCAACGGGCGCATCTCGGTGATCGACCGCTGGGTGCTCTCGCATACCCTCGAGTGGCTGGCCGCGCACCAGGAGCATCTGCGCAACACGCGCTTCGTGTGCATGAACCTGAGCGGCGGATCCCTCAACGACGAGAAGTTCGTCGCGGACGCCTTTTCCATGCTGGCGCAATACGGGAGCACGGTGGAGCGCCTGTGCATCGAGATCACCGAGAGCGTGGCGCTGCACGACCTGGAGAATACCCGGCGCTTCATCGACCGCGTGCGCAGCTTCGGCGCCAAGATCGCCCTGGACGATTTCGGCGCCGGCTACACGTCCTTCTCCTACCTCAAGGAGCTGCCGGCCAATGCCGTGAAGATCGACGGCGCCTTCGTCCGGGGCATGAACGCCCACCCCGCCAACCTGGCCATCGTCGAGGCCATCGTGGAACTCACGCGCAACCTGGGTATGAAGAGCATCGCGGAGTGGGCGGAGGACCGCGCCACCGTCGAGGCCCTGGCCGAGGCGGGCGCCGATTACGTGCAGGGCTTCGCCATCGCCAGGCCCCAGGAGCCGGGCCGGATCCTCCTCGCCGAGTCCTCGGCGAGCTTCATCGAGGACGAGCGCGTGGCGCTATATGTGCGCAACTCGCTGGGCAAAGGCCACAGCCTGGAGCTGTGGGACCAGTCGGGCGATCCGACGCGGATCAGCCTGCACTGACGCTGTTGCCCGCAGGCAAGGTGCGCCGAGCCCCCAGGCGGTTCTCGACATACCGGAAGAAGACCGCCCCGGCAAGGAGGCTTGCTCCCCAGGCGACGACCAGGCCGATGGCATTTGCCACAGGATCGCCGGGCGCGAAGCGGGCGAATGCCGCATTGACGACGAGGCAGACCGGATAGTGGACGAGGAACACGGAGTAGGCGATCCGCCCGAGGAAGGCTGACGGGCGCGTGCCGGGCCAGCGTTCCAGCAGGGTCGTCTTGCGGGCGATGCCCAGCGCCAGCGCGACGGCGAGGGCAACGGCGATGCGGATGCGGAAATCCACCAGCAGGGCGACGACGGCCACGGCCGCGATCGCCGCTAGCCAGATCGGCCGACGGGCGCGGTCGGAGGCCCAGAAGGCCAGCGCGCCCAGGGCATAGGAGCCGAAAAAATACGGCGCCCAGTGGTCCCAATCGGCGTCCCGGTTGAAATGGAACAGCGAGGCGATCGCCAAGGCCGACACGAGGGCGGGGGCAAGGGCCGGGGCGACGCGCCGGAATCCGCCCGTGGCCGGGCCGCTCCGCCGCGCCAGCCAGAGCACGGCGCTCAGGAGCGCATAGAGCTGGAAATCGATGGCCACGTACCAGAGGCCGGCGGAGAGCGCCTCGTAGCCGAGCACGTCCTGGAGCAGCAGCGCATGGGCGATGAGTTGGGCCACGCTCGGAGCAGCCGGAATCGAGTCGAGCTGCATCCATGCCCGCGCCGTCGCCGCGGCCCCGACGGCGAGGGCGATCGCCGCCAGATACGGGACGATCAGCCGGCGGTAGCGCCGGCCGATGAGCGCGAGCGGGCGTTCAAGCATCGGCTCGCCAGCCGGCGCAAGGCGCCTGGCGGCGAGAAATCCGCCGATCACGAGAAACGCCTGCACCGCGATCCGGGCTTGGCCGGACAGCCAGTCGAGGAGGGCCGGCGCGAGATCATAGGCCACGTCCGACATGGGGCCGTAGAAGGCGAGATGGTGCAACACGATGAGCTGCGAGGCGAGGGCCTTGAGGCTGTCGATCAGGGGCAACCTTGGCGAGCTGGTACTCATCGAAGTCGTCTGTTGCGCGCAGCAGATTGTTCTTGTGGTGGGCAGTATGTTAGCGAAGTCTCGAAAATCTGATCGCTGTACCGTCAGCGTACCGGCCATGGCCAGGGCGTTTTCCTATTCCATCAGTTTCGTGCTATAGTGCAATCGTGCAATCTGCGCGCGGCATGTTCTCGGACTCCCGGCACGCCCGCGTTGGCGAGAGGTAGATATGGAAACGAGTCTTGAAGGCAAAACAGCCGTAAAGGTCATTGGGGCCAATGGCCAGATTTCGCTGGGAAAGGAATTCGCGGGACGTCAGGTTCTCGTTGAGGAACGGGAACCTGGCGTATGGCTGGTGCGTACGGCGCTGGTCATCCCGGAAAACGAGCTTTGGCTCCATCAGCCGCAGGCGCGCGAGGAATTGGCGCAGGCCTTGCAGTGGGCGGCGAAGCATCCGGCCGTGGAGTCCGAGCCTGATGCGGTCTTTCAGGAGCTAGCAGGTGGCAAGACAAAGAGAACAACAAGAAAACCCCGTCCTGCTCGACCTTAACAGCGAGGTCTTTCAAAGCACCTGGCTGCGACTGGACAAGGCGGAGTCTCAGCGCGTGCTGGACACGCTTCGCAAGGTGCGGCAGATGACCTGGGGCCAGGTTTACCGGGACGCCGGCTTGAAGTGGGAAAAGATCACCAGTGTTCCGCCGCCTGCGGGTCATGACGCGATCTATTCGATCCGGATCACCGGCAGCCGGCGCGCGACAGTCCTCCGGGAAGGCAATTGCATTCGCTTCCTGGCCATCGCGCCGGACCATGACGCTACCTATGGGCGGAAGTAGCTGTTGGCGGCGTCAGTTCCAGGCGGAACCACGTTATACAGCACCTCGCGGAAAACCGAGTGGGGCGTGTTGGACTCGAACCAACGACCAAGGGATTATGGGACTGCTTCCATTGCGAAGCCTCCGGCCTAGCGAGGTCGCACAGCACCTCGCGGAAAACCGAGTGGGCCGTGTTGGACTCGAACCAACGACCAAG
>CAYZLI010000058.1:0-19359 GCA_964479195.1 uncultured Rhodocyclaceae bacterium
AAACAGCGCGGCGGCACCGTGACGCGGGAGGCGGGGCCCATGAAGCACGGCACGACGGTCATTGCCTTTGCCGCCGATCCCGACGGCTACAAGATCGAGTTCATTCAGCGCAAAGGGCAGGCGTCGCGCGCGTAGATCGGGTAGCGGCTCAACCGGTGGCGGGGGTGCCGGCGCGGGGATGCCGATAGACGTGGAACACGCCGCCGCGAAAGTCGATCTCCTTCTCCAGCGCGGCGCCGACGGCCTGGGCCAGTTGAATGGAGCGTGCATTCTCGGCGTGGATCAGGCTGATGGGCTGCAGGTTCGGCAGGTGGCGGGCCGCCATCGCCTGGACGGCGCGGACCGCCTCGCTGGCATAGCCCTTGCCCCAGGCTCCCCGGAGCACCGCCCACTTGATCTCGGTTTCCGGCCATGCCTTGGGGAACCAGAGGCCGACCAGGCCCACCACCGTTCCGCTGCCGTTGTCCCGGAGCACGTAGGGGCCGTAGCCCCTGCGCTGCCAGTGCCGGACCAGAGAGGCCACCACCCGCCGCGTCTCCTCCCCGGCCAGGGGCTGCTGAAAGGTGTACCTGACGCTCTCGGGGTCGGAATAGTAGCCGTGCAGGGGGACCCAGTCCTCTTCCCTGGGAATGTCGAGGACAAGGCGGGCCGAAGCGATGGACGTCGGTATCAGGTAGCTCATTTCCTCCCTCCGTTTGCCGGCCATGGCCTGCTGGGCGGCCTCCCGCCTGGCGCCGGTATGCCGGCTCACGGCCAGGCATTTCCGCTCCGCTCAGAAGCGCTCGTCGTCCTGCAGGTAGCGCCACTTGCCCGGCGGTAGGTCGCCCAGCTTGACGCTGCCGATGCGGATGCGCTTCAGGCCGGTGACCTTCAGGCCCACCAGTTCGCACATGCGGCGGATCTGGCGCTTCTTGCCCTCGCGCAGGACGAAGCGCAACTGGTCCTCGTTCTGCCAGCTCACCTTGGCCGGCCTGAGCGCCTGGCCGTCCAGGGACAGGCCGTGGTTGAGCAGGGCCAGCTCCTTTGCCGCGAGCTGGCCTTCGACGCGCACCAGGTACTCCTTCTCGATGCGCGAGTCCTCGCCGATCAGCAGCTTGGCGATGCGCCCGTCCTGGGTCAGCACCAGCAGGCCCGTGGAATCGATGTCCAGCCGTCCGGCCGGCGCCAGGCCCTTCAGGTGCACCGGGTTGAAGCGCTGGGGGGACTTGTCCCCCTGGAAGCGGGACTGCGCGCCAATCAGCGTGACTGCGGGCTTGTAACTCTGCTCGGCCTGCCCCGAGACGTAGCCCACCGGCTTGTGCAGGAGGATGGTCACCCGGGCCAACTGGCTGCTTTGCGCCGCCTTGCTCAGGGTGATCTTCTGGGTGGGAAGAATCCGCGTGCCCAGCTCGGTGACGCGGTCGCCGTCCGCGAACACCCAGCCGCGCTCGATGTAGGCATCCGCCTCGCGGCGCGAGCACAGCCCCTGCTCGGACATCAGCTTGGAGACGCGCACTTTCCCCGATTCATCGGCCATGTTCGTGCAGCCTGACGATATCCAGGGAACCGGCGCGGCGCTCCAGCTCGCGCTTGAGAATCTTGTAGGTGTCCAGATCGAAGGCGGGCGCCTGGCGCGCGCCGGTGGCCTCGTGCAGCTCGGCTTCGCTTCTCGCCGTGCCCAGGTAGCACCAGGACTCGAACAGGTGCCAGTCGGTGCGGCCGAGGTCGGCATTGTGCTCCCGGATGGCGATGCGCCCCGGGAAGGGCCAGGTCTTCAGCCTGAGCACCGCCAGCGCCGTCTTCAGGCGCAGGTCGTGCTTGGCGGGGCTCTCCTTGCCCACGCACACGCCATGGCAGCGCTTGAGCTGGTGGGCGAAGCAGGGGCCGCGGCCCTGCTCCAAGCCGATCCGCTTGTGGCACAGGCCGTGGGCCCCAGCCAGTTCGCGCAGGGTATTCGCGGCTTCGCGGCTGGACTTGAACTGGCCGAAGAGCCCGCCCAGTTCTTCCGCGGCCGCCTCGCGCAGGGGAACCAGCTCCAGGGCCACGTCGCCCGCGGCGGCCTCCTGCAGGCGATAGGCGCACAGATCGTCGTTGCGCCGCAAATGGCGGTTGTGGATCGGCTGGCGCTCCTTGATGAGCCGGGCTTCCTTGAGCAGCGCCCCCAGCTCGCCGGCGGTCTCGACCCATTCGATGCGCTTCACTTCGCGGGCGATGCGCATGGCGCGCCCGGCCGCATGGTCGGAGGCGAAATGCGACTGCACCCGGGCGCGCATGTTCACCGCCTTGCCGATGTAGAGGGGCAGGTCGATCTCGCCGCCGGGCGATCGCGAGCTCTCGCCGAAGAAGAGATAGACGCCCGGCCCCTCCGGCACCGCATCGAGCACGGCCCGCTCCAGCCCCGAGGGCAGGCTGGGCGTCTTCATGGCCTTGGCCAGGGCCGCTTCGATCGCCGCCGCCGGCCTTTCCGCGTAGGCGAGCTGCACGAAGTCCCACAGGGCGCGGGCATCGCCCAGGGCGCGGTGGCGCGCCGCGCAGGCGAGGTTGTGGCGGACGATGAGGGCGTCCAGCCCGTGCCGGTGATGCTCCGGATAGAGGGCGCGGGAGAGTTTCACGGTGCACAGCACGCGCGGCTGGAAGGCGATGTCCAGCCGCTTGAATTCGTTCTTGAGGAAGCCGTAGTCGAAGCGCGCGTTGTGGGCGACGAACAGGCTGCCGTCCAGGCGCGCCAGCACTTCCTCGGCAATGTCCTCGAAGGCCGGTGCATCCCGCACCATGGCATTGGTGATGCCGGTGAAGCCCTGGATCATGGGCGGGATGGGCGCGCCGGGATTGACGAGCGAGGACCACTCGTATTCCAGCCGACCGTCGCGGACCTTGACGATGCCGATCTCGATGACGCGGTCATGCACCGGGTTGGCGCCGGTGGTTTCGAGATCGACGAAGGCGACGGAAGGCGCGAGCAAGGAGGGCCGGTTCGTAGGGCGCAATAAGCCTGTCCTGAGCCTGTCGAAGGGCGAAGCGCATTGCGCCGGACGTCTTCCGCCGCACGTGCTGCGCCGCAGGATGCATCCGGCGCATTACGCCGCTGCGCGGCTAATGCGCCCTACGTCAGTTGGTCAGGTAGTAGTAGCTCTTCTGCGGCACCTTCGAGTCCTTGAGGCGCCGGGCCTCCTCGGGGTGCTGCGGCGCCTTGTCCCACCACAGGGCGCGGCCGGTCTTCTTGACCTCGGTCTCCCCGGGGTGCTTTTCCAGCCATTCGCGCATGAACTTGGTATGCTCGGATTCGTACAGTGCCATGGGTGCCGCCTTGTGAAATCGGGAAAGCGGGGATTTTACTCCCGGACCCGGGAAATGCGCACTACCTCGGGAATGCCCCGCAGGGCGCGGATGATCCGGGCAAGGTGCGTGCGGTTGGATACCTGCAGGGTGAAAAAGAGGGCGGTGTAGACGCCGCGCTCCTCGTCCATGCTCACATACTGGATGTTCGAGCCCGCCTCGGCGATCTCCTGCGCCACCTTGGCCAGCACGCCCCGTTGGTTTTCCGCCTCGACCTTGATCGCCACCTCGAACAGGCGACCGCCGTCGCGCTCCCACTCCACGTCCACCCATTTCGCCCGCTCGCCGCGCATCCGCTGGATGCTCGGGCAGTCGGCCAGATGGACCACCAGCCCCTGGCCCTTCTTGATGACCCCGACGATGGGGTCGCCCGGGATGGGCCGGCAGCACTTGGCGAGCTGCACGGCCATGCCCTCGGTGCCGCGGATGAGAATCGGGCTCTGGGGCCTGGGCTCGGCGGATGCGCCGACCTGTTCGTCGCGGCCGGCGGCCAGGCGCCGGGCGACGATGGCCGGCAGGCGCTTGCCCAGGCCGATGTCCGTGAGGATCTCCTTCTTCGACTTGGCGCCGCACTCGTGCACAAACTTGTCCCACACCGCCGAGCCGATCTGGCCCAGCGCGAGATCGAAGGGGCGCAGGGCCTGGCCCAGGAGGCGCTCGCCCAGGGCGGCCGATTCCTCGTACTGGGTGGTCTTCAGGAAGTGGCGGATCTGGGAGCGCGCCTTGCCCGTCTTGACGTAGGAGAGCCAGGCCGGGTTGGGATTGGCGTGGGCCGCGGTGATGATCTCCACCTGGTCGCCGTTCCTCAACTCCGTGCGCAGGGGCATCAGCTCGTGGTTGATGCGGCAGGCGACACAGCGGTTGCCGATGTCCGTGTGCACCGCATAGGCGAAGTCCACCGCCGTGGAGCCGCGCGGCAGGGCGAGGATCTTGCCCTTGGGCGTGAAGACGTATACCTCGCCCGGAAAGAGGTCGATCTTGACGTGCTCCAGGAACTCGGCCGAATCGCCCGAGGCCGACTGCAGCTCCAGCAGGGACTGCAGCCACTTGTGGGTGCGCTGCTGCAGGTCGGAGAGGGACTCGTCGTCCTTGTACAGCCAGTGGGAAGCCACCCCCGACTCGGCCACATGGTGCATCTCGGTGGTGCGGATCTGCACCTCCACCGGCGTGCCGTAGGGGCCGATCAGCGTCGTGTGCAGGGACCGGTAGCCGTTCGCCTTGGGGATGGCGATGTAGTCCTTGAACTTGCCGGGCACCGGCTTGTACAGGCTGTGAAGCGCGCCCAGGGCGAGGTAGCAGGTGGCCACGTCCTTGACGATGACGCGAAAGCCGTAGATGTCCAGCACCTGGGAGAAGGACAGGGACTTGCCGCGCATCTTGCGGTAGATGCCGTACAGGTGCTTCTCGCGGCCCATCACCTCGGCCGGGACCTTCGCCTGGGCCAGCCGTCCCTTGATGCCCTTGAGGATCTTGCTCACCACCTCCCGGCGGTTGCCGCGGGCCGCCTTGATGGCCTTGGCCAGCACCCCGTAGCGCATGGGGTAGAGGTGGCGGAAGGCGAGCTCCTGCAGCTCCCGGTAGAGGTTGTTCAGGCCCAGCCGGTTGGCGATGGGCGCGTAGATCTCCAGGGTTTCGCGGGCGATGCGCCGGCGCTTGTCGGGCCGCACCGCGTCCAGGGTGCGCATGTTGTGCAGCCGGTCGGCCAGCTTGATGAGGATGACACGCACGTCCCGCGCCATCGCCAGCAGCATCTTGCGGAAATTTTCCGCCTGGGCGTCCTCGACGGACTGGAACTCGATCTTGTCGAGCTTGGACACCCCGTCCACCAGCTCGGCGGTCACCTTGCCGAACTGCTCGCCGATCTCCTTGTTGGTGATCTCGGTATCTTCGGTGACGTCGTGCAGCAGCGCGGCGACCAGCGCCTGGGCGTCCAGGTGCCATTCGGCAAGGATCGCCGCCACCGCCAGGGGATGCGAAACGTAGGGCTCGCCGCTGACGCGGAACTGCCCTTGGTGGGCCTCGGCGGAAAAGCGGAAGGCGGCTTCGAGCCGGGCCAGGTCCTCGGGCTTGAGGTAGGCGGCAACCGCCGCCTGGAGCTGCCCGAGCTGGGCGTGGAGCTCAGCGTCGGGCGAGCGCGGCGGGATGGAGCCGGAGGATGGCGCGGCGAGCCGATGCATGTGCATTCACCATCCCCACGGTTGCGACCTATGCCTGGCCGCGGTTGAGCACTTCCAGGCCGACCTTGCCGGCGGCGATCTCGCGCAGGGCGACCACGGTGGGCTTGTCCTTGTCGGAGCCGATCAGCGGCGAGGAACCCACGGTGAGCTGGCGGGCGCGGTAGGTGGCCGCCAGGGTGAGCTGGAAGCGGTTGGGAATCCTCTTGAGGCAATCGTCGACGGTGATGCGGGCCATGATGGACTACCTTTCCTGTGCGAGAAACGAAAAAAGCGTGCGGTGGCGATCCCGTTGCGCGGCAAAGCGCAGGCGCACGGCGCGCACGACGCTCTGGAGGTCTTCGATCGCCTCCTGCAACTTATTGTTAATAATAACATATTCAAACTCGCCCACGTGATGCATTTCGCCGAGGGCGGCAGCGACCCGGCGGGCGATGGTCTGCGGGCTGTCCTGGCCCCGCCCGCGCAGGCGCCGCTCCAATTCTTCGACCGAGGGCGGCATGATGAAAATCCCGGTGCAGCCGGGGAACAGGCGCCGCACCTGCTGCGCCCCCTGCCAGTCGATTTCCAGCAGGATGTCGCGGCCGGCCGCCATCTGCTGCTCGGTCCACGGGCGCGAGGTGCCGTAATGGTTGCCGTGCACCTCGGCGCTTTCGAGGAATTCGCCCCGCTCGCCCATGGCGAGGAAGGTCGGCAGATCCACGAAATGGTATTCGCGCCCGTTCTGCTCGCCGGGCCGCGGGGCGCGCGTCGTATGGGAGACCGAGAGCTGGATCTGGGCATCCCGCTCCAGCAGCATCCGGACCAGCGTGGTCTTGCCCGCGCCCGAGGGCGCGGCGACGATGAAAAGGTTTCCGCTCATGGCAGGAGAATTGTCTCACCCGCCCCGCCGGCAGGACAAGGCTACTCAGCTTGCCCGCATGCCCCCTCCCCGCGGGGAGAGGGGTCCAATCAGCCCTGGTGCAAGGAGTACGAACAGGCTCACTTCTTCACGCTGATGACCTGGGGCCGGGTCACGGACTTCAAGCCCTCGACACCGAACTCCACGCCATAACCGGAGCCCTTGGCGCCCCCAAACGGCACCATGGGGTGGATCATGCCGTGCTGGTTGATCCACACCGTGCCGGCCTGAATACGGCTTGCCACTTGCTTGGCCGCCTCGACATCGGACGACCAGACCGACGCCCCCAGGCCCGCATCCAGCCGATTGGCGCTGGCAATGGCCTCCTCCACGTCGCGGTACTTGATGATGGGCAGCACCGGGCCGAACTGCTCCTCGTCCACCAGCCGGGCGCCATCCGCGAGGCCGGTGACCAGGGTGAGCGGATAGAAGTAGCCGGGGCCGTCCTTCGGCTGCCCGCCGCAGACGATGGTGGCACCGGCCAGCTTGGCGCTCTCCACCAGGGAGACAACCTTGTCGAACTGCATCTTGTTCTGGATCGGGCCCATGACCGTGCCTTCATCCATGCCGTTGCCCATCGGCATCGCCTCGGCCAGCTCCTTGAGGGCCTGCACCGTCGGCTCGAAGAGGCTCTCATGGACGTAGAGCCGCTTGGCGCAGGCGCAGGTTTGCCCCATGTTGAGGAAGGCGCCCCAGAACAGCCCCATGGCCATGGCCTTGGGGTCGGCATCGGGCAGCACGATGGCCGCATCGTTGCCGCCCAGTTCCATGGTGGTCGGCACCAGGTTGCGCGCCGCCGCCTCGGCGATCTTCGCCCCCGTAGGACCGGAGCCGGTGAACATGATCTTGTCGATCCCGGGGTCGCCGACCAGCCGGGAGCCCACTTCGCCCGGGCCGCTGACGGTGTTGACCACGCCCTTGGGCAGCACTTCGCCGATCAGGCGCACCAGTTCCAGGGTGCCGATCGTGGTGTATTCGGACGGCTTGATGACGACCGTGTTGCCGGCGCGTATCGACGGGACGATCTGCCAGATGGCGATGAGCAAAGGCCAGTTCCACGGAGCGACGGCGGCGACCACGCCATAGGGCTTGCGATGGACCTCGTCACGGCGCGTCTCATCCTCGAAGGCCACCTCGACGGGAAGGTCGAGACTGGCCGGCACCTGGGTCCATACTTCACAGCCCCACAGCTCGAAGCGCGCGCCCGGCACCTGATCCGGCCCGACGCCGCCCAGCGGTTTGCCCTGCTCCCGGGTCACCCATTCGGCCAGGTAGGGTGCGTTCTGCTTGATCACTTCGGCCACCCGCATCATCAGGGCCTTGCGTTCCGCATCGGGGCGCGCCGCCCAGGCCGGCTGGGCTGCCCGGGCGGCGGCAATCGCTTCGGCCACCTGCTTAGGCGTGGAGATGGGCGCGCGGCCCAGGGCCTCGCCGGTGGCGGGATTGATCGACTCGAAGCTCTGGCCCGAGCCCACAAGCTGACCGTTGATGGTATTGAGGTAGGTTTTCACGGATGGCTCCCAAGTGTCGGTGGTTGAGGGATGGACAGCGGTTTATCGGTCGATGCTGCCGCCGATGCCGGCAAGCGTGAACGTGTGCAGCGAACCGCCGGCTTCGACCAGGGCCGTATGCGCCTGTCTTTGCGGGCGGGTCTGTACGGAAAAAGTGCGGCCGCCGTCCCGGCTGCGAACGACCACGCCGCCCAGCCCGGCCAGGACAATCTCGCCGCCGGCCGTTTGCACGCCGGCCGTGAGCGCCTGATCGGTGCCGCTGGACAGCTCGCGCCAGGAACGCCCCTGATCGGCGCTGTGCAGCACGTGCCCGCGCATGCCCCACACCAGCACCGAGCCGTCCCGCAGCACCGTGCCGCCCCACAGGGAGCCGTGGTAAGGCAGCGCCAGCGCCTCGAAGCTGCGCCCGCCGTCGTGGGAGCGGAAAACGACGCCGGCCTCGGCGGCGATCCACAGGCTGCCGTCGGCCCCGGCGAACAGGCTATAGAGATGGCGGTCGGCCTGATCGCCCTGGGCGATGGCGAGCCGGCGCCAGCTGCGCCCGCCGTCCCGGGTCTCCATGGCGAAGCCGAAGGCGCCGACGGCGAGGCCCCGTTCGGCATCGGCGAAGCGCACCGAGAACAGCACGACCTCCGGCCCGGCGGAATACGACCGCGCCCAGGTTTCACCGCCGTCGCGCGTGGCGAGGACGAGGCCGCCGTGCCCCACGGCCCAGCCGCGCTGCGCATCGATGAAGCTTGCCGCCAAAAGCGTCTCGCGCGTCGGCACCTCGGCCGCCTGGCGCCAGGTGCGCCCGTCGTCGTCGGAGAGCAGCACGGTGCCATAGTCGCCGACGGCGACGATCCGCTTGCCCGCGCGCACCGCGCCGATCAGGGGCGCCTTGGCGGCATGGGGGGCCTTGAACGCGCTCGGCGACCGGACCGGGCTGGCCTCTTGCGCCGCGCACAGCACGGGCGAGAACGCCAGCGCCGCCGCGAAGACCATAACGATGCGCCGCGTCATGCTTCGCCGCCCCGTTCCTTCCCGGCGCAAGTCCGGGCGAAGGCGCGCTCCTGCGCCCCCTCTGCCGCCTGGGCGTCGATGCCCAGCGCTTCGCCCATACGCTGCATGAACAGTTGCTCGAAGCGCGCCAGATGCCCGTCCGCGTAGACCACTTCCCAGATCATCTCGAGGACAGCCACCCGTTCCGGCGCCGAAAATCCCTCGCGCACGGCCTGGATGAACACCCAGTCGTCGAGCGCCGCGGCAAACTCGCCGCCCGCCAGCTCGAGCAGGCGGGCCGCCTCCACGTCGGGCAGGGCGAAGCGGCTGCGCACCAGCCGGGCCACGGCAGCGCGCTCCTCCGCGCTCACGCGGCGGTCGATCTGCGCGGCTTCGACCAGCAGCGCGGCCACGGCGAGCTCCTGGCGCGGGAAGGGCAGCTCGTTGGGCGCTGGGGGCGGTGCGTGGCGCAGGCGGTCGAGAAGGGATTTCAGGGGCATGTCAGTGAACCAGGAACGGCGCCCGCACCGGACGCCGGCGCGGGATCAGCACGTCGATCATCACCGCCAGGGCCGGCAGCAGGGTAATGGCCATCACCATGTTCACCATGAACATGAAGGTCAGCAGCATGCCCATGTCGGCCTGGAACTTGAGGGCCGAGAACGACCAGGTCGCCACGCCGATGGAAAGGGTCAGGGCCGTGAAGATCGTCGCGTTGCCCGTCTCCAGCAGGGCCTGGCGGAAGGCGGTGACGATGTCGGCACCCTGGGCGAGGTAGAGCTGCAGCCGGTTGTAGATGTAGAAGGCGTAGTCCACGCCTATGCCGACGGCCAGCACCATGACCGGAAGCGTGGCCACGGTCAGGCCGATCTCCAGCTCCTTCATGAACCAGTAGCCGAGGAAGGTGGCGAGCGTGAGGGGCAGGCAGCAGGCGATCATCGCCCGCCAGTCGCGGTAGGTGAGCAGCACCAGGGCGACGATGGTGATGTAGACATAGAGCATCATGGGCAGCTCGGTGGTCTCCAGCACCTCGTTGGTGGCCGCCTGCACGCCCACATTGCCGCTCGCCAGGCGCACCTGCACGCCGTCGAGCCTCTCCCGCTCGCGGAACTCCCGCACCGCCGCCACGGCGGTCTTGATGGTCGCCGCCTTGTGGTCGGCGAGGAAGATGTTGACCGGCAGCACGGTGCAGCCGGGATTGAAGAGGCCCGTGCCCTCGGGAATGAGGCCCACCGAATTGGCGAGCGAGCGCTCGTCGCGGGCCAGCGCCGTCCATTTCGGGTGGCCTTCGTTGGTCCCCGCGTAGGCCTGCTTGGCGAGCTGCGCCACGGAGGCGACGGAGAGCACGCCGGGGACGTTGGACATCTGCCAGGCGAACTGGTCCATGTGGGCCATGATCTCGTGGCGGTAACAGCCGTCCTTGGGCGCCTCGAACACCACCGTGAGCACGTCCAGGCCCAGGTCGAAGCGGCTGACGATGGCGGCGGCATCCCGGTTGTAGCGGGCGTCCGCGTGCAGTTCCGGGGCACCCGGCTTGAGGTGGCCGACGTGCCGCCCCTGGCTTTGCGTGTAGGCGACGGCGAAGAGGGCGGCGCAGAGCGCCGTGCCGATCGCCGCATTGCGCGTCTCGCCGATACGCCCCAGGAAGCCCATGGCGCGCACGCGCAGCCCGCGCAGGCGGTTGGCCCGCTCGATGTAGCCGTCGTCGAAGCGGAAGTAGGAGGCCGTCACCGGCAGCATGACCAGGTTGGTGACGATCTTGTAGGCAACGCCGATGGAGGCCGTGATCCCCAGCTCGCGGATCATGGGGATGGGGATCAGCGCCAGCGTGGCGAAGCCGACGAAGGCCGTGACCAGGGCCATGGAGCCGGGGATCAGCAGGCCGCTGAAGCTGCGCCGCGCCGCGGTGGCCGTGTCGGCGCCGGCGCAGATTTCCTTGGCGATGAAGTTGATCTGCTGCACGCCATGGGAGACGCCGATGGCGAAGACCAGGAAGGGCACCAGGATCGCCAGCGGGTCGAGGCCGTAGCCGAGCAGGCGCAGGGTGCCGAACTGCCAGACCACCGAAACGAGCGAACAGAACAGGGGCAGGAAGGTCAGCTTCCAGGAGCGGGAGTAGGCATAGACCGCCACCGCCGTCAGGAGGAAGGCGAGCAGGAAGAACTGCACCACGCTCTTGGCGCCCTCGGCGATGTCGCCGATCTGCTTGGCGAAGCCGACGATCTGGATTTCGAACGCGGCGTCCTCGTGCCTGCCGCGCAGCTCGCTTTCCAGGCGCGCGGCGAAGTCCAGGTAGTCCAGCCGGGCCTTGGTCTTCGGGTCGAATTCGAGCAGGTCGGCGACGATCATGGCGCCGCCGTTGTCGCTCGCCACCAGGTTGCCGATATAGCCGCCGGCCACCGCGTTGCGCCGGATGCGCTCGATCTTGTCCGGCGAGAGCTGGTCCGGCGTGACGTCGCCGCCGATCACGTCCTCGGCGCGAAAGCCCTCCTCCGTCACCTCCAGCACGCGGGTGGTCGGCGTCCACAGGGAGGACACGGTGCGGCGATCGACGCCGGGCAGGAACATCACCGACTGGGTAACGTCGTAGAGCTTCTTCAGGGCCGGTGCCGTCCAGATCTCGCCCTGGCGCGGATGCACGACGACGACGATGCGGTTGGCGCCGAACACCTCCTCGCGGAACTGGAAGAAAGTCTGGATGTACTCGTGGCCCTGGGGCAGCTGCTTGTCGAAGCCCGCGTCCATCCGCAGCTGGACGGCGAACGCCGCCATCACGGCGGTGAGCGCCGCCAGGGCGCCGAGGACGGCGGCGCGGTTTTCGAAGAGCAGGCGTTCCAGCCGCCCGACAAGCTTGACGATCATGATGCGCGGCTACCGGGCGGGGCGGCGCCGGCCGGCGCCCCCTTACCCACGAGAAATGTCAGGCCGTGACGCTCAGAACGAGTAGCTCACGCTGCCGTACACCATGTCCCGGTCGCGCAGCAGGTTGTTGTTGCCGCCGCCCCAGAAGCGGGTGAGGCCGAAGTTGGCCTTCCAGCGGCTCGCCCGGTCGAAGTTGAGGGAGAAGGTGGCTGCCCGGCGCCCTTCGACGAAGGGAATCGTGTTCGGGCTGGTGCCCTTCACGTCATGGGCGAAATCGATCTGCGGCGTGAGGTTCCAGCCGCTGGCCCAGACGTTCGGATAAGTCAGCCCGGCGGAGAGGACATAGCCCCAGGAGCTCTTGCTGGGCAGCTCATAGTTCGGCAGCAGGTAGGGAATGGCCCCGGACAGGTCCAGGTTGGGATAGCGGGCGAGCGCCGCCTCGGCCAGGATGAAGCCTTCCCCCGCCCCCAAGGCCGTCATCAGGCTGCCCAGCGGGCTCGACGGCGCGATCAGGTAGAAGCCCGTCAGGTGGGCCTGCCATTTCTTCTCGTCCACGAAGCCGCGGATGGGCACCCCCGGGTTGGCAAAGGCCGCATAGGGGCCGGCCGCGGGCACGGTCGGATCGATGCCCACGCTGTCCTTGGGCCGGTAGGAAATCTCCGCGCCGACCGCCACGTCGCCCACCTTGGTGTTCAACGACAGCCCGTACACGTTCCGCTTCTCGCCGTAATCCTCGAAGTAGCGCAGGCCGAGGGCATTCTGCGGGCTGCCGTCCACCACGAAGCCGACGAAGGGAATCTTGTCGTGAAAGCGCAGATAGTAGGCGCCGAACTCCGTGCCCCAGCCTTCCGGCTTGAAGCGGGCCGCCAGGCCGAACTGGCCGCCGTCCTGGGGCCGGCGCGTCTCGCCGCGGGGCACGACGCAGCCGTTGGCCGTCAATTCGGCCAGCGTGTATTTGCTTGCGGTCGCCGGGTTGGTCGTGTTCAGGTCGCCGCAGGGCCCGAAGCCGAAGGCCGTGGCCAGGGCGTTGGTGACGAAGGCCGGGCCGGCGCCCTTGCCGATGACGTCGGCCCCCGAGAAGTAGGTCCCCACCGGATCGAACTGGAAGCCGTTCCACTGCCACTGGTAGTAGCCCTCCAGGCTCACGCTGTCCGTCAGGCCCAGGTTGAAGGAGGCCATGGGCGCGGGCCGGAACACTTCCTTCAACTGGGTGCCCGGGGTGTGGAACTTGCGCAGATCGATGGCGTTGGTGGCATTGATGCCCCCGTAGATGAAGATGTCCTCGCCCCAGGAGACGACCTGGTTGCCGATCTTCACCTTGGCCGGGCGCTCGCCGATGTGGAAGTCCTTGGCCACCCAGGCATCGAGCCAGGTCCAGTTCCGCACCGCCAGGTCCTTGGCCTCGTCGGACAAGGGGGTGCTGCGCGTGTCGCCCGCCTTGAAGTCCCTGACCCAGGTGGCCCGCACCAGGCCCGAGAACTTCTCCGGAAACTTCAGGAACAGCTCGTGCGTGCCCTTCAGGGCGAAGGAAGTGATGTCGCCCTTGTTGAAGTTCAGGTTGCCGTCGTCCGCCTGCAGGTAATTGAAGTTGGGCGGCGAACTGACCCCGCCCCCGGGACCGTTGACCAACTCGCCCAGCGTGCCCGTATCCGAGGTGCAGCCGCCGTTGTCGTTGCCGATGATGCTGCAGTCGCGGGACGACAGGCGCTTCTGGATACCCAGGGAAATCGTCGAGTCGAAGCTGCCGCTCACCGACTCGCCTTCGATCTTGAAGGCCAGGCCCGGCTGCGCTGCGAGCAGGCCGAGGCTGCCCAGCGCGACCGCAGCGGCCCGAGTGCGCCGGCGATGCAGTACGTTTTTCCGCATGTTCATGTCTCCTCCTTTGCCCTGTCCTGGCGCTCAGCGGTCGCCGACGCGGCGCAGCTCGTCCGGGTTGAATTTGTTCTTCTCGATGCGGCCCTCGCGCCCGGCCAGCCAGTCGGTTTCGGGCCGCTCCTGCGTGGCGTTCTCGCCGATGTAGCGGCCGACGTTCAGGTCATAGGACATGAACTCCTGGCCGACGCAGGCGGGGATTTCCGGCGCGACGTAGATGCTCGACTCCTGCACGCGCCAGACCTTGCCCTGGGCGTCGTAGTTGTCCGCCACCATGATGGCCCAGCTGTCCTCGTCGAGATAGAACACGCGCTTCGGGAAGATGTGGCGCATGCCTTCCTTCAGCGTCGCCTCCACCTTCCAGACGCGGTGCAGCTCGTAGCGCACCAGGTCGCGGTTGATGTAGTCCGGCCCGTAGATATCTTTGTACTTGCGGCCCTTGTCGATCCACTTCCAGCTGTTGTAGGGGATCACCAGCTCCTGCTTGCCCACCAGCTTCCAGTTGTAGCGGTCCATGGCGCCGGCGAACATCGGGTACTGGTCGACGGTCTCCAGGTTCTCGTAGCCCGGCACCGGGTTGTCATAGGCGAAAGTCGGCGCGCGGCGCACCCGGCGCTGGCCCGGAAAGTAGAGCCAGGCGTCGCTCGCCGCGTTCATGAACCAGTGGGCGAGGATCAGCTCGCCGGTGCGCGCCGCCGGCGAGACCACCGCGTTGAGCAGCTTCATCTCGACGCCATGCACCTCGTCGATGCCCTTGTTGTTGCGGTTGTGGAAGGGCACCGTCGTCCATTGGTCCTGCACCAGGGGCGTGAACTCGCCGCTCTTGCTGGAGAAGATGGTGGCGTAGTACTCGATGCGGCCCTCGCCCATGTAGCGCAGCTTGTGGTTCCACATGGCCTCCGCGCCGCTCTTCGGGATGGGGAACAGCACGGCTGCACCGCCCGCCTTCTCCAGGCCCCATTCGTTGGCGGCAAGCTTCGCCTCCTTGGCGTTGGTCCGGGTGCGCTCGTACACGAAGTCGGGAAAGCCGCAGGAGCGCCGGGTGGGATAGACGTCCATCCGGTAGCCCTTGAGGGTCTTCACCAGCGCCTGCTGGCCCTCGGAGAGCTTGTCCCTGTACTTGTCGACGTTGCTGGCGTCTATGGCGTACAGCGGCTTGTCGTCCTTGAAGGGATCGATGCGCTTCTGGCCCGGCTTCCAGCCCGCGGGCGGCCTGGTGAGGCCGCCGGTCCATTCCGGAATCGTGCCCTCCTTGTTGCCCGCCCGCCCGGCCCCCACAGGCGTGAGGTCCTTGCCCAGGCGCGCGATCTCCTGGTCCGTGGCCGCGCCGTAGGCGGCGCAGCCGATACAGACCAGCCAGACGGCGAGCGCCGTTTGCGTGATGTGCTTCATTGTCTCCTCCTCCAAAGTTCCTTCTGGTCGCGCGCTCTTCTCTTCGCTTTGTTGTGCCGAGCGCGAGTGCGGTGGATTCTAGGCACGGGCCTCGGTTGGGCGTTATCCGAAAACGGCAAGCGCCGCGGCGCCGCTTTGCTGCGTTGCAGCAAAGCGTTGTCTCGCCACGTACACCAAACCTCGCGCGCATGCGAACGAATGACCGCTGAAGTTCGCGTCCGTCGGCACGCCTTCGAGATCGCGCGGTCGTCCCGGGGCGAGCAGCCGCCGCGAGCCGCGATCGCGGACCTCGCCAAGGCCCAGCGTGTCGTCGGCCGTGACGGCATAGACGCCCGGAAGCGAGGCGGGCAGCCAGCCCGGCCGGTCGGGCTGTGCCGATGCGACGAGTACGCATCCTGCGTCGACGGCTGCGGCGCAGGCGGCGGCTACCGCTTCGGCTCCGGGGCCGGGCGGGACCGAGAGGCTCAAGTTGACGAAATCGCATCCCGCTGCCGCAGCGCGCAGGATTCCGCGCGCGACGAGCGATGGGTAGGTGGCACCGTCGGCGGCGAACACGCGGACCGCGAAGATTTCGGCGTCGGGAAACGCTTCCCGTATGACGCCAACCACTGCCGTGCCATGACCGGACGCATCGCGGAAGTCGGCATCCTCGCGGATCGCGCCATCCGCTGCGACAAGGACGCGACAGCCGGTGATGTTCCCTCGCGCGTGCGAGTGCCACGGGTTCACGCCGGTGTCGACGACGCCGATGCGCAAAGCCGTCATGGCACGCGCGCGACGTCGTTGACGGCCGCCGTCGCCACTCGGCGATTGGTGGCGGCGGCGGCGAAGAAGAGCGAGCGGATCTCGTCCGGTGCGGCCGCGCTGAGCCGGCCATCGCGCAGCAGGAGGATCCGATCGAAGTCCGCGAGGCCGACCGGTCGGTGCGAAATGACGAGCGCCGTGCGACCGGGGAACGCTTCCCACAGGTTGCGGCGGATGCGCATCTCCGTCTCGAAATCGAGGCCGGAGAAGGCTTCGTCGAGCACGAGCACGCGGGGATCGCGAACAAACAGACGGGCCAGGCCGAGCCGCTGTCGCTGGCCGTCGGAGAGCGCGAGTCCACGCCCGCCGACGATCGTCGCATAGCCATCGGGCAGCGCCGCGATGAACGATTCGGCCTCGGCCAGCGCAACGGCACGTTCCAGGTGCTCGCGACTCGCCCCCGGATTGGCGTAGCGCAGGTTCTCCTCGACGGTGGCGTGCAGCAGGAAGGGCTCGGCGCCCGCGTAGGCGAGGGTCATCGCGCCGGACGCGCGGCCCACCTCGTGCGCCGGCCGGCCATCGATCGTTACGCGGCCGGCGCCGGGCTGGCGCAAGCCGAAGACAAGATGGACCAGCGTCGATTTCCCCGCGCCCGAAGCGCCGAAAAGCGCCACGCGTTCTCCCGGTTCGATGCGCAGGTTCGTGCGACGGAACACAGGCGGCTTCCCGGCGTAGGCGAACGTCACGTCCTCCAGCACGAGCGCGCCTTCGTGGCGGGCGTCCCCCTCCCGGCTCGGCGCGCACGCGATGCCGGTATCGTCCGGGCCCAGAACCTCCGCGACCCGCGCAAGACTCACCCGCGCTTCCTGCAGATTGCGGATGAGCGCGAGCAATCCCTGGGCGGGGCCGAAGAGGCGCCCTTGGTAAAGGACGAAAGCGACGAACGTGCCGAGGCTGATCGTCCCGGCCTCGAGCAAGCGGCCGCCCGCAACGTAAATCCACGCCAGGGCGAGCGTCAGCGCGAGGCCGGGCACGCCCGTCGTCACCGCGTCGAGTACGTGAAAACCCACGACTTCGCGGGCGAGCCGCTCGCTGCCGGCGGCAAGGCGCGCCTGTTCTTCCTTCTGCGCGCGATGCAGCCGAATCGCACGCAATGCGCCCAGCCGCTCGGACAGGAAGTGCGACAGTTCGGCCATCGCATCGCGCACGCGGCGCGTCCGGTCCTCGATAGGGCCGCGAAACGCGGCCGCAGCCGCCAGCGCAGACAACACGCCGAGGAAGCTCCAGAGCGCGAGCGCGGGCGATAGCGTGAACGTGATGGCGGCCGCCACGCCGAGAAAGAGCAGGCTCTGCAGACCCCCGAGCAGGCCGTCGACGAGCAGCGTCTGGACGCGCGGCACGTCGGTGCCGAAACGGGTGAGGAGGTCGCCGTGGCGGAAAGACTCCACCGCGTCCAGGGGACCGTCGATGCAGCGCGCGAAAAGCGCCGCGCGCAGATCCGCCAGCAGTTCGGCCGACAGGCGCGCGTGCACGCGACCCGCGAGCGTGGCGAGGGCGAGATCGAGCAGCGACAGCGCCACGAGCGCCGCTGCGATGAGCGGGACCGCGGCGAAGTCGCCGCGGCCCGCCACGGCATCGACGAACGCCATGCCCAGCAGCGGCGTGGAAAGCGTCACCGCGGCACCGCACAGGCCCAGAACGAAGACGGCCGCGAGCGCCTTTCGCCTGCCGGACAGGTGATGCGCAAAGCGCCGCAGCGTCTTCAGCACGATCCGCTCCGTGTGCGACGCTGCGGCGACGCGGCGACGGCGGGCTCGGTCCAGACGTCCGGGTAGTAGCAGAGGTGCGCGTCCCGGCACAGCTCCGGCGCGCCACGCGCCGCCACGACGGCGCCGCGGATATCCTCGGGGCGGGCGCCGCGTTCCGCGAGATCGAGCGCGGCGGCGGCGAGCCGTACCGACGCCGTCTTGCGCGCGAGCGAGGCCTCGCGGCCCACGACCTTGAGGCTCGCCACGCCGAGCCGGGCGAGACGGGGCAGCGCGCACAGGCCACAGGGGCCGAGCGTGTAGCCGCGGCTCGTCTGGCAACCGCAATTGTTGAGCGTCCACTTCCAGAACTCGTAGCGCTCGTCGAGGCGGGCCGGGCCGCGGCCGATGCGGTCGTCGATGCAGTAGGGACGAAACGCGTGCGTGGTCGAGCAGGTTCCCTCCTCGAACGCGCAGCCGTCGTTGAGAGCGAAGACTTCGCATTCGAGCCCCGGGATCGCGGTCTCCTCGATCTCCCGGAGTGTCATGTGCCGGGGAAGGATCACGCGCGAAACGCCGAGGTCCCGGTAGAACGCGGCCGCGCCGGGGTTGCGGCAGCAGGCGAGGCTCGAGACGTGCACTCGCGAGGCCATCCCTTGCTCGCACAGCGCCAGCAGCAATTCGAAGTCGGCGACAATGAGCGCCGCCACGCCGACGTCGTGGACGAGCATCCAGCCGAACTCGGTCAGCCGGGGCACCGCGCCCGCAGGATAGGACGGCGCATTGAGCGTCACGAAGACCGGCCGGCGATCGGCCAGGGCAACGATGCGGCGCAGGTCTTCGAGGCTCGGTACGCCGGCCGCTCGGGCGTTGCGGCGATGAACCGATGCCGGGCCGAACGCCTCCTCCCAGCCGGGCGGCGTCAGTCCGCAGTAGAACTCGTGCGCGCCGGCGGCGCACAGCGGCGGGACCTCGTCGCAACTGCGCACGGGCGCGAGGATTTTCACGGCGCGGCCGTCTCGTGCAGGACGATGCGATCGGCGTGCGGCAACCACGTGCGCGCGACATCGCGCGTCAGCTCGTAGAAAAGCGTGTTGCCCGCACGCCAATGGGGCAGTGGGGTGTCGGGGCGCAAAACGGGCAGCGGCCTGCCGCGGCAAGGCGCAGGACAGCGATCCGCGAAGGCCTTGGCAAAGCCGCCGCCCTCGGGATAGAGACCGGCCTTCAACGGGCAGCCGCGCCCCGACGCGGCGAAGGTGAATGGGAGGTGCAAGGCGCGGCCGAGTCCCGCCCCGTTCTCGCCGGACCCGTCGCCGAGATAACCGCCCTCGAGGTCCGCGTCGCTTTCCACGGCGCTGACGCCGAGGCCGCCGAGAAAGCGACGCAGCTTCGCGTGGCGCGAGGCGTCGTGTGTCGCGGCGCCGGCGGGGGCGTCGCGATAAGCGCGCGGATCGCGCAGCGACCGGTTGATCAGCCGGCCCGCGCGCCGCGGCAGCGAGGGATGATGCTCGCGCAGCAGCCCGAGCACGCCCCAATCGTTGAAGACCACGGCGAGTTCCCGGCGGTTCGCGGCGAGCCCGGCGAGGAGGCGGTCGACGCTTCGCAGTCCCTCGGGCGTGACGAGCGGCGTCGCGAGGGTCGGCTCCCAGCCAACCTCGCACGCAAGCTCGCAAAATGCGATCGCCTCGGCAAGCTCGGGCAGCCGGTCCTCGCAGAACTCGGATCCGAAATACAGCGCAACGGTCGGCCCGTCCGGAAGCAGGTCCCGCCACGACGGCGGACACGCCGCGCGCGCATCGGGCGGCGGTTCGGCCGGGCTCGTCAGTCGAAGCCCGTATTCCATGCGCTTGGTCAAAATCGGA
>CAYZLI010000059.1:0-6968 GCA_964479195.1 uncultured Rhodocyclaceae bacterium
GGGTGTGGCCGCCGCGGGCGAGGTTGATGGCCATGGGCCGGCCCATGAGGCCCAGCCCGATGAATCCGATGTTCATGTGGTCTCCTTATCTGGTTGTTGGGGATGAGAGACTGAAAATGGTCTCACACGAAGACACAAAGACACAAAGGACTGCTGGAGTAACCGGGGCTCTTGTCTTGGTGCCTTCGTGTCTTTGTGTGAAAAACTTCCATGCTCAGCGCCGCAAGAACAGGTCGTAGAGCGAGAGCAGGATTTCGAAAACGATCAGGATGACGATGTACCACTCCACGCGCAGCGAGTGGCGCGAGGAGAGCAGTTCCAGCATGCTCTGGGCCGTGTGGGCGACCAGGTTGAGCTTGCGCTCCAGGCCCTGGTGCCGCTCGATGAGCTCGAACTCGTCCTGCAGGCGCACGTACAGGCCCTCGAGGTTGGGGTGGTCCCACAGCAGCTCGGGTTTTTCGCTCACTTCCGCGCGCCCCACCATGCGCTGCTCGATGAGCAGCATGGCGCCGACGTTCTTCAGCAGCGCGCGCTGCTGTCCGGGGATGCGCCCCTTCTGCTCCAGCTCCCCGGCCAGGGGCTCGACCCGGTCGAACTCCCCCGAAACCCGCGCCTCGTAGAGGGCCAGCAGCACGCTCTTGGAGAGGATGTCGGCCACCAGCTGCAGGCGCTCCAGGGTGCCGGCCTCGAAGTTGATCCCGCCGGGCTTGACCCCGTCGCGGCCCTCCGGGTTGACGGTGATCTCCACCTCCTCCGTCTCCGGCCGCTCGTAGGGATGGACCACGTAGGCGCGCAGCTTGTCCAGGAAACCCAGCTCATCCACGGGCGCCACGTCGAAGAAGACCACGACGCCGTAGCGGAACAGCACGGCGATGCCGCCGTCGCGCACTTCCACCGTCAGCGGACTGGTGGCGAGGCTATCCACCGTGCCCCAGGCGCGCAGGTCGATGCGCTCGCCGACCAGGGCGGCGCGCGCCTTGAATGCGCTCTTGCGGCAGATGGCCGGGGCTTCCATGCCGGTGTGGTCTTCTTGTTCGGGGGACGACAGTCTAGCGCAACTCGCGGACTATGGCCCACGCACCAGGATGAGGCGCCGGCACCGTCCTGGCGCATCCTCGCCCCCTGTCATTCCGGGGCTGCCCGACGGGCAGAACCTGTAGGGCGCAATAGCGAAGCGTATTGCGCCGAGTGGCATCCGGCGCATTACGCCGCTGGCGCGGCTAATGCGCCCTACGGGTCTGGCACGCCGGTTGCTTCCCCGCTCTCCATGGAAACCAAAGCCACTTGTTGTTACTGCGGCACCGGCTGCGGCGTGCTCATCGAATCGGATGGGGCCCGCATCACGGGCGTGCGCGGTGATCCGGATCATCCGGCCAACTTCGGGCGGCTGTGCACCAAGGGCGCCACCCTGCATCTCAGCACCGGCCCGGAAGGCCGTCTCCTCGCCCCGGAGCTGCGCCCGGCCCGCGCCGAGCGCCGCCGCCCCGTGAGCTGGGAGCTGGCCCTGGACTACGCCGCGCAGCGCTTCGCCCGCACCATCCGCGAGCACGGCCCGGACGCCGTCGCCTTCTACATCTCCGGCCAGTTGCTCACCGAGGACTACTACGTCTTCAACAAGCTCGCCCGCGCCCTGGTCGGCACCAACAACATCGACAGCAACTCGCGCCTGTGCATGTCCTCGGCGGTGGCCGCCTACACCCAGACCCTGGGCGCCGACGCCGTGCCCTGCAGCTACGAGGACCTGGGGCTGGCCGACTGCATCCTCATCGCCGGCGCCAACCCGGCCTACGCCCACCCCATCGTCTTCCGCCGCATCGAGGAAGCCCGGCGCGCCAACCCGGCGCTCAAGCTCATCGTGGTGGACCCGCGCCGCACGGACACGGCGGCGGAAGCCGATCTCCATCTCGCGCCCCTGCCCGGCACGGACGTCACGCTCTTTTCCGCCATGCTGCACGTGCTGCTGTGGGAAGGGCTCGTGGACCCGGAATTCATCCGCGACCACACGGAAGGCTTCGACGCCCTGCGCGAGGCGGTGCGCGAGCTCACGCCAGCGGCAGCGGCCTCGGTGTGCGGGATCAGGGCCGAGGACATCGTCACCGCCGCGCGCTGGTTCGGCGATGCCAAGGCCGCCCTGTCCCTCTGGTGCCAGGGGCTCAACCAGTCCTCCCACGGCACCCACAACGGCGCCGCGCTCATCCACCTGCACCTGGCCACGGGCCAGATCGGCCGGCCCGGCGCCGGCCCCTTCTCGCTCACCGGCCAGCCCAACGCCATGGGCGGGCGCGAGGTGGGCGCCATGGCCACGCTGCTTCCGGGCCACCGGCAACCGGCCAACCCCGGGCACCGGGCGGAACTGGCGCGCCTCTGGGGCGTGCCCGCCCTCCCGGAGAAGCCGGGCAAGAGCGCCGTGGAGATGTTCGAGGCGGTGCGCCGCGGCGAGATCAAGGCCCTGTGGATCGCCTGCACCAACCCGGCGCAATCCCTGCCCCAGCAGGCCCGGGTGCGCGAAGCCCTCGATGCGGCGGAATTCGTGGTGCTGCAGGAGGCCTTCCGCCACACGGAAACGGCCGCCTACGCCGACCTGCTCCTGCCCGCCGCCGCCTGGGGCGAGAAGGAGGGCACGGTCACCAATTCCGAGCGGCGCATCTCCCGCGTCAAGCGCGCCGTGCCGCCGCCGGGCGAGGCCCGCCCCGACTGGCAGATCGCCCGGGATTTCGCCCTGGCTCTGGGCCGCGCCCTCGAGGGTCCCGACCCGGTGCGCCTGTTCTCCTGGTTCCGGCCCGAGCAGATCTTCCGCGAGCACGCGGAGACGACGCGCGGACGCGATCTCGACATCACCGGCCTCTCCTACGACCTGCTCGAAGCGCGCGGCCCGCAGCAGTGGCCTTTCCCGGAAGGCGCGCAAGCCGGCACGGCCCGGCTCTACACCGACCGGCGCTTCGCCACGCCCAACGGGCGCGCCCGCTTCATCCCGCTTGCCCGCACCGCCACCGGCGAAGACACCGACGCGCGTTTCCCGCTGCACCTCAACACCGGGCGGCTGCGCGACCAGTGGCACGGCATGAGCCGCACGGGCCGCGTCGCCCAGCTCTTCAGCCACGAGGCGGGACCGCGCCTGCTCATGAACGCCGAGGACATGGCGCGGCGCAACCTGCGCGACGGCGACCTGGTCCAGGTGACCGGCCGCCGCGGCAAGGCGGTGCTGCCCGCGGCGCCCTCGGACGAACTGCGCCCCGGCCAGACCTTCCTCCCCATGCACTGGGGCCGCCGGTCCCTGTCCGGCAGCGGCGCCAACGAGCTGATGCCGGGCTTCCTCGACCCCTCCTCCAAGCAGCCGGAACTGAAGCACGCCGCCGTCCAGGTGAGCCGCCTCGACCTGCCCTGGCGGGCGCTGGTGTTGCGCAGCGAGGGCGCGGCCCGCGGCCAGGCCCTCGGCTGGCGGGAGCTGCTCCAGCCCCTGCTCGACCGCTACCCCTATGCCAGCCTCACCCTGGCGGGGCGCGAAGCGGCGACGCTGGTGCTGCACCTGGCCGACGAACTGCCGCCGCCGGCGGAATGGCTGCAGGAGATCGACGCCCTGCTCGGGCTCGAGGACGCACGCTGCCTCAGCTACCGCGACCCGCGGCGCGCCGTGCGCAAGAAGGCACTGCTGGAGGAGGGCGTGCTGACCGGCCTGCACCTCGCCGGGGAGACGGCGGCCGGCGCCTGGCTGCAGCCCTACGTGGTGGAGGCGCGGCCGGCCGCGGAAATCCGCCGCTGGCTCTTCGCGCCGCTGGCCACGCCGCCGGTCGCCATGCCCAAGGCGAGCCGCATCGTCTGCAACTGCCACAACGTGTCCGAGGATCGGCTGCGCGAGGAGATCGCCCGCGGCGCCGACCTGGAGGCGCTGCAAGCGACACTGCGCTGCGGCACGAGCTGCGGCTCCTGCACGCCGGAGATCCGGCGCCTCGTCGCCGCGGCGGGTGCGAGCGTGGGCCGCTTCGCGGCCTGAATCGCGAGACGTCCGCAAAATGTAGGGCGCCTTAGCCGCGCAGCGGCGTAATGCGCCGAATGAAACCATCCGGCGCAATACGCTTCGCTATTGCGCCCTACTGCCCGCGCACCATTACGGCGCGCGCATTTCCGCTGCACCAACTTCAATCACGCCGCACCACAAGTGTGCAGCGAAACCCGTAGCGGGTCCGTATCGCGACCCGCCACTGCCGCGTTTTTCCCGCTCGCTCAGGGCCTTCCCCGTCTGGCACAGCTATTGCTCTAAACCATTCAAGCATCAAGCAACGGAGAGTCCCATGAAGAAACCCAAACTCGTCCTGGTCGGCAACGGCATGGCCGGCGTGCGCACGCTGGAAGAGCTGCTCAAGCTCGCCCCCGACCTGTACGACATCACCGTCTTCGGCGCCGAGCCCCACGGCAACTACAACCGCATCCTGCTCTCGCCCGTGCTCGCCGGCGAGATGAAGCTGCCGGAGATCATGCTGAACGATCTCGATTGGTACAAGCAGAACAACATCAAGCTGCACACGGGCAGGAAGGTCGCCAGGATCGACCGGGTGCGGCGCAAGGTGATCGCCGACGACGGCACGGAGGAAGCCTACGACCGGCTGCTGCTGGCCACCGGCTCCACCCCCTTCATGCTGCCCGTGCCGGGCAAGGACCTGCCCGGCGTCATCGCCTACCGGGACATTGCCGACACGGAGGCCATGATCGAGGCGGCGGCCCATTACAAACACGCGGTGGTGATCGGCGGCGGCCTGCTGGGCCTGGAAGCGGCCAACGGCCTCAAGCTGCGCGGCATGGACGTCACCGTGGTGCATGCGGTGGACTGGATCATGGAACGCCAGCTCGACAAGACAGCGGCCGACCTGCTGCAGGCTTCGCTGGAGGCCAAGGGCCTCAAGTTCAAGCTGCCCAGGCTCACCAGCGAACTGGTGCAGGGTCCAGACAACGAGGGCGGCCGCGTCTGCGCCGTGAAGTTCAAGGACGGCGAGACCATCCCCGCCGACCTGGTGGTGATGGCCGTGGGCATCCGCCCCAACACGGAGCTGGCCGAATCCGCGGGACTCCACTGCAACCGGGGCATCGTGGTGAACGACACCATGCAGACCTTCGACCCGCGCATCTACGCCGTGGGCGAGTGCGTGGCGCACCGGGGCATCGCCTACGGCCTCGTCGCGCCGCTGTTCGAGCAGGGCAAGGTCTGCGCCAACCACCTGGCCAATTTCGGCATCGCCCGCTACACCGGCTCGGTCACCTCCACCAAGCTCAAGGTGACGGGCATCGACG
Source organism: uncultured Rhodocyclaceae bacterium (assembly GCA_964479195.1). GTDB lineage: Bacteria > Pseudomonadota > Gammaproteobacteria > Burkholderiales > Rhodocyclaceae > Desulfobacillus. The sequence goes on from CAYZLI010000059.1 coordinate 5,284, forward strand.
TCTTCTCCGCGGGCAACTTCATGGGCGGCGAGGGCATGGACGAGATCGTCCTGCACGACCGCAGCGGCGGCGTGTACAAGAAACTGGTGCTGAAGGACGAGAAGCTGGTCGGTGCCGTGCTCTACGGCGATACGGTGGACGGCTCCTGGTACTTCCAGCTCCTGCGCGAAGGCAAGGACGTCGCCGAGTTGCGTGACCACCTCATGTTCGGCGAGTCGCATCTCGGCAACGCCGGCCACCAGGGCCAGAACAGGGCCGCCGCCATGGCGGACGAGGCGGAAGTGTGCGGCTGCAACGGCGTGTGCAAGGGCAGCATCGTCAAGGCCATCAAGGAGAAGGGCCTGTTCACCCTGGAGGATGTGCGCAAGCACACCAAGGCCTCCAGTTCCTGCGGCTCCTGCACGGGTCTCGTGGAGCAGATCATCGCCTCGACCGTGGGCGGCGCCTACCAGCCGCAAGACGCCTCCAGGAAGCCGGTGTGCGGCTGCACCGACTACACCCACGAGGAAGTGCGGCGGGCCATCAAGGAGAATCGCCTCACCTCCATTCCCGACGCCATGCGCTTCATGGAGTGGAAGGCGCCCAACGGCTGCGCCTCCTGCCGGCCGGCGCTCAACTACTACCTCCTCTGCGCCTGGCCCAAGGAGTACCGGGACGATCCCCAGTCGCGCTTCATCAACGAGCGGGCCCACGCCAACATCCAGAAGGACGGCACCTATTCCGTGGTGCCGCGCATCTACGGCGGCATCACCACGCCGGCCCAGTTGAAGCGCATCGCCGAGGTGGCGGAGAAGTACGCCATCCCCACGGTGAAGGTCACCGGCGGCCAGCGCATCGACCTGCTCGGGGTGAAGAAGGAGGATCTGCCCAAGGTGTGGGCCGACCTGGACATGCCCTCGGGCTACGCCTACGGCAAGTCCATCCGCACCGTGAAGACCTGCGTCGGCTCCGAGTGGTGCCGCTTCGGCGTGCAGGACTCCACCCACATGGGCATCGAGCTGGAGAAGGCGCTCGACCGCATGTGGGCGCCGCACAAGGTGAAGCTCGCCGTGTCCGGCTGCCCGAGGAACTGCGCCGAGGCCGGCATCAAGGACGTGGGCATCGTCGGCGTGGACTCCGGCTGGGAGATCTACATCGCCGGCAACGGCGGCATCAAGACCGAGGTCGCCCACTTCCTGGTGAAGGTGAAGACGCGCGAGGAGGTGATGGAGTACGCCGGCGCCTTCCTGCAGCTCTACCGGGAGGAGGCGCGCTATCTCGACCGCACGGTGCACTGGGTGGGCCGCGTCGGCCTCGACTACGTGAAGAAGCACATCCTCGAGGACGCGGCCGGGCGCAAGGCCCTCTACGAGCGCCTGCTCTTCGCCCTGCAGGACGAGAAGGACCCCTGGGCCGAGCGCGTCAAGGGCACGGCTTCGCACGAGTATGCGCCGATCAAACTGGACACGAATTCCCTTGGCGGAAATGGAGGAAGCAGCAATGAGCGACTGGCTCAAAGTATGCCGGCTTGAGGATATCCCGGCGCTGGGCGCCCGGGTGGTGCAGACGGGCAAGGGCGACATCGCCGTGTTCCGCAATGCCGAGGATGAGGTCTTTGCCCTGAACGACAAGTGCCCCCACAAGGGCGGGCCGCTCTCCCAGGGCATCGTCGCCGGCCGGCGCGTCACCTGCCCGCTGCACGGCCA
>CAYZLI010000059.1:7068-19102 GCA_964479195.1 uncultured Rhodocyclaceae bacterium
GCCAAAGACCTGGGCCTCACCCCCGCCCAGAAGGGCCTCATGGTGGCGGTGCCGGTGCTGGCGGGCGCCCTGCTGCGCATCGTCATGGGCATCCTGGTGGATCATCTGAAGCCCAAGCGTGCCGGCGCCGTGGGCCAGGTGCTCGTCATCGCCGGGCTGCTCTGGGCCTGGTCCACCGGCGTGTCGTCCTATGCCCAATTGCTCGTCGTCGGCCTGATCCTGGGCGTGGCAGGCGCCTCCTTCGCCGTCGCCCTGCCGCTCGCCTCCCGCTGGTATCCGCCGGAGCACCAGGGCAAGGCCATGGGCATCGCCGGCGCCGGCAACTCGGGCACGGTGCTCGCGGCGCTTTTCGCGCCCGGACTCGCAGCGGCCTTCGGCTGGAACAACGTCTTCGGCCTGGCGGCGATCCCCCTGGCCCTCGCCTTCATCGTCTACCTGGCGCTGGCCAAGGACGCCCCGGACTGCCCACCGGCCAAGCCCCTGTCCGATTACTTCAAGGTGCTGAAGGATCGCGACGCCTGGTGGTTCATGTTCTTCTATTCGGTCACCTTCGGCGGCTTCGTCGGACTGGCCTCCTCGCTCACCATCTACTTCAACGACCAATACGGCCTGTCGCCGGTGATGGCGGGCTATTTCACCGCCGCCTGCGTCTTCGCCGGGTCGCTCGTGCGCCCCATCGGCGGCGCCGTGGCCGACCGCATCGGCGGCATCCGCTCCCTCTCGGTGATGTACACCCTCGCGGGCAGCTTCCTCATCATCGTGAGCTTCGGCCTGCCCTCCCGGTGGCTGGCCCTGGGCGTCTTCGTCCTGGCCATGCTCGCGCTGGGCATGGGCAACGGCGCCGTGTTCCAGCTCGTGCCCCAGCGCTTCCGCAAGGAGATCGGCGTCATGACGGGGCTGGTGGGCATGGCCGGCGGCGTGGGCGGCTTCTACCTCGCCTCCAGCCTGGGCTATTCCAAGCAGCTCACGGGCAGCTACCAGGCCGGCTTCATGATCTTCGCCGCGCTCGCCTTCCTGGCGCTGGCCGGCCTCTCCGGCGTGAAGACCCGCTGGCGCACCACCTGGGGCGCAGCGCACCTCACCACCGCCAAGATCTAGAAGATCTTTCTCGCGAAGACGCAGAGAACGCAAAGTAGAATCCGGGTTCGGGTTCTCTTCGCGTCCTTTGCGTCTTTGCGAGTAACCGCCCCATGCCTCTCTCCGTCGACGTCGGCTATTCCTCCCTCACCGGCCCGCGCCCGCGCAACGAGGACTTCTGCGGCGTCGTCACGCCGGCGGCGGCGGAGCTGGAAGCCAAGGGCGTGCTGGCGGCGGTGGCCGACGGCGTGGGCGGCCACGCCGGCGGGCGCGAGGCGGCCGAGGCGACGGTGCGGGGGCTGCTCGCCGACTACTACGCCACGCCCGACACCTGGTCCGTGCCCCGGGCGCTCGACGCCGTGCTCCACCCGCTCAACGCCTGGCTCATCAGCCAGGGCACGGCGCGCCGCGAGCTGGCCGGCATGGCCACGACGCTCTCCGCCCTGGTCCTGCGCGGGCGGCGCTACACCACCGCCCACGTGGGCGATTCCCGCATCTACCTGCTGCGTGACGGCGAATTCACGCGCCTGACCACGGACCACGTCTGGGACCATCCGGAGCTGCACCAGGTGCTGCGCCGGGCCGTGGGCCTGGACGCCACCCTGACGGTCGATTACGACGAGGGCGAACTGGAAGAGCGCGACATCTTCCTGCTCATCTGCGACGGCGTCTGGAGCACCCTGCGCGAGGACAAGCTCGCCGCGCTCCTGCAACAGGACGGGCCGGTGCAGGCGGCGGCCGAGGCGATCGCCGCCGGGGCGCTGGCGGCGGGCGGCAACGACAATGCCACCGCCGTGGTGCTGCGCGTGACCGGACTGCCGGCGCCGGGGCGGCGCGACGCGGAGGACGCGGCGCGGCGCCTGCCCCTGCCGCCGCGGCTCAAGGCGGGCGATCTGCTGGACGGCTACACGGTGGAAGCCGTCCTGCACGACTCCCGCGAGACCCTGCTTTACCGGGTGCGCGATGCCGACGGTAGCCGCTGCGTGCTGAAGACCCTGGTGCCGGGCCTGGACGACGACGAGGCGGCCCGCGCCCTGCTCGCCCGCGAAGCCTGGCTGCTCGGGCGCGCCGCCTCGCGTCATCTGCCCCAGGCCGTGCCGATCACCAACGGGCGGGCGAGCGCCTTCTACATCCTCATGTCCTGGCACGACGGCGACACCCTGCAGCACCTGCTCGATGCCGGCCGCCACTTCACCGTGAGCGACGCGGCCCATCTCGGCATGCGCCTGCTGAAGGGCCTGGGCGCGCTGCACCGCCTGGACATCCTGCATCGGGACGTGAAGCCCGCCAACCTGCACCTGGGCACGGATGGCACGCTGCGCCTGCTGGATCTCGGCGTGGCCGCCAGCGCCGCCGACGAGGAAGCCGCCGCCGGCAACCCCGGCACGCCCAGCTTCATGGCGCCGGAACTGCTCGCCGGCGAACCCTGCTCGGTGCCCAGCGACCTCTATGCCGCCGGCGTCACCCTCTACCACCTGCTCACGCGCAAGTACCCCTACGGCGAAATCGAGCCCTTCCAGCATCCGAAGTTCGGCGACCCCGTGCCGCCGACCCGCTACCGCCCGGAGATTCCCGCCTGGCTGGAGGACGTGCTGCTGAAGGCCGTGGCCCGCGAGAAGAAGCACCGCTTCGAGACCGCCGAGGAGTTCCTGCTCGCCCTGGAGCGCGGCGACCGCAGCCGCCTGCGCGTGCAGCGGCGCACGCCGCTCATGGAGCGCGACCCGGCGCGGTTCTGGCGGGGGGTGGCGCTGGGTATGCTGGTGCTGAATCTCGTGCTGGTATTTTTGCTGGTGACTCGCTGAAAACCGTCTCGGACAAAACGCTTGACCGCTGGCCGAGGGATGCCTAAGCTTCAGTCATACAGGCAAGCTCCCACTTCCCGCGCCATGAAGTTCGAACGCCAAAAGCTGATCCAGGCCATTGTCTACTTCGCTTCGAACACGAAGTACTGCGGCAAGATCAAACTGTTCAAGCTCCTCTACCTGCTGGATTTCGAGCACTTCCGGCTGACCGGCAAGAGCGTCACCGGCTTCGAATACCAAGCCTGGAAGTTCGGCCCTGTGCCCGTGGACCTGATGGAAGAATGGGAAGAACTCGGCGACGATTTGGCGCAAGCCATTCATATCGTCGAGGAAAAAGTCATCGATTATGACCGCCAGGCCGTCGAGGTCAATGAAGGCGTGATCTTCAACTCGGAAGAATTCACCCCGCGCCAGCTCCGGATCATGGAAGAACTGGCAATCCGGTATCGCGACACCTACTCCCCCAAGATGATCGACGTCACCCACGAGCAGAACGGCGCGTGGGACAAGATCTGGCAGGGCGGCGAAGGCGCGCATCGAACGATCCCCTATGCGCTAGCCATCCCCGAAAACGCTGCCGAACGTGACGCATTGCTCCAGGTTGCGGACGAGCAGCGCATGTATCGGGAAGCGCTGCGCGTCGCACGCCTCAATCAAGCCGCCTGATGGCCGGCCTGGTCGTCGCGCCGGGTCAGATCTGGCAGGACGACTGCTATTACTTTGACGAAGCCACCGGGAAGTGCATGCGCAAGTATGTGCTGGTGCTGGCCGTCGAACCGAAAAGCGGCGACTGTGTGACCGCCGTCTTCACATCCAAATCCCATGGCCTGACCGAGAACCCACCCTGTTCGCTTGGCCCGCCGCGCGCCGGCTATTTTGTCGGCGTGCCGGGAAGCGTGCTGGCACAGCCGACCTGGGTGGATTTCAGCAGCGTGACCACGCTCGACAGCAGCGACCTCGCCGTCCATGTTCGCACCGGAAGAAAGAACCTCTTTCCCCTCTCGCTCCCGAAGCAGGCGTTTTGCGCGGTGCTGCGCTGCCTGCTCCAGTGCGAAGACATCTCGCTGCGGGAGGCGCGCTGGATTGCAGATACGGCCGCTGTTCTCGGTTGTCCCTGAATGTCAGCTGCCACGGTGTAGTGAGGCCGTGTAGAGGCCAGCGCCGATAAGACAGCCGGCGCCGGTGCGGTTGACCGCAAGGTGCACCTTGGGCTGAGCCAGAAATGCCCGAAACCGGGACGCGGCCAGGGCATAGGACATGAGCACGCACGCGGCGATGGCCATGAACGTTACGCCCAAGGTGAGCATTTGCGGCAACGCCGGGCGCGCGGGATCGATGAACTGCGGCAGAAACGCGGCGTAGAAGGCCAAACCCTTCGGGTGCAGCACGTTGACCATGAAGGCGCGGGCGACGATCCGGAGCGGGCGGGATTCCTGCTGTTCCTCCGAAACGCCCGGCACGACCGGGCTGCGCCACAGCTCGACGCCGAGATAGACGAGGTAGGCCGCCCCGACCCATTTCAGGACCATGAACAGTTCAGCCGAAGCCGCCAGGATGGCGCCGAGCCCGAGGAAGGTGAGCGTCATCGCCGCCGCATCGCCGAGGCAGACCCCCAGGATGCTCAGCATCGCGGTGCGCAGGCCCGCAGACAGCGCATAACCCGTGACCAGCAGCACCGTCGGACCCGGGATCAGGATGACCGCGAACGCGGCGGCGGCAAAGGCGAGGAGGAGTTCAGGGGCGATCATGGCTGCCGCTCACGCATGAATGAACCGCCCGCCGCCGAAGGACCAGTTCTCCCATGACGTTTCCTTGAAGCAGATCATCACGTTTTCCGGATTGAAGCCCTTGCCGGAAAGACCAGTCATGATGTCCTGGACGATCTTCTTCTTGACCTTCACGCTGCGCCCCACCGAGAACAGAATCTCGATGAGGAGAAAATCGTCGTTCCGCTCGGATTGCAAGTCCGGGTACAGGGGATCGAAGCGGAAATCCTCCGCATCGAGTTCGAGCACGCGCTGGAACCGGTCTGCCGCCGGGACGCCGGACGCAATCAGCGCTTCGTGAACAACGCCGAGAACAGCGCTCTTGAAGTCGGCGGATTTGGGCTTGCGGACAGTGATGGTGACGAGTGGCATAGGTTCTCCCTACCCTTTCATGTCGCTGCGCTTTTCCAGACGGGAAATAGTGTCCTGCCCGACGCCCAGCGCAGCGGCGAGCTCCTCCTGGGTTTGCGCCAGCAATTCGTCCTGCAATGACTCGGCATCAGCCATTCGTCATCATGGTAGCTTACCCCACTCGCCGCCAGAATAGAACACGCGGACAAACGCAGTGTGCGCGGCATTCGTGGAAACGAAGCCGTCGCCTTCGATACGCTCGGGGGGACGGGCAGCCATCCGGCGCAATACGCTTCGCTATTGCGCCCTACGCGGGCTGCGGCGCCCAGGATCAGGGTCCTGCAAACTCTACGCTCCATGGGGGGACTCCTTTATTGTTGGTGGACGGGATCAGCGCACGCCGGCCGGTCCGGATTTCACCGGGACCGGCGCCTCGGCGTAATGGTCGAACTCCATGGTGAACGAGCCGCGGCCCTGGGTCGCCGAGCGCAGTTCCGTAACATAGCCGAACATCTCCGCCAGGGGAACGAAGCCGGAGATGGCCTCGATGTCGCCGGGGCGCGGCTCCACGGCGGCGATCTGCGCACGGCGGGCGGTGAGCCCGCCCAGCACGGCGCCCGTGTTGGCCTGGGGCGCCAGCACCTCGATGCGGAACAGGGGCTCCAGTAGCACCGGTGCGCCCTGGCGCAGCCCCTCGCGGAGAGCGGCGGCCCCGGCGTTGCGGAAGGCCAGTTCGCTGGAATCCACCACGTGGCTGGAGCCCCCTTCCAGGCGCACCGCCACGTCGGTGACAGCGTAGCCGGCGAGCACGCCCGACTGGACGGCATCCCGCACCCCCTGCTCGACGGCCGGCACGAACTGGCGCGGCACCGCGGTGCCGGACAAGGCGTTCTCGAAGCTCACCCCGGAGCCGGGGGCGCCCGGCCGCAGGGAGAAGATCACATGGCCGTATTGCCCGTGGCCCCCCGTCTGGTGGATGAAGCGGCCTTCCACCCGGGGCACGGCCCGGGTGATAGTCTCCTTGTAGGTGACATGGGGCCGCCCCATGGTCGCCGGCACGCCGTACTCCCGGCGCAGCCGCTCCAGCAGCACTTCCAGGTGCAGTTCGCCCATGCCGGCCACCACCATCTGCCCGCTCTCCGCGTCGTGGGCGAAGCGGAAGGTGGGGTCCTCCTCCGCCAGCCGGCGCAGGGCCTCGGCCATGCGCTCCTGGTCAGCGCCCGTACGTGGCTCGACGGTGGCAGTAATCACCGGCTCGGGAAACCCGATCGGCTCCAGCACGACGGCCCGCTCCGGCGCGCACAGGGTATCGCCGGTAAAGCTGCGGTTCAGCCCCAGCAGGGCGCCGATGTCCCCGGCGCGCAGGGCCGGCGCCTCCTCCCGGTGGTTGGCGTACATGCGCAGCAGCCTGCCGATCCGCTCCTTCTGCCGGCGCGTGGCGTTCCACACCGCCATGCCGCTCGCCAGCGTGCCGGAGTAGACGCGCACGTAGTGGAGGTGGCCGGCATAGGGGTCGGCCACGACCTTGAAGACCAGGGCCGCGGCCGGTGCCTCCGGGTCGGGGCGCAGGGTGACGGTGGCGCCGCGCTCCGGGTCCGTGCCCTGCGCCGCGCCCAGGTCCAGGGGTGAGGGCAGGAAGTCCACCACGGCGTCCAGGAGGGGCTGGATGCCCAGGTCGCGGATGGCGGCGCCGCACAGCACCGGGAACAGCCGGTTGGCCAGGGTCGCCCGGCGCAGGGCGGCGCGCAGGAGTTCGCCATCCGGCTCGGTGCCGGCGACGTAGCGGGCGAGGAGCTCGTCGTCGTGCTCGGCCACCCGCTCCAGCAGGCGCGTGCGCGCCGCCCGGGCCGCCGGCCGCAGCTCGGCGGGAATGGGGATGTCCTCCGGCCCGGCGCCCGCCGCCTCGGGCCAGGCCAGCGCCCGCAGGTCGACGAGATCCACCAGCCCGTGGAAGCCGCCTTCCCGCCCCAAGGGCAGGTGCAGGCAGGCGGCGGCCACCCCCAGGCGCTTCTCGATGCTGGCCACGGCGCGCTCGAAATCGGCGCCGACCCGGTCCATCTTGTTGACGAAGCACAGGCGCGGCACCCGGTAGCGGTCGGCCTGGCGCCAGACCGTCTCGCTTTGCGGCTGCACGCCATGCACCGCGTCGAAGACGACGATGCCCCCGTCCAGCACCCGCAGGGCGCGCTGCACCTCGGCGGTGAAGTCGATGTGGCCGGGCGTGTCGATGAGGTTGACGAGGCAGTCGCGCCACTGGAAGCTGACGGCCGCCGAGACGATGGTGATGCCGCGCTCGCGCTCCTGCTCCATCCAGTCCGTGACCGTGGTGCCGGCGTCCACCGAGCCGAGGCGGTGGGTGCGCCCGGCGTGGTAGAGGATGCGGTCGGTGGTCGTGGTCTTGCCGGCATCGATGTGGGCAATGACGCCGATGTTGCGGATGCGGGATAGCGCAGAGTCCGGCATGTCAGTACGCGCCGGGCCGCCCCAAGCGGACTGACGCCCCCTCGGGGGGCAGCGAACGAAGTGAGCGTGGGGGCTGTTTCATACTAGGCGCGCACCTCGATGCGGTTGATCACCTCGTCCACCGCGTACAGGCACCAGGCGTCGGCCTCGGCCCGCGCCCGCTCCTTCTCGCTGCCGACCAGGCCCTCCAGGGTGACGACCCGGTTGCGGGTGGCGATGCCGATCTGGTCGGCATGGACGTAGGGGTCGGTCTCCAGGGCGAGGCGCACCGCGTCCGTGATCTCGTCGTCGTTGTCCTCCTCCGGCGGCACCACCTCGAGCCCGTTCACCACGTCGCGGCAGCCCCGCGCCCACCAGGCCAGCACGCCCGCCAGGCGCTTGTGGGAGAGGCTGATCACCTGCCCCTTCAGGCTCACCACCCCATCCTCCACCGCGACCTCGATGGCGCCGCTGGAATCCCCCTCCGGGGCACGCAGGCTTTCCACCCGCCCCTTCGCTTTCACGCTGAGGGCGCAGTTGCGGAAATCCACGTCACGCATGAGCAGCTTGCACACTGCGTCCCGCGTCGCGCCGTCGCCGACGCGGTCGGCCGGCGCCACGCGCAGCCGATCGACGATCGTCTCGCCGCTTCCCAGAGCCCCCACCGCTGCGCGCAGCGCCCGCTTCTTCGTGCCCACGTCGGGCACTTCCCCCTCCAGGGTGAGCCGTCCGTCGGCGAAGCGCACGTCGACCGCGCCGGATTGCGGGTCGAGGCGGGCCTCGCGGGCGATGGCCGCCTGGACTTGCTTGAGCAGGGTTTCCCGGGCTTCCATGATTTCCCTCCTATGCCAAGAAGCGCGGCGCCGCCCGCCGCGTTATTCCCAATATAGACAAAGGCGGGCGGGAACAAGCCTTCCGGCAACCGGTTCTAAGGTTGTGAAGGCTTTGCCTTTATTCCTGTGGAGGTGTGTATGTTGAACAAACGATGGCAAGACTGGGTGGTGCTGATCGCGGGCGCATGGTTCGCCGTCTCGCCCTGGATCATGGGCTATGCCGAGACCTCGACCGCCGCCATGTACAACGCCCTGGCCGTGGGCATCGCCGTGGCCGCGTTCTCCGCCGGGGAACTGGCCAAGCCCCAGGCCTGGGAACCGATCGTCAACTTCATCATCGGCCTGTGGGCGGTGGCCTCGCCCTGGGTGCTGGGCTTCGCCGGCATGCGCGACGTCGCCATGAACGCCGTGATCGTCGGCGTGGTGGTGGCGCTCGTCTCCCTGTGGGACTGCATCGCGAACTTCGACCTGATCAACCGCCTGCGGGGCGGCGGCGGCCGGGGCCAGGCGACTTGAACAACCCCACGCCGGCGGCCGACGGGCGCCCCAACTCGGGGCGCCCGGGTGGTTACGTGTCCGAATTCACGCAGTTCATGGACCAGTACCTGGCCGAGCACCCGGAGGAAATCCAGGAGCAGCGGCGCGGCTGGGCGATCTGGTGGAACCGGCCCGTGGATTTCGAGGAGGTGAAGAAGGCCGCGGAGGACAGCGTGCCGACGGATGGCTATTACTACGGGCCCTCTATCCCCCGCAAGCCTACCCCAGGCGGGGATGGGGGTTCGGCGGGTGAATCGACGGCCGCACCCCCACCCCAGCCCTCCTCCTAGCAGGGGGAGGGAGAGTACTTACTACGCCGCCCGCCGCAACTGCTTCTGGTAGAGGAACTCGAGCAGGGCCGCGCGGCATTCCACAAAGGTGGCGTCGTGGGCCAGGGCCAGGCGGTCGCGCGGCCGCGGCAGGCCCACATTGAGGATCTCGCCGATGGTCGCCGCCGGCCCGTTGGTGAGCATCACCACGCGGTCGGAGAGCAGCACCGCCTCGTCCACGTCGTGGGTGACCATCACCACGGTGGCGCCCGTGGCGGCGGTGATGCGCATCAGCTCGTCCTGCAGGGTGGCGCGCGTGAGCGCATCCAGGGCGCCGAAGGGCTCGTCCAGGAGCAGGATCTTGGGCTCCATGGCCAGCGCCCGGGCGATGCCCACCCGCTGCTTCATGCCCCCGGAGATCTCCCCTGGGTACTTCGCCTCGGCCTGGGACAGCCCCACCAGGGCCAGCGCCTCGTGGGTGCGCTTGACCAGCTTGGCCTTGCCCTCCTTGGCGCCGAACACCCGCTCGACGGCAAGGTAGATGTTGTCGAAGCAGGTGAGCCAGGGCAAAAGCGAATGGTTCTGGAAGACCACCGCCCGCTCGGGTCCCGGTCCCGCCACCTCGCGGCCGTTGCAGATGAGCCCGCCGGCGGTGGGCAGGGTCAGCCCGGCGATGAGGTTGAGCAGGGTGGACTTGCCGCAGCCCGAGTGGCCGATGAGGGAGACGAACTCGCCCTCCTGCACCGTCAGGTTGATGTCACGCAGGGCGACGAAGCGGCCCTGCTTGGTGTCGAAATGCATGCCGACGTTTTCGATCTGAACGAGCTTCTTCATGGCGATTCCTTATGATGTCTCGTAGGGCGCAAGAAGCGCAGCGCATTGCGCCGGATGTTTGCCCATCCGGCGGGTTACGGCCTGCGGCCTAACCCGCCCTACGCTATTCGTGGCTGAAGCGCTTGGCCAGCAGCAGCAGGCCCTGCTCCAGCAGCAGGCCGATGACGCCGACGACGAAGATGGCGATGATGATGTTCTCCACCTTCAGGTTGTTCCACTCGTCCCACACCCAGAAGCCGAGGCCGACGCCGCCGGTGAGCATCTCGGCGGCCACGATCACCAGCCAGGCGACGCCGATGGACAGGCGCACGCCGGTCATCATGTAGGGCAGCACCGCCGGGAAGAGGATCTTGGTGAACACCTTCGCCTCGGGCAGGTTGAGCACCCGGGCCACGTTGAGGTAGTCCTGGGGGATGCGCTGCACCCCCACGGCGGTGTTGATGATCATGGGCCAGATGCTGGAGATGAAGATCACCCAGATCGCCGCCGGGTTGGCCGCCTTGAACACCAGCAGGCCGATGGGCAGCCAGGCCAGCGGCGAGACCGGCCGCAGCAGGCTGATGATGGGTGCGGTCATGTCGTTGAGGAACTTGAAGCGCCCGATCAGGAAGCCGGCGGGGATGCCGACCAGGGCGGCCATGCCGAAGCCGATGCCCACCCGCGCGAGCGAGTTGAGGACGTTCCAGCCGATGCCTTGGTCGTTGGGGCCGTTCTGGTAGAAGGGGTCGGCGAAGAGCGTCAGCGCCGCATCGAAGACCACCGCCGGCCCCGGCAGTTGCGGGCTGGACTTGGAGACGATGGCCCAGATGCCGACGAAGAAGGCCAGGCCGAGAAGCGGCGGAAACACGCGCCGGAAGGCGGCGGCGAACCAGGGGCCGATGCGGCTGGCCTTCGGCGTCGCGGCAGGCGCAGCGCCCACCGCTTCGACCGTGGGTGCCGCGACCGGCGCGTGCTTTCTTTCGGGCGCCGGCGCGGCGCCCACCTCTTCGCTCGTGATGACTGCTGCTGTCATGATGGTCTCCATTCAAATTCAGTCGCGTTGCGGCTCACACCGTTCCCCTCTACCGCTTGCGGGAGAGGGGTTGGGGGTGAGGGTTCTGACGACCTGCCTTACACCCGCACCTTGAAACCGCCGGCGTACTTCTTCGGATCCTTGCCGTCCCACACCACGCCGTCGATGAGCTTGGTGGTGCGCATGTCGCTCTTCGGCACCGCGGCGCCGGCGGCGGCGGCGGCCTGTTTGTAGATGTCGATGCGGTTGATCTTCTTCGCCACGGCGAGGTAGTCCGGCTCGTCCTTGATCAGGCCCCAGCGCTTGTGCTGGGTGAGGAACCACATGCCGTCGGAGAGGTAGGGGAAGTTCACCGCGCCATCGTTGAAGAACTTCATGTGGTTCTTGTCGTCCCAGGTCTTGCCCAAGCCGTTCTCGTAACGTCCCAGCATGCGTCCCAGGATCACGTCCACATCGGTGTTCACATAGGACTTGGTGGCGACGACCTCCGCGGTCTTGCGCCGGTTGGCGAGGGACGCGTCGATCCAGCGCGAGGCCTCCAGCACCGCGGCGGTCATGGCGCGGGCGGTGTTGGGGTTCCTGGCGACGAAGTCGGCGGTGGTGCCCAGCACCTTCTCCGGGTGGTCGGTCCACACGTCCTGGCTCGTGGCGGCCGAGAAGCCGATCCTGTCCACGATGGCGCGCTGGTTCCAGGGCTCGCCCACGCAGTAGCCGTCCATGTTGCCCACGCGCATGTTGGCTACCATCTGGGGCGGGGGCACAGTGATGGTCTTGGCATCCTTGAAGGGGTTGATGTCGTGGGCCGCGAGCCAGTAGTAGAGCCACATGGCGTGGGTGCCCGTGGGGAAGGTCTGGGCGAAGGTGTATTCGCGCTTCTCCTTGTTCATGAGGGCGCGCAGCGAGGCGCCGTCCGTCACGCCCTTGTCCTTGAGCTGATTGGAGAGGGTGATGCCCTGGCCGTTGTTGTTCAGGCTCATGAGCACGGCCATGTCCTTCTTCGGCCCGCCGACGCCCAGGTGCACGCCATAGACCAGGCCGTAGAGCACGTGGGCGGCATCCAGCTCGCCGTTCACCAGCTTGTCGCGCACGGCGGCCCAGGAGGCTTCCTTGC
>CAYZLI010000060.1:0-12764 GCA_964479195.1 uncultured Rhodocyclaceae bacterium
CGCCGGCTACCACGACGCCGCCCACGACGACCAAGCCGCCTGCGACGACGCCACCCACCACCACGCCACCGGTGACGACCACGCCGCCGACCACCACACCGCCGACCGGCATGCCCGGCTACATGGATCCGGCCAAGGTGGAGCAGCGTACGCAGAAGTGGAACGGCTGGTGGCAGGAGAAGCAGGGCAGCCCGAACGCAGGGAAGCACTATGAGACCTACCGTCGCCAGATGGAAAAGGTCGGGCAGACGCCGATGCCCTACACGCCCGGCGCCGCACCGAGTGCTCCCGGCAGCCAGTCGGGCATGACGGGCCGCGACGACGAGCGCGAGCGGTCCCACGGCAAGCGCAAGGACTAGACAGTAACGGAGTAACGGTCCTTTGAGCGGAAGGCCCCGCCGGCATCCCCGGCGGGGTTTCTTGCCCAGGCAATTCCGTCGGCCAGGCCATTGCCTGCCGGCTTCCCGTGGCCGGGTTTCGCCTCGGAACCGGCTGCTTCTATTTGTATGTAGGGAGAAGTTAATGAGACTAAAGCGAACTACCCTGATCGAGGAGCGTTCCCGTGGCGTTTCCGCCATGAAGCTCAACGTGGGCAAAATCTTCACCGCGGCCGCTGTCACCTCGGCCATGTTCGTGCTGCCCATGTCCGCGGCCCATGCGGTTCCGGCTTGCGGGACCTCGAACGTGAACTGCAGCGGCTCGCTGCCGGCCGACCACCCCGTGCCGACTTTCGGGCTGGCGTGTACCTCTTGCCATGCGCCGGCCACGACCACGCCGCCGACCACGACACCGCCCACCACGACCCCGCCGACGACGACACCGCCCACGACGACGCCGCCGACGACCACCCCACCCAGCACGACGCCGCCGACCACGACCCCGCCGACGACAACGCCGCCCACCACGATCCCACCCACAACCACACCGCCGACGACGACCCCGCCGACGACCACGCCACCCGTCACGACGCCGCCGACCGGCACGCCGGGCTACATGGATCCGGCCAAGATGGAAAGGCGCGTGCAGAAGTGGGAAAGCTGGTGGGACAAGAAGCAGGACCGCCCGAACGCAATGAAACACTACGAGACCTACCGCAAGCAGATGGAAAGGCTCGGGCAGACGCCGGCACCCTACGCGCCGGGCGCCATGCCGGGCGCGACGGGTCCGGGCCGCGACGATGACGACGATGACCGCCGCGAGCGGCACCGCGGCAAGCGCAAGGACTAAAGCCCGCCCGTCATTCCCGCGCCAGCGGGAATCCAAGGGCTGCCGGTAAGTCGCTGGGTCCCCGCGTTCGCGGGGACGACGGCAACCAGTCCTCCGCACCCCCCGCCGGTTCCCCGGCGGGGGTTTCTTTTTACCCGACGAGAATGATGTGCACCCGGTATGGGCCGTGGGCGCCCAGGGTCACCGTCTGCTCGATGTCGGCGGTGCGCGACGGGCCCGAGACGAAGTTCACCGCCCGGGGCAGGCGCCCGCGTTCCTCGCGCAGCAGGCACCAGCCGTCCTCCATGAAGGGCACGATGCGGGCAACCGGCACGGCGGCAATATGGGTTTCGGGAAGAAGGCTGGTTGCGGCCGGCGTGTCGGGACCGGAGAGGAGCAGCAGCGTGCCCGTGTCGGCGATGGCGCAGAAGGCGGACGTAACCCCGACGAGGTCCTCGCCCCTGGCCGGACGATCTTCCATGCCCAGGCCGGCGGCGATCCACGGCAGCTTGCGCAGGCTGGGCCAGCACACCCCGCCCGTGGGCAGTCCCTGCGCCACGAGGTAACATGCCACCGCCGCCGGCACGGCATCCCAGGACGACACCCGCTCCACCGTGCTGGCGAGCGCCTCGGCGCGAGCGCGGAAGCGCTCGACGGGATCCCACTCCCGCGCCGATTGCACGCCGATGGGATGGGCGCGGATGTGCGCCTCCACCCGCTCGACGTCGTCCTGCGCCGCCCCCGACGGTCGGCCCAGCGCGGCGCGAATGCGCCCGAGGACGATATCGCGTCCGCTCATGGCCTGCGCGACCTGTAGAGCTCGCGGAAGGTCCTGCCCTCGGGCGCGGGGAAATCCCGCCCGTCGGTCCACCCCGAGGCGAGCGGCAGGCGGTGGATGAGTCCTTCCGGGCCGCCCATCCATTTCATCAGCCGCGCAGCGAAGCCCGTGCCGAAGGCGTAGAGGGCGGGCTGGCCGGCGGCCCAGCCCCACAGGCGCAGCGCCGCCCGCTCGTACCAGGGCTTCAGCCCGGTATCCATCTGCTGCTCGCGCATCTTGCGCATCAGCTCCGGCAGCGGAATCTTCACCGGGCAGACCACGCCGCACTGGTTGCACAGGGTGGCGGCGTTGGGCAGCTCCACGGCGTTCTCCATGCCCACGTAGTTGGGCGTGAGGATGGCGCCCATGGGCCCCGGATAGACCCAGCCGTAGGCGTGGCCGCCCACCGCCTGGTATACGGGGCAGTGGTTCATGCAGGCGCCGCAGCGGATGCAGCGCAGCATCTCCTTCAGTTCGCCCGCGAGGAGCTTGGCGCGGCCGTTGTCCACCAGCACGACATGGAACTCGCGCGGGCCGTCCGTGTCGTCCAGGGTCTTCGTGCCGGTGTTGATGGACACGTAGTTGGTGATCGCCTGGCCGGTGGCCGAGCGCGGCAGCAGGCGCAGCAGCGTGGAGACGTCCTCCAGGGTGGGCACCACCTTCTCGATGCCGGTGATGGCCACGTGGACCCGCGGCAGCGTGGTCGCCATGCGGCCGTTGCCCTCGTTGGTGACGATGAGCGTGGAGCCGGTTTCGGCCACCAGGAAGTTGGCCCCCGAGATGCCCATGTCGGCGGAGAGAAAGTGAGGCCGGAGGACCTCGCGGGCCTCGCGGCACAGGGCGGCGATGTCGGTCTTCTTCGCCGTGTGGTGCTTCGCGGCGAAGAGGTCGGTGATCTCCTCGCGCACCTTGTGGATCACCGGCGCGACGATGTGGGAGGGGGCTTCCTTGCCGAGCTGCAGGATGTACTCGCCGAGATCCGTTTCCACCACCTGGACGCCGGCGGCCTCCAGGGCGTCGTTCAGGCCCACCTCCTCGCTCACCATGGACTTGGACTTGACGAGCTTCTTCACGCCGTTGCGGCGGGCGATGTCCGCGATGATGCGGCAGGCCGCGGCGGCGTCCTCGGCCCAGTGCACCACGGCGCCCCGGGCCGTCGCCTCCCGCTCGAAGCGCTCGAGATACACATCCAGGTCCGCCAGGGCCCGGTTGCGGATCTCCTTGCCCGCCTCGCGCAGGGGCTCGAAGGCGCCGAACTCGGCCACCGCCGCGGCGCGCACGGGCACGAACTTCACCCGCACCAGCTTCAGCGCCCGCTGCAGCGTGGGGTTGGCGAGGTTGGCGTGGGCGCGGCTCTTGAATTCGTTGGAATGGACCTCCATGCGCGCTCAGTCCTTGGGTCCCGCCAGCACTTCGGCGATGTGCATCACCTTCGTCTTCAGGTCGCCGCGCCGCCGCAGCCGCCCCTCGATGTTGAGCAGGCAGCCGAGGTCGCCGCCGAGGATGGCGTCCGCGCCCGTGGCGCAGGCGTTGGCACACTTGTCGTCGGCGAGCTTGGCGGAGATCTCGCCGAACTTGAGGGAGAAGGTGCCGCCGAAGCCGCAGCAGGTCATGGACTCCTCCATCTCCTTCACCGCGAGCCCCGGCACCTTGGCCAGCAGCTTGCGCGGCTCATCGTAGATGCCCAGCTCCCGGTAGGAGGAACAGGAGTCGTGATAGGTGGCCGTGCCGGAGAATGAGCCGGGCACGGTCTCGACCTTGAGGACATTGACCAGGAAGTCGGTGAGCTCGTGGGTGCGCTCGGCGAGCAGCGCGGCGCGGGCCCGGTTCGCCGGGTCGTCCTCGAACAACTTGGGGTAATGCACCTTCACCATGCCGGCGCAGGAGCCGGAAGGGGCCACCACGTAGTCGAAGCCCTCGAACTCGTCCAGCACCTTGCGGGCCAGGGCGAGCGCAGTCTTGCGGTCGCCGGAGTTGTAGGCCGGCTGGCCGCAGCAGGTCTGGGTTTCCGGCACGACCACCTGGCAGCCGGCCCGCTCCAGGAGCTGGATGGCGGCGAAGGCGACGCGGGGCCGCATGAGGTCGGCGAGACAGGTGACGAGGAATCCAACGCGCATGATGCTCCTTTAGACGAAGGCGCCACTCTAGGCGAGCGGCGATGCCGGGCGAATCAGGGTAAACCCTAGCGCGCCGTCCAGCCCAGGTCCATGGTCAGCGCCGCCCCGGTGATGACGCCGGCCGCGGGACTGCACAGGTAGGCGACGAAATCGGCCACCTCCCCGGGCTCGATCAGCCGCTTGACGGCGGCCGGCTCCAGCATCACTTTCTCGATCACTTCCGCTTCCGGGATGCCGCGCGTCTTCGCCTGGTCGGCGATCTGGTTGTCCACCAGGGGCGTGCGCACGTAGGCCGGGCAGATGGCGTTCGCGGTGATGCCGAAGGGCCCGCCTTCCAGCGCCGCAGTCTTCGTCAGCCCGATCAGCCCGTGCTTGGCGCTGATGTAGCCCACCTTGTGCGGCGAGGCGATGAGGCCGTGGATGGAGGAGATGTTCACCACCCGCCCCCACTGCTGCGCCTTCATGGCGGGCCAGCAGTAGCGGGTGAGCAGGAAGGGCGCGGTGAGCATCACCGCCTGCATCTTCTCCCACATGTCCTCCGGGAAGTCCTCGATGGGCGCGACGTGCTGGAAGCCGGCGTTGTTCACCAGCACGTGCACCGTGCCATAGCGGGCCAGGGTCGCGTCGACGAGGGCCTTGCAGTCCGCCCGCTTCGCCGAGTCGCCGCGCACGAACAGCCCGCCGATGGCCTGCGCCACGCCGGCGCCCTTGTCACTGATGTCGGCCACCACCACCTGCGCCCCGTCGGCGGCGAGGCGCTCGGCAATGGCCTTGCCCAGGCCGCTCGCCGCGCCCGTGACGATGGCGACTTTGCCCTTGAGATCCGATTGGGTTGTCATTGCTTGCTCCTTGCGACGTCAATTCGCGGCGAGGGCGCCGCTCCTAGCGCCGGCTCATCACCGCCTGCACCAGTTCGGCCACGGAGCGCACGCCCATCTTGTCCATGATGCGGGCGCGGTGCACCTCCACCGTCTTGATGCTGATGCTGAGCACGTCGGCGATCTGCTTGTTGAGCCGGCCGGCGATGATGAGATCCATCACCTCCCGCTCGCGCTCGGTCAGGCTGGCGAGCCGGCGCGCCGCGTCCGCGCCCTGGCGGCGCTGCTCCCGGTGCTCCCGGTCGAGGGCCAGGCATTGCTCGATCAAGTGCAGCATGTCCTTGTCGCCGAAGGGCTTCTCGATGAAATCCACGGCGCCCTTCTTCAGCGCGGACACCGCCATGGGCACGTCCCCATGGCCCGTGATGAAGATCACCGGCAGGGCGCAACCACAGGCATTGAGCCGCTCGTAGAGCTCCAGCCCGCTCATGCCGGGCATGCGCACGTCCAGCACCAGGCAGCCGGCCATGTCGTTCCGGTAAGTGGCGAGAAAAGCCTCCGCCGAGGCGAAGGCCGTCACGGCGAAGCCCTGGGACTCCACCAGCCAGACGAGGGAATCGCGCATGGCCTCGTCGTCATCCACGATATAGACGCGCTGGTCGTTCATGTCGTTCCTCGCATTGCCGCCGCCGCTGGCCCTCACCCCTAGCCCCTCCATCCCATAGTCGGCCGAAGGCCGCTCGACGCTCCCTTCTCCCCTCGTGGGAGAAGGGCTGGGGATGAGGGGGCCACCGCCGCTGACCCTCACCCCTAGCCCCTCTCCCAGGAGGGAGAGGGGAACTTCGTGCGCCGCTGCGCGGCGTTCATGGAACGGGGAGTGTAAACCGGAACACGCTGCCGCCGCCCGCGTTGGGCTGGGCCCACAGGCGGCCCTCGTGGTACTCGACGATGGAGCGGCAGATGTTCAACCCCATGCCCATGCCCTCCGCCTTGGTCGTATAGAAGGGGGCGAAAAGCTTCTCCGCCTCCTCCTGGCCGATGCCGTGGCCGCGGTCGGCCACCGCCACCTCCACCGTGCCATGGCCGTCCAGGCATGCCGACACCGTCAGCGCCCGGTCCTCCGCCGCCACCTGCTGCATGGCCTCGATGCCGTTTTTCACCAGGTTGAGCACCACCTGCTCGATCATGATCCGGTCGGCGAAGACCGGCGGCAGGTCGGTGGGAATCTGCACCCGGATGGCCACCCGCGCCTTGCGCGCCTCGATCTCCGCAAAGCCGATGGCCTCCTCGACGATCTCGGACAGGGAGGCGGCGGCGCGGTTGGGCTCGCTCTTCTTCACGAACTCGCGCATGCGGCGGATGATCTTGCCGGCCCGCTCGGCCTGGGCGCTGGCCTTCACCATGGCGGCGAGAATGTCCTCGCGCCGGTACTCGCCCGAGGCCAGGCGGTTCACGCAGCCCATGCAGTAGTTGGCCACCGCCGAGAGGGGCTGGTTCAGCTCGTGGGCGAGGGAGGAGGCCATTTCGCCCATGGTGATCAGCCGCGAGGTCTGCTCCAGGCGCTTCTGGTGCTGGGCGGCGTCCTCGGCCAGCCGTTTGTGCTCGGTGATGTCGTTCATGGAGGCCATCCAGCCGATCTGGCGGCCTGCGCTGTCGATCAGCGGCGAGATGTACATGTGCACGTCGAAGCGCTCGCCGTCGCGGCGCAGGATGCGCATCTCGAAACCGCCCGGCGGCGCCTCGCCCGCGAGCGTCAGTTCGATGATGCGCTGCAGCCGGTCGGCCTCCTCGGGCGGCCAATAGGGAAAGGGCGGCGCGAGGCCGAGCAACTCCTCCTCGCTCCAGCCGATCATGCGGCAGAAGGCCGGGTTGACGAAGATGATGCGGCCCGTGAGGTCGATGGCGCGGATGCCCGTGACGAGCGATTCGCCCATGGCCTTGCGGAAGGCGTAGGCGGCCTTCAGCTTTTCCTCGTCCTCGCGCCGGCCGGTGATGTCGTGGGCCACCGCGTAGAGGAGCTTTTCGTCGGGCACCGGGTTGATGCTCCAGAGCAGCCAGTGATAGCGCCCGTCGGCGTCGCGCCAGCGGTTCTCGAAGCCGGCCGGCTCGCCCGAGGCGAGCTGGCGCAGGGCATCCACCGTACCGGGCAGGTCGTCCGGGTGCACGTAGTCGAGCAGGGGCTTGCCGTTCAACGCGTCCGCCGAGTAGCCGAGCACCCGGCCGAAGGCCTGGTTTACCCGCCGGAAGGTCCCGTCCACGCCGACGATGCACAGCATGTCCAGGGACAGGTTGAACAGGCGGTCCCGCTCCTTTTCCACCTGCACGCGACGCTGAAAGTGGGCGCGCAGGGCCCACAGGCTCCAGACCACCACCAGGGTGAGGCCGACGATCAGCAGCAGGGGCACGACCCGCCCCATGCCGGGCTCGGTGCGGAAGGCCACGGCCCGCAGCAGCAGGCCGTTGCCCGGCGGGTCGAAGGCGATGGCGTAGCTAAGGGAGTCGTCCGCCGGCTTGACGGCGGTATTGACCGCCAGCACCTGGCGGGCGCCATCCAGGATGGCCAGGCTGTACTTGTCGCCGAACCAGCTCGGCACGAGATGCCGGACGATGCCTTCGACGGAATAGACGCCGACCAGGGTGCCGAAATCGATGCGCCCGCGCTGCACCGGCACGTAGAGCTCGATCTGGGCGACGCCGCGGGAATTCACATAGGCTTCGCCATAGACCGGCCGGCCCAGGGCCAGGGCCTGGAGGAAGCTCGTACTCTGGGCACCGGCGAGGCGCTCGCCGGCGATCCATTCCGTGGTCTCGAAGGGGGCCGCCCAGCGGATGACCTGCCCGGCGTCCGCCCAGGCGATGGCGGTCAGCTCGGGATTGTTGGCGATGTACTGGGTGGCCCGCACCTGGAAGGCGCCCCGCTCCAGGCGGCGCCCGGCCAGCTCCCGCGCCAGTTGGCTGAGATGCTCCTGGGTACCCTGCAGGTGCAGGCGCATGGTCTGCTCGGCCCACTGCATGTCGCGGCCCAGGATGTCCTTCTGCAGGTCGGTCTCGCGCTTCTGCAGGCCCCAGACCAGCGCCAGCATCGCCACGGCGAAGACACCGACGGCGATATAGGGCGCGTTCCAGGCCCAGTTGCGCGGAGGGGTTGCCGGGGTCGGGGAAGTCATGCGCTAAGCGGACGCTGCGGGCTACAGGATGGCACCGGCTATTGTGGCACGCTCTTGGGGTTTACCCTGATTTGCCCGCCCCGGACGGCGCCGCTAACCTGCCCCCTCACTCACATGGAGGCGCAATGAGGCTGATACTGGCGGCGGCGATGATTGTCCTGGCGTGTTCCGCGACCGCCGCCGAGCCCATCCGCATCGGCGTCTCCGGGCCCTTCACCGGCGGCTCCAGCCCGATGGGCGTGTCCATGCGCGACGGCATCCGCCTCGCCGCCGCCGAGATCAACGCCCGGGGCGGCATCCTCGGCCGGCCCATCCAACTGGTCGAGCGGGACGACGAGGCGCGCAACGAGCGCGGCGCCCAGGTGGTCCAGGAACTCATCAAGAAGGAAAAAGTCGTCGCCGGCCTGGGCATCGTCAATACCGGCGTGGCCCTGGCCAGTCAGCGCTACTACCAGGAGGCGCGCATCCCGGTCGTCACCTCGGTGGCCACCGGCTCCATCATCACCCGCCAGTTCCTGCCGCCCCAGTATTCGGACAACTACGTTTTCCGCGTCTCGGCCAACGACACCATCCAGGCGGCCATGATCGTCGAGGAGGCGGTGGAGCGGCGCCGGCTGAGGAAGGTGGCCATCCTGGCCGACTCCACCAACTACGGTCAGTTGGGGCGGGAAGACCTGGAGCGCACCCTGGAGCGCAAGGGCATCCGGCCGGTGGCGGTGGAAAAATTCCACATTCGCGACGTGGACATGACGCCGCAACTGCGCCGCGCCCGGGTGGCCGGCGCGGAGGCCGTGCTCACCTACGGCATCGGGCCGGAGCTGGCGCAGATCGCCAACGGCATGGTGAAGCTGGGCTGGCGGGTGCCGCTCATCGGCAGTTGGACCCTGTCCATGTCCAACTTCATCGACAACGCGGGGCCCAACGGGGAAGGGGCGCGCATGCCCCAGACCTTCATCCAGGAGCCGACCACGCCGAAACGCCACGCCTTCCTCGAGGCCTGGCGGCGTGCCTACCGGGTCGAGCGCATTCCTTCCCCCGTATCGGCGGCCCAGGGCTACGATTCCCTGTACCTGCTCGCCGCCGCCATGGAGCAGGCGGCCACCGTCCACGGCCCGCGGGTGCGGGAAGCCCTGGAGCACCTGAAGGCACGGGTCGAGGGCGTCGTCATGACCTATGAGCGCCCCTACTCCCGCAACGACCACGAGACCATCGACGGGCCGGGCGTGGCGGTGATGGGCGAGGTGCGGGGCGGCCGCGTCGTGTACGCCTACGAGGAAGACAAGAACAGCGCGTCGAAGTGAGGCACGGGGCCCGTTCCGCTCCCTGTTCACACTCCCCGCACTCCCCTTTCCCCGGTATTGCACATTCCGGTTTAGCGTTTTATGATGCGAAACGCTGCCCGGGAAACCGGGGGCTACTTTCCGGGGCCACCGCCCCGTACTAAATTGAAGACAAGCACTGGTCCGCCACCAGCGGGATAACAGTGCTGCTTCACACGAGGAGACAAAGCCATGTCAGCAATGCCCAACGAGCTCCTGCCGTCCGACCCGGACGTGCAGGAAACCCAGGAATGGCTCGACGCCCTTGAGGCGGTGATCGAACAGGAGGGGCCGGAGCGCGCCCACTACCTGATCGAGCAACTGGTGGATGTCGCCCGCCGCTCGGGCATCAACCTGCCCTACAAGGCCACCACGGCCTACATCAACACCATCCCCCCCGGCAAGGAAGCGCGCTCGCCCGGCGACCACGAACTGGAACACCGCATCCGCAATTGGGTGCGCTGGAACGCCCTGGCCATGGTGTTGCGCGCCAACAAGGGCGAGTCCAACCTGGGCGGGCACATCGCCAGCTTCGCCTCCGCCGCCACCCTCTACGACGTGGGCTTCAACCATTTCTGGCATGCCCCCTCGGAGGACCACGGCGGCGACCTGGTCTTCATCCAGGGCCACTCGGCGCCCGGCGTCTATGCCCGCGCCTTCATGCTGGGGCGACTGACCGAAGAGCAGATGAACAACTTCCGCCGCGAGGTGGATGGCCAGGGCCTGCCCTCCTACCCGCATCCCTGGCTGATGCCCGACTTCTGGCAGTTCCCCACGGTGTCCATGGGCCTGGGTCCCTTGATGGCCATCTACCAGGCCCGCTTCATGAAGTACCTCAACGACCGGGGCATCGCCAACACGGAAAACCGCAAGGTGTGGGCCTTCATGGGCGACGGGGAGATGGACGAGCCGGAATCCATGGGGGCCATCGGCCTGGCGGGGCGCGAGAACCTGGACAACCTCATCTTCGTGGTCAACTGCAACCTGCAGCGCCTGGACGGCCCGGTGCGCGGCAACGGCAAGATCATCCAGGAGCTGGAGGCGGACTTCCGCGGCGCCGGCTGGAACGTCATCAAGGTGATCTGGGGCAGCTACTGGGATCCGCTGCTCGCCCGCGACCGCAGCGGCATCCTGCAAAAGCGCATGGCGGAATGCGTCGACGGCGACTACCAGACCTTCAAGTCCAAGGACGGGGCCTACGTGCGCGAGCACTTCTTCGGCAAGTACCCGGAGCTGAAGGCCATGGTCGCCAACTGGTCCGACGACGACATCTGGCGCCTCAATCGCGGCGGCCACGACCCCCACAAGGTCTACGCCGCCTATGCGGCCGCGGCGAACCACAAGGGCCAGCCCACGGTGATCCTCGCCAAGACCATCAAGGGCTACGGCATGGGCGAATCCGGCGAGGCCCAGAACATCACCCATCAGCAGAAGAAGATGGGCACCACCTCCCTGAAAGCCTTCCGCGACCGCTTCAGCCTGCCGCTGACCGACGCGCAGCTGGAGAAGCTGGAGTACCTCAACCCGGGCCCCGACGCGCCGGAGATCCAGTACATGCGCGAGCGGCGCATGGCCCTGGGCGGCTTCCTGCCCTCGCGCCGCCGAAGCGCGGCGCCCCTGGAGGTGCCGCCGCTTGCCGCCTTCGAGGCACTGCTGAAAGCCTCCGGCGAGGGCCGCGAGTTCTCGACCACCATGGCCTTCGTGCGCCTGCTCAATGTCCTGCTGCGGGACAAGAAGCTCGGCCGCCACGTGGTGCCCATCGTCGCCGACGAATCGCGCACCTTCGGCATGGAGGGCATGTTCCGGCAACTGGGCATCTGGTCCTCGCTGGGCCAGCTCTACACCCCCCAGGACGCCGGCGAGCTGATGTTCTACAAGGAGGACAAGCACGGCCAGATCCTGCAGGAGGGCATTTCGGAAGCCGGCGCCATGTCGAGCTGGCTCGCCGCCGCCACGTCCTATTCGACCCACGGCGTGCCGATGATCCCCTTCTTCATCTACTACTCCATGTTCGGCATCCAGCGCACGGGCGACCTGTGGTGGGCGGCGGGGGACTCCCGCGCCCGCGGCTTCCTGCTGGGCGGCACCTCCGGGCGCACGACCCTGAACGGCGAGGGTCTGCAGCACGAGGACGGCCACTCCCATGCCTGGGCGGCCCAGATTCCCAACTGCATGCCCTACGACCCCACCTTCGGCTACGAAGTGGCGGTGATCCTCCAGGACGGCCTGCGCCGCATGTACCTGGAGCAGGAGGACGTCTATTACTACATCACCCTGCTCAACGAGAATTACGAGCACCCGGCCCTGCCGGAGGGCGCGGAGGCCGACATCCTCAAGGGCATGTACCTCTTCAGGAAGGGTCCGGCGGGCAATGGCCCGCGGGTGCAACTGCTCGGCTCGGGCGCCATCCTGCGGGAGGTGATCGCCGCCGCCGAGCTGCTGAAGAAGGACTGGGGCGTGGATGCGGACATCTGGAGCTGCCCGAGCTTCACCCTGCTCGCCCGGGACGGGCAGGCGGCCGCGCGCCGGAACCTGCTGCATCCGGCGGACAAGCCACAGCTCGGCCACGTGGAGCAATGCCTGAAGGACAGCCGCGGCCCGGTGATCGCCTCCACCGACTACGTGCATGCCTTCGCCGAGCAGATCCGGCCCTTCGTTTGCAGCCTTGGGCGCCGCTACGCGACCCTGGGCACGGACGGCTTCGGCCGCTCCGACACCCGCGAGCAACTGCGCCGCTTCTTCGAGGTGGACCGGCACTACGTGGCCCTGGCCGCCCTGAAGGCGCTCGTCGACGAGGGGCAGATCGACAAGACGAAGGCGAAGGAGGCGATCGCCAAATACGGCATCGACCCCGACAAGCCCAATCCGACGACGGTGTGAGCGGAAAAAGAACATGAGCCAACTCATCGAAGTGCAAGTCCCCGACATCGGCGACTTCAAGGACGTGCCGGTGATCGAGATCGTGGTCAAGCCCGGCGATGCCATCGCCGTGGACGATCCGCTCGTCACGCTGGAATCGGACAAGGCGACCTTGGAGGTGCCCAGTCCCGCCGCCGGCGTCGTGAAGGAAGTGAAGCTCAAGCTGGGCGACAAGGTGTCCGAGGGCAGCCTGGTGCTGCTGCTGGAGGGCCAGGAGGCCGCCACCCCTCCCTCTCCCCCCCGGGGAGAGGGCCGGGGTGAGGGGCCGCCGCCCGCCACCCTCACCCCCAGCCCCTCTCCCGCAAGCGGGCGAGGGGAGGTTCGTGCCGGCTCCGCGGCCCAGGCGCCGGTGCCCGCACTGACCCTGGTGCAAGGCACCGCCCCCGCCCCCACCACCGCCG
>CAYZLI010000060.1:12864-19018 GCA_964479195.1 uncultured Rhodocyclaceae bacterium
CCGGTGCCCGCACTGACCCTGGTGCAAGGCACCGCCCCCGCCCCCACCACCGCCGAGCCCATCGCCCCGCCACCACCCTCCCCGATGCCGGCGCCGGCGGAGATCGCCGCCGAAGCGGTGGGCGGCCACAAGTCCCATGCCAGCCCCTCCGTGCGCCGCTTCGCCCGCGACCTGGGCGTGGACATCGCGCTGGTGACGGGCAGCGGGCCGAAGGGCCGCATCCTGCATGGAGACGTCCAGGCTTATGTCAAGGGCGAACTGGCCAAGCCGCGGGGCGCGGCTGCGCCCGCCGCCGGCCTCGGCGGGCTGGAACTGCTGCCCTGGCCGAAGGTGGATTTCGCCAAGTTCGGCCCGGTGGAAGCGAAGCCCCTGTCCCGCATCAAGAAGATTTCCGGCGCCAACCTCGCCCGCAACTGGGTGATGATCCCCCACGTCACCCAGCACGACGAGGCGGACATCACCGAGCTGGAAGCCCTGCGCGTGCAGCTCAACAAGGAGAACGAGAAGGCGGGCCAAAAGGGTGAAATTCGGCTCACCATGCTCGCCTTCCTCATCAAGGCGAGCGTCGCCGCGCTGAAGAAATTCCCCGATTTCAACGCTTCCCTCGACGGCGAGAACTTGGTCTACAAGCAGTACTTCCACATCGGCTTCGCCGCCGACACGCCCAACGGCCTGGTGGTGCCGGTGATCCGCGACGCCGACAGGAAGGGCGTCGTCGACATCGCCAAGGAGATGGCGGCCCTGTCCGCCAAGGCGCGGGAGGGCAAGCTGGGGCCCGCGGAGATGCAGGGCGGCTGCTTCTCGATCTCCAGCCTGGGCGGCATCGGCGGCACGGCCTTCACGCCCATCATCAATGCGCCGGAAGTGGCCATCCTGGGCGTGTCGAAATCCCAGATGAAGCCCGTGTGGGACGGCAAGGCCTTCGCACCGCGCCTCACCCTGCCCCTGTCCCTGTCCTACGACCACCGGGTGATCGACGGTGCCCAGGCGGCGCGCTTCACCACTTATCTGGCGCAACTGCTCACCGACCTGCGGCGGGTGCTGCTATGACCACCATCGTCGCAGTCAAGAAAAACGGCACGGTGGCCATCGCCGCCGATTCCCTCACCACCTTCGGCGACACGCGCCTGGGCCGCCAGTACAAGGGCGAGCACGACAAGGTGCTGCACATCCAGGGCTCCTATATCGGCATCTGCGGGAGTTCCGCCCATCACCTGGTGCTGGAGAACGTGCTGACCAAGTTCGAGAACCTCAGGCTGGGCAGCCGCGCCGAGGTGTTCGAGACCTTCCGCGTGCTCCATCCGATCCTCAAGGAGCAGTGCTACCTCAATCCCAAGGAGGACGAGGACGACCCCTACGAGTCCTCCCAGATCACCGCCCTGATCGCCAACAGCTCGGGCATCTACGGCGTGTATTCCTACCGCGAGGTGTTCGACTACGACCGCTTCTGGGGCATCGGCTCCGGGCGCAATTTCGCCCTGGGCGCCATGTACGCCGCCTACGACCGGGCGCGCAGCGCCGCCGAGGTGGCGCGCATCGGCGTGGAGGCGGGCGCCGAATTCGACACGGCCACCGCCGGGCCCATCCTGCTGCACACCGTCAAGCTGAAAGGGCGCAAATGAGCCAAGTGATCGAGGTGAAAGTCCCCGACATCGGCGACTTCAAGGACGTGCCAGTCATCGAGGTGCTGGCCAAGCCGGGCGACGCGGTGCAGGCCGAGGACCCGTTGATCACCCTGGAATCCGACAAGGCGACCATGGACGTGCCCTCGCCCGCGGCGGGCGTCGTGAAGGAGGTCCGGGTCAAGGTCGGCGACAAGGTTTCCGAAGGCACGCTGGTGCTGTTGCTCGAGGCGACGGGAGCCGCCGCGCCTGCCCCCTCTCCCCCCCGGGGAGAGGGCCGGGGTGAGGGGCAGCCGCCCGCCGCCCTCACCCCCAGCCCCTCTCCCGCAAGCGGTAGAGGGGAGCTTCGTGCCGGCCCCACGCCTGCGGCGTGGAGCGGGGAGGTAAATCTGGACTGCGAAATGCTGGTCCTCGGCGCCGGCCCCGGCGGCTATTCGGCCGCCTTCCGCGCCGCCGACCTGGGCATGCAGACCGTGCTGGTGGAGCGCTACCCGACGCTGGGCGGGGTCTGCCTCAACGTCGGCTGTATCCCGTCGAAGGCGCTGCTGCATGCCGCCAAGGTGGTGGAGGAGGCGCTCGGCATGGCCGAGCACGGCATCGTCTTCGGCCAGCCCATCATCGACCTGGACCGGCTGCGCCGCTGGAAGGGCGGCGTGGTCGGCAAGCTCACCACCGGCCTTTCCGGCATGGCCAAGGCACGCAAGGTGCAGGTGGTGCAGGGCGTGGGCAAGTTCCTCGATCCCAACCACCTGGCGGTGGAGACCGCCGACGGCGAGGGCACCAAGACGCGGGTGGTGCGCTTCCAGAAGGCCATCATCGCCGCCGGCTCGCAGGCGGTGAAGCTGCCCTTCATGCCCGAGGATCCGCGCATCATGGACTCCACCGGCGCCCTGGAACTGCGCGCCATCCCCAAGCACCTGCTGGTGATCGGCGGCGGCATCATCGGCCTGGAGATGGCCGCCGTCTATGCCGCCCTCGGCGCGAAGATCAGCGTCGTCGAAATGCTCGACGGCCTGATGCCCGGCACCGACCGGGATCTCGTCAAGGTTTGGGAGAAGCGCAACAACGGCCGCTTCGAGAAAGTGATGCTGAAGACCCGCGTCACGGCGGTGGCGGCCGGCAAGCAGGGCCTCAAGGTGAGCTTCGAGGGCGAGCAGGCACCCGCCGAGCCGCAAACCTACGACATGGTCCTGGTCTCCGCCGGGCGCACGCCGAACGGCAAGAAGATCGACGCGGACAAGGCCGGGGTGGCGGTGACGGAGCGCGGCTTCATAGAGGTGGACGGGCAGATGCGCACGAACGTGCCCCACATCTTCGCCATCGGCGACCTGGCCGCCCAGCCCATGCTGGCCCACAAGGCGGTGCATGAGGGCCATGTGGCCGCCGAGGCGGCCGCCGGGCGCAAGAGCCATTTCGACGCCAAGGTGATCCCCTCGGTGGCCTACACGGACCCGGAGATCGCCTGGGTCGGCCTCACGGAAGAGCAGTGCAAGGCCCAGGGCATCCGGTACGCCAAGGGCCAGTTCCCCTGGGCGGCGAGCGGGCGGGCCATCGCCAACGGCCGCGACGAGGGCTTCACCAAGCTGCTCTTCGACGAGGAAACGCACCGCCTCATCGGCGCCGGCATCGTCGGCACCAATGCCGGCGACCTGATCAGCGAGGCGGCCCTGGCCATCGAGATGGGCTGCGATCCGGTGGACATCGGCAAGACCATCCACCCGCACCCCACCCTGTCCGAGTCCATCGGCATGGCCGCCGAGGTTTTCGAGGGCGTGTGCACCGACCTGCCGCCGGTACGAAAGAAATAGCGCTAGGCCACCACGAGATCGAGATCGTAGGCCGCCCAGGCCGCATCGCTCGAGACCGCCCGCAGCCGCTCGATGCGCGCCTGGGCGATGAGGAGCCGGTCGAAGGGATCGCGGTGATGCGGCGGCAGGAAGGCCGTCTCGATCGCGTGGGCGTCCGTCACCGCCAGGACCGAGGCGCCACCCGCCACGAGTTCGTCGCGGAAGGCCAGCGGGGAAATCGGGAGTTTCCCAAGCCGATGCTTGATCGCCACTTCCCACACGCTGGCCGCCGAAACCGCGCAGGGGGACCGTCCGATCAGGGCGCGCAGCTTGCCGCTGAGGCGCGCGCTCCCCGCAAGCCACCATAGGGCCACCTGGGTGTCGAGCAACAGCCTCATTCCTTGCCTTCCAGCAGGCGGGCGATCTCGGCGTCGACTTCCGGGGAAAAGGCCGCATCGATGTCGGCGGACGACACCTTCAGGCTTGCCCAGCCCTTCAGGCCGCCGGGCTGGCGATAGGGCGTGAGTTTCACCATCGGCACGCCGTTGCTGGCGATAATGACCTCCTCGCCTGCGAGGGCGGCCTTGACCAGCTTCGAGAGCTGGCTTTTCGCTTCCAGCATGTTGACTTTCATGGGGCACCTCCATCTGCACACCGCCATCCTAACATCCTTAGCCAACTTGGCCAAGGATCAACCCGGGTAAAATGGATGCCGAACGCCTACGAAGGGAGCACGAATGACCCAGGACGAACTGAAGCAGGCGGTGGCGCGTGCCGCCATCGCATACGTGGTGCCCGGCGCCATCATCGGCGTGGGCACCGGCTCCACGGCCAACTATTTCATCGACGAACTGGACAAGATCAAGGAGCGCATCCCCGCCGCGATCGCCAGCTCCGAGGCGACCGCCCGGCGCCTGGCCGGCCACGGCATCCGGGTGCTCGACCTGAACGAGGTGGACGACATCCCGGTCTACGTGGATGGGGCCGACGAGATCACTACGGGCATGGCCATGATCAAGGGCGGCGGCGGGGCGCTCACACGGGAGAAGATTGTCGCCGCCGTGGCGCGCAAGTTCGTCTGCATCGCCGACGAGTCCAAGCTCGTCCCGGTGCTGGGCCGCTTCCCCCTGCCGGTGGAGGTGATCCCCATGGCCCGGGCCTATGTGGCCCGGGAACTGGCCAAGCTGGGCGGCGAGCCGGTGCTGCGCGCAGGCTTCACCACCGACAACGGCAACCTGATCCTCGACGTGCACGGCCTGGCGATCGACGATCCGGTCGGGCTGGAGGGGCGCATCAACGGCCTCGTCGGCGTGGTGACCAACGGCTTGTTCGCCCGGCGCGGCGCCGACGTGGCACTGCTGGCGGGCACCAATGGGGTGAAGGTGCTCGAGCGCTGAAACAATTTCTTCACCGGTGTGTGCTAGGCTTTGCGCCCTAAGCGCGGGAAAGGCAGGATGAGATGAGCATGCATGAACACACCTCCAAGCAGTTCGACGCCGAGCTGGAGGGGGTGCGCACGCAGGTGCTGCAGATGGGCGGCCTGGTGGAGGAGCAGATCGTCCGCGCCATGGACGGCCTGATGAGCGGCGACCTGGCCCTGATCGAGCGAGTGATCGCCGACGACCGGCGGGTCAACGCCATGGAGGTGGACCTGGACGAGGCCTGCAGCCAGATCATCGCCAAGCGGCAGCCGGCGGCGATCGACCTGCGCATGATCATGACGGTGATCAAGACCATCACCGACCTGGAACGCATCGGCGACGAGGCGGAGAAGATCGCCCGCATGGCCAAGCTGATCCACGGCGGCGAGGCCGTCAACACGCCCCGCATCGAGCTGCGCCACGTGGCCCACGTGGCCGTGGAGATGCTGCGCAAGTCCCTGGACTCCTTCGCCCGGCTGGACCTTACCGCCGCGGCCCAGGTGGTGCGCCAGGACGAGAAGGTGGACGACGAGTTCCGCTCCATCATGCGCCAGCTCATCACCTTCATGATGGAGGACCCGCGCACCATCTCCCGCTGCCTGGAGATCCTCTTCATCGCCAAGGCCATCGAGCGCATCGGCGACCACGCCAAGAACATGTCGGAGTACGTGGTCTACATGGTCAAGGGCCGCGACGTGCGCCACGTCGGCGTGGAGGAGATCGAGCGGGTGGTGGGGCGGTAGCCCCGGGGGCGTTGCCTTCCCAGGCCGGCTCCGGTCGGGGTAGGTGTAGGGCGCAATAAGCGCAGCGCATTGCGCCGGATGGTTTCGTTCGGCGCATTACGCCGTTTTGCGGCTAATGCGCCCTGCGGCTTGCTACTGCCTCGGCGGCACGTAGCCGGAAGCCTGGTCGGCCCCGGCGCCGAAGAAGTGCTTCTCCATCTGCTCGGCCAGGTACTTCCGGGCCTTGGCATCCGCCAGGTTCAGCCGATTCTCGTTGATGAGCATCGTCTGGAAGCGGATCCATTGCTGCCAGGCTTCCTTGGAGACGTGCTCGTAAATGCGCTTGCCCAGTTCGCCCGGCACGGGCGGGAAGTCCATGCCTTCCGCCTCGCGGCCGAGCTTGACGCATTTCACCATGCGGCCCATGTTCGATCCTTTCGCTTGATTCTGCGCCCGCGGCGGCGGGCACCGACGCGGCGATTCTACCCCGAATCAATGCAGCTTCGTGCCGCTGAAAACCGCCCAGCGGTTCTTGCCCCCCAGCTTCGCCTGGTACATGGCGTTGTCGGCCCGGGCGACGATCTCCTCGCTGGTGGCGGCAT
>CAYZLI010000061.1:0-12037 GCA_964479195.1 uncultured Rhodocyclaceae bacterium
GTCGCGCCGCTGCCCTTCAGCACGCGCACGCGCTCGCCGGGATGGAAGGCCTCGTCGGCTTCCTGGGTGACGGCGATGAGCTGGCCGTTGTCCAGCTTGACGGTGATCTCCAGGCCATCCTTCTTGGTGACCTGCTCTTCCGCCGCCGCGCCGGCCACGCCGCCGGCCACCGCGCCGACGATGGCGCCGGCGGTGGCGCCTTTGCCGCGGCCGATGTTGCTGCCGGCGAGCCCGCCGAGGGCCGCGCCGGCAGCGGCGCCCACCGGGGTCTTGGTGCCTTCCAGGGCGACCTGCCGCACGCTTTCCACCACACCCAGGCGCACGGTCATTTCCTGGCGCGCCTGGTGACGCTCATAGGCGCTGCCCGACTTGCTGGCGGCGCAGCCGGCAAGCACGGTGGAAAGAAGGACGGCGGCGGTGAGGGTGATGCGGTTCATGGGCTGTTCCTTTACCAAAGCGCGTGGCCGAAAGCCTCGCGGTAGCGCCGGGCGATGTCGTCTCGGCCCAGCTTGTGGTTCTGGCCGCCCCGGTGCGCGATCTTGATCGAGCCCATGAGCGAGGCAAGACGCCCCGTTTGCGCCCAGTCCATGCCGGCGGCGATGCCGTAGAGCAGGCCGGCGCGGAAGGCGTCGCCGCAACCGGTCGGATCGACCAGGTCATCCGGCTTAACGCTGGGAATGGCGACGCGTTGACCGTCGCTGCGGATTTCCGCGCCTTCCGCACCCAGCGTGACGATGAACGCGTCGACCAGGCGCGCCAGCTCGTCCACGGTGCGTCCGGTCTTTTCCGCCAGCAGCTTCGCCTCGTAATCGTTGACGCAGCAGTAGCGGGCGAGTTGCAGGAACTTGAGCAGTTCCTCGCCGTGGAAGAGGGGCAGGGCCTGGCCCGGGTCGAAGATGAAGGGCACGCCCGCTTCGTGGAACTCCCGGGCATGCTGCAGCATGCCCTCGCGCCCGTCGGGGGCGACGATGCCGATGGCCAGGGGCCCGGCGTCGGCGACATGGTTCAGGTGCGAGAAATTCATCGCGCCCGGATGGAAGGCGGTGATCTGGTTGTCGTCCAGATCGGTGGTGATGAAGGCCTGGGCGGTATAGGTGGTGGGCACTTCGCGCACGTGCTGGCTGCTCAGCCCCAGGCGCTCCAGGCGGTGCAGGTAGGGCTGGCTGTCCTGGCCGACCGTGGCCATGATGAGCGGCTCGCCGCGCAGCAGCTTCAGGCTGTAGGCGATGTTGCCGGCGCAGCCGCCGAACTCGCGCCGCATGTCCGGCACATGAAAGGAGACGTTGAGGATGTGCAGTTGTTCGGGCAGGATGTGGTTCTTGAAGCGGTCGTGGAACACCATGATGGTGTCGTAGGCCATCGAGCCGCAGATCAGGGTTTTCATCGCATGGTCTTTCAGGGATAGAACAAGTAAAGCCGGTAGCCGGTGGCGCCGACGCCGGCGGCGTCGAGCCAGAGGCCCACGGCGAGTTCGGCGTTGGCGGCGAAGCCGGTGCGCGCCTGGGCGCCGTTGGCCAGGTAATCCTCGGGGGCGAAGACGCGGCGCGCCAGGGGCTGGTCGCGGGTGTCGGTGAGCG
Organism: uncultured Rhodocyclaceae bacterium; assembly: GCA_964479195.1. GTDB lineage: Bacteria > Pseudomonadota > Gammaproteobacteria > Burkholderiales > Rhodocyclaceae > Desulfobacillus. The sequence continues at coordinate 1,578 of CAYZLI010000061.1, forward strand.
TAAGCTCAAGGTACGGGTAGGCCTGCACGAAGGGCGCGCGGTTCTTCAGGGTCGCCGCCAGCACCAGCAGGTTCGGCTGTTTCGGGTCCGGGTGCAGGTCGGAGGCCTCGATGCTGGCCAGCTCGGCCGTGCGCGGCAGCGGGACGTCGCAGCCGAGAGCCGCACACCATTCCTCCAGCATGGGCCGCAACTGGGGCTGGGCCGCGGCCAGTTCGGCGCGGAAGACGTAGGCCGCCTGCAGGCCGAGGGCGGCAGCCATGAGCAGCAGGGCGAGGCTCCAGGCGAGGACCGGGCGGCGATTTCGCGCCGCGGGCGCCGCTTCCGCAAGGTCCGCCTCCTCATCCTCGGGTTCGGGCGAGCCTTCGGCGGGCGGAGGGGTCTCCTGGGGGGGCGCCGCTTCCCGCAGGAGCGGGGCTTCTTGCGGGCTTGGCGCCTCCAGTGGGAAAGGGGCCTCCGGTGGGAGCGGCGCCTCGCCGCGAATCTCCGACGGCTCCTTCGCGGCGAGGGCGCCGCTCCCACTGCTCCCCCCCAGGGCGCCGCTCCCACCGTTGGGCAGTGCGTCCAGCGTCTCCAGAGCGTTGAAGACCGCGTTGCAGTGGCCGCAGCGCACCTTGCCGGCGCGCGCCTTGAGCTGCTCCGGCGTGACGCGGAAGGCGGTGCGGCAAGAGGGGCAACGCGTCAAGAGCATGTTTTTTCGCCGACCAGCAGCACCCAGCCCTCGCGCTCGGCGCCGACCCGCAATTCGAAGGCCGGGCGGTAAGCCGCCTGGACCTGCCCCACCTGGGCCGCGAGGATGCCCGACAGGGCGAGGCGCCCGCCCGGGCGCGTGAGCGCGGCGAGCAGGGGCGCCAGGACGGTGAGCGGGTTGGCGAGGATGTTGGCGACCACGATGTCGAACTGCCTGTCGATGCTCCGGCTGGAATGCACCAGTTCGAGGGCCACGCCGTTGCGGGCGGCGTTGTCGGCCGCCGCCGCCAGCGCGTTGTCGTCGATGTCGACGCCGACGACGCCTGCCGCCCCGAGTCGGGCCGCGGCGATGGCCAATATACCCGAGCCGCAACCGTAATCGAGCACCTGGGCATCGGCGCGCACGGCTTCGCACAGCCACTCCAGGCACAGGCGGGTGGTGGGATGGCTGCCGGTGCCGAAGGCCATGCCCGGATCCAGGACCAGGTTGATCGCCGCGGGGTCGGGGGCCGTGTGCCAGGAAGGCACGATCCACAGGCGCTCGTTGATACGGATCGGCTCGAACTGGGACTGGGTGAGCTGCACCCAGTTCTGCTCCGCCACTTCCGTGATCTCGAAGGCGGGGACCGCCTCCAGGCCGGCCGCAGCGGCGGCCCGGGCGGCGATCACGGCGAGGTCCGCATCCTTGCCGAACAACGCCAAGACGCGGCTACGGGCCCACAGGGGCGCCGACGTGGCGCCCGGCTCGCCGAACTGGGGCTGCTCGCGCCCCGTGCCCGCATCGGCGTCCTCCACGCTCACGGACAGGGCGCCCAACGCCAGCAGCGCATCCGAGAGCGCCTCGGCGGTCGCGGCGTCGGCGGAGAAGGCGACCGAAAGCCACATGGCCGCGACGCCTACTTGCCTTTGACGGCTTCTTCCCTGCCGGCCAGCTTTTGCTCCAGGTAGTGGATGCTGGTGCCGCCCTCCAGGAAGCGGGCGTCGAGCATCAGCTCCTGGTGCAGGGGGATGTTGGTCTTGATGCCCTCGACCACCATCTCGGACAGGGCGATGCGCATGCGGCGGATGGCCTGGTCGCGGGTGTCGCCGTAGGCGATGACCTTGCCGATCATGGAATCGTAGTGGGGCGGCACGGTGTAGCCGGAATAGACGTGGGAGTCGAAACGGATGCCGGGCCCCCCCGGCGCGTGGTAGGAGGTGATCCTGCCGGGCGAGGGGGTGAACTTGAAGGGGTCCTCGGCGTTGATGCGGCACTCGATGGCGTGGCCCTTCAGCTCGACGTCCCGCTGGCGCAGGCGCAGCCTTTCCCCGGCGGCCACGCGGACCTGCTCCTGCACGATGTCCACCCCGGTGATGAGTTCCGTCACCGGATGCTCCACCTGCACCCGGGTGTTCATCTCGATGAAGTAGAACTCGCCGTCCTCGTAGAGGAACTCGAAAGTGCCGGCACCGCGGTAGTTGATGCGGCGGCAGGCCTCGGCGCAGCGGTCGCCGATGCGCGTGATCACCCGGCGGGCGACTTCGGGGGCCGGCGCCTCCTCGATGATCTTCTGGTGCCGGCGCTGCATGGAGCAGTCGCGCTCGCCCAGCCAGACGGCGTTCCGGTAGCTGTCGGCAAGCACCTGGATCTCGATATGGCGGGGGTTTTCGAGAAATTTCTCCAGGTACACCATGGGATTGGAGAAGGCCGCCTGGGCCTCCGCCCGGGTCATGGTGACGGCGTTGAGCAGGGCCGCCTCCGTGTGCACCACGCGCATGCCGCGCCCGCCGCCGCCCCCGGCCGCCTTGATGATGACCGGGTAGCCGATGGCGCGGGCGATACGGATGATTTCCTTGGAGTCGTCGGGCAGGGCGCCCTCCGAGCCGGGCACGCAGGGTACCGCCGCGGCCTTCATGGCGTCCTTGGCCGAGACCTTGTCACCCATGAGGCGGATGGTCTCCGGGCGCGGGCCGATGAAGACGAAGCCGCTCTTCTCCACCCGTTCGGCGAAATCGGCGTTCTCCGAGAGGAAGCCGTAGCCGGGGTGGATCGCCTCGGCGTCGGTCACTTCCGCCGCCGAGATGATGGCCGGGATGTTCAGATAAGAGGCGCTGGAGGAAGGCGGGCCGATGCACACGGACTCGTCGGCGAGCTTGACGTACTTGGCTTCGGTATCCGCCTCCGAATGCACGGCGACGGTCTTGATGCCCAGTTCGCGGCAGGCCCGCAGGATACGCAGGGCGATCTCGCCGCGGTTGGCAATTAGGATTTTTTCAAACATTCTGTTTGGGCCTCATTTTGGCTCCGGCATAACGCGCTAGGCGCGTTAGCCTGCGCCGCAACAAGCCGCTTCGCGGCGTGTTGTCTCGAACATGCTTCGATTCGCCGCGAATTAGCCAATAACGAACAGCGGCTGGCCATATTCGACCGGCTGGCCGTTCTCCACGAGGATGGCCTTGATGGTGCCGCTGGCATCGGCCTCGATCTCGTTCATGAGCTTCATGGCTTCGATGATGCACAGGGTGTCACCGGCGCTGACGGTCTGGCCCAACTCGACGAACGCCTTGGCGCCGGGCGTGGAGGAGCGGTAGAACGTGCCCACCATGGGCGCCTTCACCACATGGCCTTCCGGCTCGGCGGGGGCCGCCGGGGGCGCCGCCACGGGCGCCGGGGCGGGTGCGGACTGGGGCGCCGGGGCGGGCTGTGCATAGACCGGTGCCTGGACCATGCCGGTGGGGTGCTTGGCGATGCGGACTTTTTCCTCGCCCTCGGTGATTTCCAGTTCGGAAATGCCCGATTCTTCGACCAGATCGATGAGTTTCTTCAGTTTTCTTAAGTCCATGGCGGTCTCCCTGACTTCCTGAAAAGCAACGGCCGGCCTTCGGCCGGCGCCGCTGACTAGCTGAGTTTGATGCGGGAAAGCGCGAAATCGAGCGCCAGGCGGTAGCCCTGGCTGCCCAGTCCGCAGATCACGCCGGCGGCGAGGTCCGAGAAATAGGAATGCCGGCGGAAGGGTTCGCGGGCGTGGATGTTGGACAGATGAACTTCGACGAACGGGATGGCCACCGCCGCCAGGGCATCCCGGAGGGCAACGCTGGTGTGGGTGTAGCCCCCGGGATTGATGATGATGAAGGACACCTTTTCGCTGCGGGCCGCCTGCACCCGGTCCACCAGGTCGCCCTCGTGGTTGCTTTGGAAGGCCACCAGTTCCGCATCGGCGGCCTGCGCCTGGGCGGCCAGGGCGGCATTGATGTCCGCCAGGGTTTCCCGGCCGTAGATTTCCGGCTCGCGCGAGCCCAGCAGATTCAGGTTGGGCCCGTGGAGTACCAGCACCCTCCCTTTGACGCTGGCATTTCCCCTCGTTTTGCGGCTGGTTTTTTTGCCGTTCATCCCGGCAAGTTTGCCGTAAATCGCAGCAGTTTGTCCAGTTTCGCCGGCGCCTACCCTTGCTGCAACGCCGCAGTTAAAGCCTCTTCCAGCTCGCGCCCCGGCAGGCGTCCCACCCGAACGTACCCCACTTGGCCATCGCGGCCGAGGACCAGGGTGAAGGGCAGGGCCTGGGCCCGGTTGCCCAGTTCGCCGGTGAGTTCCATCTGTTCCAGGTTGCCGATGAGCAGGGGATAGGGGACTTGGAACTCGCGCTGGAATTCCACCACCTTTTCCGCAGGATCCAGGCTGATCCCGACAAACTGCACGCCCTTCGCTGCGTATTCCCCGCTGATTTTGGCGAATTCCGGGGTCTCCTCCCGGCAGGGCGGGCACCAGGTCGCCCAGAAGTTCACCACCAGCACCTGGCCGCGCCATTGGGCCAGGGACTGCTCCTTGCCTTGCCCATCCGGCAGTTTCAGGGCCCACAGGCGGGCGGCGGCATCCGCCGTGGGCGTGCCGGTCAGGGACGGGGCGGGGGGTGGCACCGCCCGCTGGCTGCTGAAGTAATAGCCGGCGACAGCGGCCGCGCTGGCCACCGTCATGATCGTCAAGGCATGGCGCAGGGTGCGGCTCATGGCGCGTCGGCGCCCACCAGGGCTTCCACCGCCGCCAGGCGGGCGCGCTCGGCCGTGCGCCCGTTGCGCCGCCGCTGGGTGCGCTCGGCATCCGGCTCGTACAAGGCAAGGCGCACTGGCGTTTCCTTCCATTCGAAGGTGAGCACGCACTCCGGGGCTTCGAAGGGCCCGCGGCGCGGCTCCACCTGGTCGAAGCGCACGTTGCGGTCGAGCAGATAGATCTCGACCTCCTTGGCGCTGTCCGGGAAGGCCTCCAGTTCGACCTCCGCGTAGCGCCCGGCCGTGCCGTCCAGCACCGGGCCGGTGAGATAAGGCCGAAAGGGCTCCAGCAGCCGCATCACCTCCAGGGCGTCCCGGCGCATTTCCTGCAGGCGCTGCCGCTGCTCGTCCTCCTGGTACAGGGCCTGGTAGGTACGCAGTTCCGCCTCGATTTCGGCATTGGTGGGCAGCGCTTCGGTCTCGGGGGCGCCCAGTTGGCGCGCCGCCTTGCGCTTGGCCCAGCCGTAGTCGGCGATGCCATCTTCGGCCATGAGGCGGGCGGCCTGGGCGGCGATGTTCCGCCGCATCTGGTTCTGCCGTTGGGCGTTGCGGTCGTGGGGAGGCATGGCCGTCGGGGGGATCGGTTAGAATTCACTGCTATTCTACTGCCCAAGCCCATGCATATTCACATCCTCGGCATCTGCGGCACCTTCATGGGCGGCATCGCCCTGCTGGCGCGCGCCGCCGGCCACCGGGTCACGGGCTGCGACGCCAATGTCTATCCGCCCATGAGCACCCAGCTGGCCGCCCAGGGCATTGAACTGATCGAAGGCTTTGCGGCCGGCCAGGTGGGGCTGCACCCGGACCTGTTCGTGGTGGGCAATGCCATTTCCCGGGGCAATCCGCTCCTGGAGGAAATCCTCGACCGGGGCCTGCCCTACGTTTCCGGGCCCCAGTGGCTGGCGGAGAACATACTTCACGGAAAGTGGGCGCTCGCCGTGGCGGGAACCCACGGCAAGACGACCACTGCCTCGCTGCTTGCCTGGATCCTGGAGGACGCCGGCCTGAACCCCGGCTTCCTCATCGGCGGCGTGCCGCAGAACTTCGCAGTCTCGGCCCGCCTGACGGATTCTTCCTTCTTCGTCATCGAGGCGGACGAGTACGACACGGCCTTTTGCGACAAGCGCTCCAAGTTCGTCCATTACCGGGCGCGGACCGCCATCCTGAACAACCTGGAATTCGATCATGCGGACATCTTCTCCGATCTTGCCGCGATCGAGACGCAGTTTCACCATTTTGTCCGGATCCTGCCGCGAACTGGCCTGGTCGTCGCCAACGCGGGCGACGCTGCCCTGAAACGGGTGGTGGAGCGGGGCTGCTGGACGCCGGTGGAGTGGTTCAACAGCGAGGCGGGCTGGAGCCTGGGCGAGCCCGGCGCGGACGGATCCTGCCCGGTCCGCTCGGGGGGCGTGGAGGTCGGCCGCCTGCGCCTGGGCCTGGCGGGCGCCCACAACCGGGCGAATGCCTTGGCCGCCATTGCCGCCGCCCGCCATGCGGGCGTGCCGCCGGGCGCGGCGCTGGCCGCCCTGGAGCGCTTCGGCGGCGTCAAGCGGCGGCTGGAGGTGCGCGGCGTCGCCCGGGGGGTGACGGTCTATGACGATTTCGCCCACCATCCCACCGCCATCGCCGCCACCATCGCCGGCTTGCGCCAGCGGGCCAATGGCGGACGCATCCTCGCCGTGCTGGAGCCGCGCTCCAATACCATGAAGCTGGGCGTGATGAAGGCCCAGTTGCCGGACAGCCTGCGGGAGGCGGAACTGACCTTCTGCTACGCCGCCAACCTGGGCTGGGACGCCCGCGCCGCTCTGGCGCCGCTGGGCCCGAGGGCCCGGGTCTTCGAGGACCTGCCGAGCCTCGTCACGGCGGTCAGCCGGGCGGCCGAAGCGGGCGATCACGTGCTTGTCATGAGCAACGGCGGCTTCGGCGGCGTGCACGACAAGCTCCTCCAGGCGCTGGTTGCCTGACCTTCGCAGAAACCCCCGTGGGGAATGGGGGGGATTACTGCTTGCCAGATCGGCACCGGTGTTCTACCTTGAAACAAGAATATTTCATAATAAAAATTCAATAATCGGCTGTCGGGGAGGGGCCATGGCGAGGCGCCCTTATGCAATCCGGTTGCTCGGAGCACCAGGCCTTTTCGGCCCGACGCGACGGCTCGGCTGAGCCCCGCTTCCTTCTACCCTTCTTCGTTGCCGCCTTCCTGGTTTCCCTGGTCATCGGCCTGGGCTTTGCCCTGGTCGGCGCATGGCCGGTGCTGCCCTTTTCCGGGGCGGAGGTGCTCGCCCTCGGCATCGCATTGCGGCTTGCCGTTCGACGCAGCCCGGAGCATGAGCGTCCGGCGGGTCGCGGCGCCCGCCGGCGCTGGGAGCGGCGCCATGCGGCCCGCCGCTGCGCGGGGCGGACGGTGCCATGAGGCCGCGCTTGCGTTGGCCGGCGGCGGGGTTGGCGCTCCTCTGCGCGGGGATCGCCCAAGCGGCCTACCAGTTCAACCTGCCGACGCCCGGCACCCAGGTCGGCCGGGAGATCTACGACCTGCATACCCTCATGACGGTGATCATCACCGTCGTTTTCGTCGGCACGATGGCGGCCCTGGTCTGGGCCCTGTATGCCCATCGCAAGTCGCGGGGCCACCCGCCGGCCCGATTCCACGAGAACACCAGCGTCGAGGTGATCTGGACGGTGGTGCCCACCGTCATCCTGATCGGCATGGCCTGGCCGGCGACGACGACCCTGCTCGCCCTGCGCGACAGCTCGGCGCCGGACCTCACCGTCAAGGCCACCGGCTACCAATGGAAGTGGGGCTACGACTACCTCAAGGGCGAGGGCGAGGGCATCCGCTTCATGAGCAGTCTCGCCACGCCGCCCGAGCAGATCCGCGGCGCCGCGCCCAAGGGCGAACATTACCTGCTGGAGGTGGATCGGCCCCTCGTCGTGCCGGTGGGCAAGAAGATCCGCGTCCTCACCACGGCCAACGACGTGATCCATTCCTGGTGGGTGCCGGCGCTGGCGGTCAAGCAGGACGCCATCCCCGGCTTCGTGCGCGACATCTCTTTCCGCATCGAGCGGGAAGGGACCTACCGCGGCCAGTGCGCCGAACTGTGCGGGCGCGACCACGGCTTCATGCCGATCGTCGTCGAAGCCGTGTCTGCCGAAAAATACGCCGCCTGGGTGGCGGAGCAGAAGAGGCTGCTGGCCGCGGCCGCCGAGGAGGCGGCGGGCAAGGCCTGGAGCCTGGAGGAGCTGAAAGCGCGGGGCGAGAAGATCTACACGGCCAACTGCATGGCCTGCCACCAGGCGACCGGCCAGGGGGTGCCCGGGGCCTTCCCGGCGCTGGACGGCTCGAAGGTGGTGCTGGGGCCCAAGACGGGGCAGATCGAGACGGTGCTCAACGGCCGGTCCGGCACGGCCATGGCGGCCTTCGGCAAGCAGCTTTCGGATGCGGAGATCGCCGCGGTTATCACTTACACCCGCAACGCCTGGAGCAACCGAACCGGCGAGGCGATCCAGCCGGATGAGATCAAGACGGCGCGGAAATAGGACCCGACAGGAGAGCGCAATGGAAGCGGTACATGCACCCGAAGCCGGCCTCGGTCACGCCCATCGCCCGACCGGCCTCATGCGCTGGATCACCAGCACCAACCACAAGGACATCGGCACGATGTACCTGTGCTTTTCCTTCGCCATGTTCCTGGTGGGCGGCGTCATGGCGCTCGTCATGCGCGCCGAGCTCTTCCAGCCCGGCCTGCAGGTCACCTCGCCCGACTTCTTCAACCAGATGATCACCCTGCACGGGCTGATCATGGTCTTCGGCGCCATCATGCCGGCCTTCGTCGGCTTCGCCAACTGGATGATCCCGCTCATGATCGGCGCCCCCGACATGGCCTTCGCGCGGCTGAACAACTGGAGCTTCTGGCTGCTGCCGCCGGCGGGCATCCTGCTCACCGCTTCGCTGCTGGTGCCCGGCGGTGCGCCCGAGACGGGCTGGACGCTCTACGCCCCGCTCTCGGTGCAGATGGGCATCGGCATGGACATGACCATCTTCGCCATCCACATCCTGGGCATGTCCTCGGTCCTCGGCTCGATCAACATCATCACCACCATCCTCAACCTGCGCGCGCCGGGCATGACCCTGATGCGCCTGCCCCTGTTCTGCTGGACCTGGCTGGTCACCGCCTTCCTGCTGGTGGCCGTCATGCCGGTGCTGGCGGGGGCGGTGACCATGCTGCTCACCGACCGCCACTTCGGCACCAGCTTCTTCAACGCCGCCGGCGGCGGCGATCCGGTGCTGTTCCAGCACATCTTCTGGTTCTTCGGCCACCCGGAGGTCTACATCATCGCCCTGCCAGCCTTCGGCGTGATCTCCCAGGTACTGCCGGCCTTCGCCCGCAAGCCCATCTTCGGCTACACCTCCATGGTGTACGCCATCGCCGCCATCGCCATCATCTCCTTCATGGTGTGGGCACACCACATGTACACCGTCGGCATGCCGGTGGCGGGCCAGCTCTACTTCATGTACGCCACCATGCTGGTGGCCGTGCCCACGGGGGTGAAGGTGTTCAACTGGATCGCGACCATCTGGCGCGGCTCGATCACCTTCGAGACGCCCATGCTCTTCGCCCTGGGCTTCCTGTTCCTCTTCACCATCGGCGGGCTGACCGGGCTGGTGCTGTCCATGACCGCCGTCGATGTCCAGGTGCAGGACAGCTATTACGTGGTGGCCCATTTCCACTACGTCATGGTGGCCGGCGCCCTCTTCTCCGCTTTCGCCGCCGTCTATTTCTGGCTGCCGAAATGGTGCGGCCGCATGTACGACGAGACCCTGGGCAAGTGGCATTTCTGGCTGTCCTTCATCTCCTTCAACCTGGCCTTCTTCCCGCAGCACTTCCTCGGCCTGGCCGGCATGCCGCGGCGCGTTCCCGACTACGCGCCCCAGTTCACCGAGTTCAACCAGATGTCCAGCGTCGGGGCTTTCGTCTTCGGGCTGGCGCAACTGCTGTTCCTGTATACGGTGATCCAGGCGATCCGCAGCGGCGCGAAGGCCGCCGACAAGCCCTGGGAGGGGGCCACGGGCCTCGAATGGACCGTGCCCTCGCCGCCGCCCTACCACACGTTCGAGGAGCCGCCCGTGGTGAGCTTCGCCGAGGAGCAGCGATGAACCGCTCGCCGCTCCCCCTGCGCAACCGGTGCACGGCATGGCTGCTGGCCGCCTTCGCCGCGGTCATGCTGGTGGGCTATATCCTGCGCCGCTGGTGGATCGCATGAGCACCAACGCTACGGCCGCCAACCGGCGCATGCTGATCCGGCTCGCGGCCGTTGCCGCGCTGATGTTCGGCTTCGGCTATGCCCTGGTGCCCCTCTATCGGACCTTCTGCGAGCTCACCGGCATCAACAACCTGGGGAGGGCGGATGCGCCCGCCCGCAACAGCCAGGTGGACGCATCGCGGCTCGTGACCGTCGAGTTCGACGCCAACATCCACGACCTGCCCTGGAGTTTCAGGCCCGCCCGGCCGAGCATCACGATCCACCCGGGGGAGTTGGCGCAGGTGCTCTATCGGGTGCGCAATACCCGGGACCATCCCGTCACCGGCCAGGCCATTCCCAGCTACGGGCCGCAGCGGGCCGGGCAGTATTTCCGCAAGCTGGACTGCTTCTGCTTCGCGCGCCAGACCCTGGGGCCCGGCGAGGCGCGCGACATGCCGGTGGTGTTCGTCATCGATCCGGGGCTGCCCGAGGACATCGGCACGATCACC
>CAYZLI010000061.1:12137-18698 GCA_964479195.1 uncultured Rhodocyclaceae bacterium
GCCGGTGGTGTTCGTCATCGATCCGGGGCTGCCCGAGGACATCGGCACGATCACCCTTTCCTACACGTTCTTCGAAGTGGCCGGCATGCCGGTGACCGCGGGGACGGACCGTCGCGGGTCGGGGGTGTGAGATGGCCAGACACACGGTAGGGCTGCTGGAAGTGCTGCGCACGGTCTTGTCCGGCATGATCGGCGTGCGCCGCAAGAGCCGGCACGAGGACGACATGGCCCGGCTCGACCCGACCCACGTGATCCTTGCCGCCCTGGGCGGCGCGGCCCTTTTCGTGCTGATCCTGCTGCTGGTGGTGCGTGCGGTCACGGCGGACTGAAATCAAGAAGGAGAAAGAAGGAGTCAATATGGCGAGCGTTCCCCGCTACTTCGTTCCCGACCCGGCCCGCTGGCCGATCCTCGGCTCGGCTGCGCTGTTCCTGCTGGCGAGCGGCGCGGTGCTGTGGCTGGCCAAGAGCGCCGCCGGGCCTTACGTGATGCTGGCGGGGGCGGCGGTGCTCGTCTACATGCTCTTCGGCTGGTTCGGCGCGGTGATCCGCGAGTCCGAGGGCGGCCGCTATAACGAGCGCGTGGACCACTCCTTCCGCTGGGGCATGAGCTGGTTCATCTTCTCGGAAGTGATGTTCTTTGCCGGCTTCTTCGGCGCGCTCTTCTACACCCGCGTGCTGGCCGTGCCGGATCTCGCCAGCGCCGACAACCTGCTCCTGCACCCGGGCTTCAACGCCCAGTGGCCCAGCGCCGGGCCGGGCTTCAAGGAGGCCTTCACGCCCATGGCCGCCTGGGGCATCCCGGCCCTGAACACCCTGATCCTGCTCTCCTCGGGCGGAACCGTGACCTGGGCGCACTGGGGGCTGCTCAAGAATAATCGCCTGCAATTGAAGATCGGACTGGCGCTCACCATCCTGCTTGGGCTGACCTTCCTCACCCTCCAGGCCCACGAGTACATCGAGGCCTACCAGGACATGAACTTGAAGCTCAGCACCGGCATCTACGGCTCCACCTTCTTCATGCTGACGGGCTTCCACGGCCTGCATGTGACCCTGGGCGCCATCATGCTCATCGTGATCTTCGCCCGCGTGCTGGCCGGCCACTTCCGCCCCGAGCACCACTTCGGCTTCGAGGCCGTGTCCTGGTACTGGCACTTCGTGGACGTGGTCTGGCTGCTGCTGTTCGTGTTCGTCTACTGGCTGTAGCCGGGATGCGGATCGCCGTCTTCATCCTGCTGGCCCTGATCCTGCTGAGCCTGGGCTCGGCGCTGGTTTATCTCTATCGCGGAGGCGGCAAGCCCATGGTGCGCAGCCTGACGCTGCGCGTCGGCCTGTCGCTCGTCCTGTTCCTGCTCCTGGTCGGCGGGTACTACTTCGGCCTGATCGGCCCGCGGCTCTAGAGCCGGACGTAGTGATCCACCAGCAGCGCCCCGAAGAGGGTGGACAGGTAGAAGATCGAGTAGCGGAAGGTCTTCAGCGCCAGGCGGTCCGTATAGGCCGTCCACATCCGGATGGCGTAGACGAGGAAGGCCGCGTTCAGCCCCACGGCCACCACCAGGTAGAGCGGGCCGCTCATGCCGGTGAAGTAGGGCATCAGCGTTACCCCGGCCAGCAGCACGGTGTAGAGCAGCACCTGCAGGCGGGTCGCCTTCTCGCCCTTGGTGACAGGCAGCATGGGCAGACCCGACTTGGCATAGTCCGCCCGGCGGTAGAGGGCCAGGGACCAGAAGTGGGGCGGTGTCCAGAAGAAGATGATGAGGAAGAGCAGGATGGGCTCGATGTTCACCTGGCCCGTCACCGCCGCCCAGCCCAGCACCGGCGGCATGGCGCCGGAAGCGCCGCCGATGACGATGTTCTGGGAGGTGAGCGGCTTCAGCACCATGGTGTAGATGACCGCGTAGCCGATGAAGGTGGCGAACGTCAGCCACATGGTCAGGGCATTCACCCAGGCGTAGAGCAGGTAGAGGCCGACGGCGCCGATGGTGCAGCCGAAGGCCAGGGCCTGCAGGGTGCTGATCTCGCCCCGGGGCAGGGGCCGGCCGCTGGTGCGCGCCATGACGGCGTCGATGGTGCGCTCGTAGACGCAGTTGATTACCGCGGCACCGCCCGCCGCCAGGGCGATGCCGACCGTGCCCGCCAGGAGGATCTGCGCGGGCACCATGCCAGGCGCGGCGAGGAACATGCCGATCACCGCGCAGAACACGATCAGGGTGTTCACGCGCGGCTTGGCAAGTTCGCAATACTGCCGCAGCCGCCGGCCGGCCTGGGGCTGGTCAAACGTCGAAGATTTCATAATCGGCCAATCATCCCGCCATAGCGCGATGCGATCAAGTGGGGACCATCAGGACCACCGGGAAAAGCATTGGCAGCCCACCCTGCCGCTGGAGCAGAGTTCCGGTTTGCTAGCGGCTGAGGCTGGCCACGTATTCGGAAACGGCCGCGATCTCCTTGTCGTTCAAGCGCCGGGAGATGTCGCGCATGGCGTTGGACGCGTCGTTATGCCGTGAACCGTCCCGGTAGGCCTTGAGCTGCTTGGCGACATAGGAGGCGTGCTGCCCGCCGATCGCCGGGGCCAGCGCGACCGGCGGCGCGGACAGGATCTTGCTCCAGTCGCGCTTGCCTATGCCGTTCGGTCCGTGGCAGCCGACGCAGGCGGCGACCAGGTCGGGGCGCCCCTTGCCGCTGAGGAACAGCTTTTCCCCCTGGGCCAGCAGCGCCTTGTCGCCGGCCTCGTTGGGCTTCACCTGCTGCTTGGCGAAGAAGGCGGCGATATCGGCGACGTCGTTCTCGGAGACTGCCTGCGCCTGCGGCGACATCTGGGGATTGGCACGCCGGCCGGCCTTGAAATCGAGCAATTGCTTCGTCAGGTACTCCGGCATCTGGCCCGCCAGCTTGGGCCAGGGATCGGCGGACCCCGGCAGCGCCGGGCTGTTGCCGTCGGCGCCGTGACAGGCCGTGCAGGCCGCGGCCTTTTTTTCCCCGGCTGCAGGGTTGCCGGGCGCCGCCGTGGCCGAGCATGCCGCGGAGAACAGGACACAGGCGGCCAGTTGCTGGATTTTCTTGTTACCCATTTTGCTTTCTCCTCCCCTATAAGAACCGAACATGTCGTCGGCCATTTTAGTAATCCGGTGCGGTCGGGCCCGCGCCGGAAGCGGCAGTTGACTTCCTGCCTGGACTTTATTTACAGTTCGAAGTTAGAACAAATATTTATAACAACGTCAATGATTCTAATCAAAGTGCCGTTGCCATTGCAAGCGGCACTTCATAAAAGGGGGGAGTCCGATGGCCGCAAACGAAGCAGTCCACCACGAAGCCCACGATGCCTGGGGCACCAGCATTTGGCCCTTCGTCATCAGCTTCGGCGTTCTCGCGCTGACGCTTTCTTTCACGTTCCAGTTCGTCTACCACCAGTCCTTCGCGGCGGTGATCTGCCTCGGCCTGGGCTTGCCGCTCATCCTGGGCGGCACCGCCGGCTGGGTGAGTGAGGCGATGGGCCACGGCGAAGGCCTCTCCTTCGCGTCGATGGCCTGGTTCATCCTGGCCGAGGCGATGATTTTCCTTTCCTGTTTCGCCGGCTACTGGTTCGCCCGGCTGGAAGCGCCTTTCTGGCCGCCGGAGGGCAGCGTCGCCCTGCCGAAGCTGCTTCCCCTGGTCATGACTGTGGCACTGGTCGCGTCCTCGCTGACCATCCACAAGGCGGAGCACTTCCTGCATGAGGGCAACCGCGGCGGCTTTGTCAATTGGCTGCTGCTCACCATCGGGCTGGGCCTGGCCTTCCTGGGCATGTCGGCCTATGAATGGACCCACCTGATTGGCGAAGGCTTCACCGTCAAGACCAACATCTTCGGCACGTTCTTCTTTTCCATCACCGGCCTGCACGGCTCGCACGTGCTCGTCGGCCTGGCCATTTTCATCGCCGGCGTGTTCCCGGCCATGAAGGGCAATTTGTCGCCGGGCTTCTGGCGCACCGCCGGCCTTTACTGGCACTTCGTGGACATCATCTGGTTCTTCGTCGTTTCCCAGATTTATTTCTGGTGACCGTAATGGCACCCAATAAAATATAGAGGGGGAGAGCATGCTCAAATACTGGAGGTTCTGGGTAGGTATTGCCGCCTTGGCTGCGGCCGGGCCGGTGTTGGCCGAAAAGTACATCCCGACGCTCGAAGGCGGCAAGATCGTCGATCCGGCGGCGGGCTGGGACCGTCTGTGGGCCACCGTGCTCACCGACATCACGGTGATGGGAGTGGCGTTTGCCATCGCCACGTTCATCCTGGTCTGGAAGTACCGGCGCCGCCCCGGTTACGAGGGCGGTGGCGCCAAGCCCCTGTCCACCGGCGCCGCCATCGCCTGGGTGGTGATTCCCACCTTCATCTTCCTCGCCGACGACTTCTACATCGCCGCCAACGGCTGGCAGTTGTGGAACGTGCAGCGAACGGTGCCCGCGGATCGCCTCGAGGTCAAGCTGGAATCGGGCATGTATAGCTGGGACTACACCTATCCCAACGGCGTGCGAACCCAGAACGAGCTGAAGGTGCCGGCGGGCAAGCCGGTGCTCCTGCGCATGACCAGCCGGGATACGATCCACAACCACTACCTGCCCGACTTCAAGGTGAAGGAAGACTCGATGCCAGGGCGGGTCACCTATCTCTGGTTCTATCCGCAGAAGCCGGGCGAGCACCTGGTGACCTGCACCGAGTACTGCGGCGTCATGCATTCCTACATGGCCGGAAAGGTGATCGTTCTGCCGCCTGGCGAATACAACGCCTGGTATGAGCAGGAAGGCACCAAGCTGAAGAAGGCGGCGGTGCCTGCCGCCCCGCAGGCGGGGGATGCCCCGTCGGCCGAAAACAAAGAGAAGTCCGCATAAGGGGGGGCAGGAACATGAGCATCAAGGAATGGGTCTTCACGACCGACCACAAGCGGGTCGGCATCCTCTATCTGATCGGCTCGGTCGCCGCCTTCGTCGTCGCCGGCATCATGGCGCTGCTGATGCGTGCCGAGCTGTCCGCCATCGGGCCGACGCTGACCGCCAACCCGACGACCTACAACGTCTGGCTGTATGCCCACGGCGCGGTCATGATCCTGGGCTTCCAGATTCCGGCACTGACGGGTTTCGCGGCGAACTACGCGATTCCGCTGATGATCGGCGCCAAGGACGTGGCTTTTCCGCGGCTTAACGCCTTCTCGGTCTGGCTGTTCTACATGGGCGTCATCCTGGCGCTGCTGACCTTCGTGATTCCCGATCCGCCCGACATCCTGTGGACCGGCTACCCGCCCTATTCGACCATCACGACGGGCAACACGGCCTTATATACCTTCACGGTGCTGCTGATCGGTTTCGCCTCGATCATCGCCGGGGTCAACTTCCTGACGACGATCGCCTATATGCGTGCGCCCGGCATGGCTTGGAACAAGCTCAATTTCTTCGTCTGGAGCATCATTGGTTCCTTCGTCATGCAGCTAATCTACGTGCCGGTGCTGGGCACGGCCGTGCTGCTGGTGAGCTTCGACAAGTACCTGGGCACCCACTTCTTCGACCCGACCATGGGCGGGGACGTGCTGACCTACCAGAACCTCTTCTGGTTCTATTCGCACCCGGCGGTGTACGTGATCTTCCTGCCGTTCATAGGGATCCTGATGGAGATCATCGCCACGTTCGCAAAGAACCCCGTCTTCAACTACAAGGCGGCGGTGTACGGCGGCGTTTGGGGCATCGTCATCATCTCCGGGGAGGTTTGGGTCCACCACCTGTACGTCTCCGGCATGGCCGACTGGATACGCATCGGCCAGATGGTGACCACGCTGATGATCTCGGTGCCCGTGGGCCTCATCACGATCAGCATGGTGGGCACGCTCTACAAGGGCTCGATCACCTTCGAGACACCGATGCTCTATGCGCTGGGTACCGTGGTCCTGTTCCTGATCGGCGGCCTGACCGGCATTCCGCTGGCGGTGACCTCGCTGACGGTCAACCTGTCGGAAACCTATTACGTCGTGGGCCACTTCCATTACGTGATGGCGGTGGCGGGCACCCTGTCCATCTTCGCCGGCGTCTATTACTGGTTCCCGAAGATGACAGGCAGGATGTACAACGAGCGCTGGGGCAAGATCGGCTTCTGGTTCACGTTCGTCGGCGCCAACGTCATTTTCTGGACGATGATGGATGTGGGCGCGCGCACCGGCCTGCCCCGCCGCTATTACGACTGGGCGGCGTTCCCGGGGGTGGCACAAGAGCAGCTCATCATGTCGATCGGTGCCATAATCATTGCCGTCGGCTTCGCCATCACCCTGCTCAATTGGATCATCGGCGCGGCCAAGGGTCCGGAGGCGGGGGGCAACCCCTGGGGCTCCAAGTCGCTTGAGTGGACGACGGTTTCGCCGCCGCCCCACGGCAACTGGCCTACGGCGCCATCGGTGTCCGCGGACTGGAGCCCCTACGCTTACGACAAACGCTAAAGCCGGTATCCGCAACTCAACTGAATAGGGCGCCGGAGGCGCCCTATTCTTCTTATCCGTATGAATGACCGAAAAAGCAGTATCGATCCGCGCCCCTTCCGCTGGGTG
>CAYZLI010000062.1:0-15421 GCA_964479195.1 uncultured Rhodocyclaceae bacterium
GTCGTACTCGTTCATCTGGCAGCCGAAGGTCTTGATGTAGAGCTTCTTGGCCACTGGGGCTAGCGCGGATCGGGCTGGGCGGCACCAGGCATGCCGCCGACGATCGCAGGGGAAAACGGGTTCATCGACGCCTTTGCCGTTGGGGATGGATCAATTATAGCGAAAGGAGACCGGGGGCCGCCGGGGAAAGGAATGGTGGTGATGGGCAGAATCGAACTGCCGACCTAGGGGTTATGAATCCCTCGCTCTAACCGACTGAGCTACATCACCACGGGGGAAAGGGGGCGAATTATCGTTTGCGGGACAAAGCCTTGTCAAGACGAGGGGCGGGGCGGCACAATGCGCGGTTCCATTCCACCCGGGGGCGAACAAGGTGCAGTTCGATATCGTCATCGTCGGCGCCGGCCTGGCGGGCGCCAGCCTCGCGGCAGCGCTCAAGGGCAGCCGCTACAGCGTCGCCCTGGTCGAGGGCAGCCCCCCCGCGCCAGCGAGTTCCAGCGCCTCCGGCTGGGACAGCCGCATCTACGCCGTCAGCCCGGCGGCGGCCGGCTTCCTGCAGGACATCGGCGCCTGGCAGCACCTGGACGCCGCGCGCCTCACCGCCGTCCATGACATGGAGATCCACGGCGACGGCGGCGGCCGCCTCGACTTCTCGGCCTACGACACGGGCGTCACCGAGCTGGCCTGGATCATCGAGGCCGGCCTCATGCAGCGCGAACTGTGGGAAACCGTGCGCCGGCAGGGCAACATAACCGTATTGTGCCCGGCCCAGCCGGAGGCGCTGGAACTCGCCGGCGACCGGGCGCGCCTGGGGCTGGCCGACGGGCGGGCACTGCAGGCGAAGCTGGTCGTCGGCGCCGATGGGGCCGACTCCTGGGTGCGCGAGGCGGCCGGCCTGCGCAGCGACACCCTCGCCTACGGCGAGATGGGGGTGGTGGCCAACTTCGCCTGCGAGAAGCCCCATCACCACACCGCCTTCCAGTGGTTCCGCCCCGATGGCGTGCTGGCCTACCTGCCCCTGCCCGACAAGCGTATCTCCGTCGTCTGGTCCACGCCGAACGCCCATGCGCGCCGCCTGCTGGCCCTGCCCCCGGCGGAGTTCTGCTCCCGGGTGGCCGAGGCCGCCGGCAAGCGGCTCGGGGCGCTGGAGCTCATCACGCCCCCGGCGGCCTTCCCCTTGCGCCTGATGCGCCTGCCGCGCATCGTCGCGCCACGGCTGGCGCTGATCGGCGACGCCGCCCACACCATCCATCCCCTCTCCGGCCATGGCATCAACCTGGGCTTCCTGGACGCCCGGGAGCTGGCGCAAACCCTGCTCGGGGTGCCGGACTTCCGCGACTGCGGGGACGCGCCCCTCCTGCGCCGCTACGAGCGCAGCCGGACCGAGGAAGTGGCCCTGATGCAATGGACCACCCATGGCCTGCAGCGCCTGTTCCGGCCGCGCCATGCCGGACTGGCGGCCCTGCGCAACCTCGGATTGAACCTCACCAACCGCTTGCCGGTCGTACGTAGCGCCTTGGTGCGCTACGCCCTCGGCTGACCCCCAACCCAACAGGGAGACCCCCATGATCAAGAAGCTACTGTCGCTGCTCCTCATCGCCCTCGCGGCCTTCGGCGGGGCGGCGCACGCCAACGAAGCCGCCGTCAAGCAGGCCGTCGAGGCCTGGCTCGGCGGCACGAAGGTGGACGGCGTGCGGAAGACGCCCTACCTGGGCCTCTACGAGGTGCGGCTGGGCACCGACATCCTCTATACGGACGAGAAGCTCACCTACATCTTCAGCGGCCACATCATCGACGGCAAGACGCGCCAGAACCTCACCCAGGAGCGCATGAACAAGCTCTCCACCATCAAGTTCTCCGACCTGCCCCTGGAACTGGCCGTGAAGACCGTGCGCGGCGACGGCAAGCGCGTCATCGCCACCTTCGAGGATCCCAACTGCACCTACTGCAAGAAGCTGGCGCGGGACCTGCAGGGCATGAACAACATCACCATCTACACCTTTCTGCTGCCCATCCTCTCCCAGGACTCGGTGGACAAGGCGAAAGCCGTATGGTGCGCCGCCGACCGCGCCAAGGCCTGGAACGAATTGATGGTCAATGGCGTCGCGCCGGCCCCCGGCACTTGCGAGGCGCCCACCGAGAAGGTCCTGGCCCTGGGCCAGAAGCTGGGCGTGCGCGGCACGCCGACCATCTTCCTCGCCAACGGCGAGCGCATCCCGGGCTTCGTCGCGGGAGCCCAGCTCGAGCAGAAGATGGCGCAGGCGGGGAAGTAAAGCGCTGTCATTCCCGCGCAAGCGGGAATCCAGCGGCGTTTACAAAGCAAAGACACTGGGTCCCGCCGGAGCCTGCCCTCGACCTGATCGGGGGCGGGGACGACAGTCAGGGGCAGCGCCCCTCGGGCGTGAGCCTCATGTGCCGGGAGAGCCAGTCCTTCACCCGGGCGCGGGCGTGGCGCGTGGCCGTCTTTTCCTCCGGCGTCGCATCGGCGCGGAAATCGAAGGCGCGCCGGGCCATCGGATACATCTGCACCTCCACGGTGGCGCCGCGCTCGACCAGCGCATAGAAGGCGCGGCCGTTGTTGATGCGCCGCAGCTCGAAGTCCCCGTCGCCGATGATCTGCAACAGCGGCGCCCGCAGGTCCTTCACCTCCGGCGCGATGCTGAAGAGCTGCTGGCCTTCCGGTGCGTTCGGATTCTGGAAGTGGCCGTAGTAGGTGGCGATGGCCCCGATATCCTTGGCCCGCCGGGCCGCCAGGCGCAGCGCGTAATAGCCGCCCCGCGAGACGCCGACCACGCCTGCCGGCATGCGGCAGGCATCGGGTTGCCTGAGCAGCGCATCCAGGGCCGCCTCCACGTCCGCTTCCGTCTCCGGGTAATGCCGATCGGGCCAGCGCTCGATGAAATGCCCGCTCTGCCAGTCCGGCGCCAGCACCAGGAAGCCCTGGGCCGCCAGTTGCTCGATGTGCGCCCGATCCACCTCGTCGTAGCCGCGCTTGGCGTGGATGTAGAGCAGCGGCGGGAACGGCCCGCGGCCGTTGGGCCGGGCCAGCTCGTAGGGAACTTCGATCTTGCCCGAGAGCAGCGTGCCCGGGGTGACTTCCGCCTGGAGGGGGGCGCAGGCGAGAGCGGCCAGCGCGGCCAGCGCAAAAAGCAGGCTTCTTGTCATTGTGGTCTCCTCCGCTTGGGGAGCGCATTCTACTGCCGATCAGGCCTGGGCCGGCAGGACCGCCTCGACCACGGTGCCGCCGCCGGCAGCCGGCGAGACGCGCAGCTCGCCGCCCAGATGGCGGGCACGCTCGGCCATGCCGATGATGCCGAAGCTGCGTGCCTGCCGCGCCTGCCGGGGCGGCATGCCCCGGCCATCGTCCCGTACCGTGAGGTGCGCCTGACCGTCCCGGATGCCGATCTCGATGGCCACCCGGCTGGCGGCGGCGTGCTTGATGACGTTGGTCAGGCACTCCTGGAGAATCCGGAAAAGCGCGATGGCGCGTGCCTCGTCCATGAGGAGCTTTTCCTGCGGCAGCCGCAGGTCCACCTCCATGCCCGTGTGCTTGCGGAACTCCTCCACCTGCCATTCGATGGCTGCGGCCAGCCCCAGGTGATCCAGCACCGCGGGGCGCAACCGGCTGACGATCCATTTCTGGGTTTCGGCGGCACGGGTCAGCAGGCCGTTGGCCCGGTCCAGGTACTCGTCCCTGTCCGGGCCGGGCGTGCCGCGCAGCTGCCCCAGGGTCAGCCGCAGCGCGGCGAGCGTGCCGCCCAACTCGTCGTGGATCTCCCGGGCAAGCCGCGCCTTCTCCGTTTCCGAAACGGACTGCAGATGCGCCGAGAGCTCGGCCAGCTCCGCCGTCCTGGCCCGGACCTGCCGTCGCAGGAGCATCGACCAGGCCGCCGCGAGGACGGCCAGCAGACCGAGCAGCCCGGCCCCCATGGCGATAGGCCGGCCGTGCTTGACCAGCCAGGGGTCGCCGAACCCCAGCCACTTGGCATGGATCTTTTCATACTCCCCCCGGGTCTTGACGATGAGCAGCCCCTGGTTCAGCCGCTCCAGCAGCTCCTGGTTGCCTTTCTTGACGGCGAAGGAGAAGTCGCGCCGGTAGTCCGGGATCGGCGGGCCGGGCTCGAGGCCCGTGATGCCCTGCTCTTCCAGGACCAGGAGGCCGATCAGCTTGGGGCACAGGAAGGCGTCATGCCGGCCCGAGGCGACGAGGCGCAATCCTTCCGGAATGGTGTCCACGGCGATGATCGTGCCCTTGAAGCCTTGGGACACCAGGGCGTGGTGGGCGGCGTCCGCGCGCATCACCACGACCTCCCTGCCTTCCGCCTGGGCGACGGAGGCGATCGGCGGGGTGCCCCGGCGGGTGAAGAAGCTGTCGTGGGCGCTGGTGTGGACGATGCTGAAATCCACCTCCCGCTCGCGGCCGGGAATCCGCGCGACGATGGGCAGCACATCGACCTGGCCGTCCTGCAAGGCGCCCCAGGCCCAGTCCCAGGACCCGGTCCTGACGGTCACATCCAGCCCCATCTCGCGGGCGACGCTGCGGATCAGGTCGATGGAATAGCCCGTTGTGTTGCCCGCCCCGTCCACGAGCGCATAGGGCGGAAAATCCGTTTCGCTGCCGACGACGATGGACGGGGGCGCGGCGAAAGCGCGATGGCCAAGCAGGGCGAAGGAGAGCAGACAGGGGGCGGCGCAGAGAAGCAGCAAGCGGCCAAGGGCGCAACGATCCGGAATTCCCATGCGCATTGCGGCAGGCCCTCCCCACGCCAAAGCTGCGGCAGAAACGAGGCCCGGAGCGGCCTTGGAGCCTTTTCTTATTCCAACCCTCGCTCAATCCCTCGACTATTCTAATCCGTCCGGAATGACAAGGGCGCCGGACGACACAGGGCTGGTGATTCTCTCCGCTCAGGACGAAGTCTTGATCCCGACTACGGAGAGAATTTCATTGGCATTGATGATGGCGGCGGCGATCTCCTCGACCGGAACCCGTTTCGCCATCGATTGTTCACGCATGACCGCGTAGGCTTCGTCCTCGGAGATGTTGCGGGTCTTGATCAGGATGGCTTTCGCATCGGCGACCTGGCGAATCGACTGGAGCTTGGACTCCAGCTTGGCCACCCTTTTTCTCTGCCCCCGCAATTCGCCGGCCAGTTTTCGGCCTAGGATCAGTGCAGACAATACGCCTAAGGATCTGATCGGGGAAGCGATGACGGCGCTGGCGCCGAGGTTCAGCATTCCGTCGACCACCGTCGGATTCTCGTAGTTGACCACCGCCACCATGATCGGAGCGGCGTCGCCGCGGGTCCAGGGCAGGTCAAGGTTGATGGTCTCGGGATTTACGGCCAGGAACACCACGTCGAAGGGTTCGCACAACTCGGGGGCGGGCGGCCAGAAGGCCCGCACCTGGCAGCCGATGCGCTGCAACTGGCGGATCAGTTGCTCCCCGTCATGGTCGCGCGGATGAAACACCGCGGCACGCAGGGTCCGGAGATCCTTCAGGAGTTCGGGTGTGTTGCTTGTTCTGGCGCCGCGCATGCCTTTGGACTCGCCTAAATCTCCAAGGTATCGATCTGCGTGGTCCAGTCCCCGAGCGAATACGACACCAGGTAGGGGTCTGGATGAACCGGGCGCCGCGCCTCCCTGACGATGGTGAATTGCCCTTTCGTGTTGGCCCGGCCGATGCGGGGATAGAGGCAGGTGTGGTGATTGACCGGATCTATGCGGACACGCCCCTGCGGCGCCTGGATTTCGGCGCCGAGAAGATGCGGGATCAGGGCCTCGACCTGGTCCGATCCCGACTCCCGCATGGCGTTGGCGAACAGATGCACCTGAAAATAGGCAGCCTCCCAGCACATGTTGGTCAGCACGTCGCCACCCGAGTACTTCCGGTATCTTTCCAGGACCTGCCGATTGGCGTCCGATTCGATGGACTGGAAGTATGGCGCCGCCGTGTAGTGGCCGGCGGCGAGCTCCGCGCCCATGTCCTGCACTTCCGCCTCGCACGTGGTGAGGCTGGCGATCGGCATCTCCTTCGGATTCAGGCCGGCTTCGGCGTAGGCTCTGTAAAAGTGACGGGTCGTCTCGCCGACCACCGTGGAAAATATGAAGCTGGGCTTGCGGTTCTTGATGTCCTTCATGACGGCAGCGAACTCGTCGTAAGCCGCCGTGAGGGGAAGGTAGCGCTCGCCGACAATGACCCCGTTCCGCTGGACGACGAGGTCCTTCATGATCCGGTTCGACTCGATGGGATAGATGTAGTTGGAACCCACCATGTAAACCCGGGATCCGAAATTCAGAGTCATGAAGTCCGCCAGCTGGACGCTGTTCTGGTTCGGCGCCGCACCTGTGTAGATGACGTTGTTGGAAAACTCGAAACCCTCGTAGAGGGTCGGGTAGAACAGGAGCCTGTTCCACTTCTCGACGACGGGCAATACCGCCTTCCGGGTACTGGACATGTAGCACCCGAAAATGACGTTGACTTTGTCCTGCAGAATCAGGCGCTCGGCCAGCGCGCCGTAGATTGCCGGTTCGGATTGGGGGTCATGGCAAATCGCTATGACCTCGCGACCGCCAATGCCACCGGCAGCATTGATCTCGTCGATGGCAAGCAGGGTGCCGCTCAACTGGGTGCGTTCGATGGGGGCGGTGACGCCGGTCCTGGAATACAGGACGCCGACGTAGATGGGTTGCTGATTAGACAAGACGGTATCCTCTGAAACCGGGGCGCAGGGCCGACACGCTCCCCGTTTCCGGGGGCGAATGATACCAACAGACATCGGGGAGCGGGCTTTTCGTCATTTCGCCAACAGGCGGACAAAGGCCCGGGAAAGCTGGACAGCCAAATCGTCCGGATTGTCCAATATGAGGTAATTGTGGCCGAAAATCCCCCGGATGTAGTTTTCGGCCTTGGGGTCCACGGAGACGCAAAAGGGGACCGTGCCGGCCGCGGACAAGTCGCGAACCGCCCTGGCCGCGTCCGCCACCAGATACTGCGGATCCTTCACGTCCACGTCCGACGGCTCGCCGTCCGTGACCAGGAGCAGGATGCGTTGATCGAAGGCCCGCTCGGCCAAGTTCGCATGGGCGTGACGCAGCGCAGCGCCCATGCGCGTTGACTGGTGCCCTGGCAGGGCCCAGACCCTCCCCTGCTCGGCGCTGCCGAAGGGCTCCTCAAACTGCTTGACGCGGTAGAAGGAGACCGCCTGCCGGCCGTCCGAGCAGAAGGCGTCGATGGCGAACTTCTGTCCGGCCTGATCCATGGCGGCGCCCAGGTCGACGGTCGCCCGCTTCATGATGTCGAGCAGCGAATCGAAACTGCCCCACGGGCAGTCGTTGGTCGACGCTGAAACGTCCAGCAATATGGACACCACCGGCTCCAGGAGGCGCCGCCCCGGCCGCTTGAAGACCCGGGGATCCGGCGGCAGGCCGGAGCGGATATCCACCTCGGCGGCGATGGCCGCGTTCAGGTCCAATTCCTCGCCGTCCCATTGACGCGTGAGCCGCTTCGCCCGGTCGAGCTGCCGCCCCTTGATCAGCGCAAAGAGGTTGCGATGGGCCTGGGGGGGCGCGACCGGGGCCCGGTGCCGGCGACCGGCACCCGCCGGCACGGGCGGCTCGATGACCGTGACCCACGCATCCCGCTCCAATGCCGCCTTGTGGTCCCATTCCGGATAGCTGTAGCGCGGCAGTTCGTGCGCAATGCGCGCCGCCATGGCGGCCTCGCCCTGCCGGCCCGCTCCTGTCGGCGGATCGGCCGCCTCCATGCGCACGGCATCGAGGTTGAGGGTTTCCTGCTGGGGGGGCGGTGGCGCGGAATCCCCGGAATCCCCATAGTCCCAGAGGAAGGAGTTGTCGTCGCGGAATGCCGGCTCGGGAACGTACTGCTCGGGTATGAAGCGGACTCGCATCTGGCCCAGGTCGTTGGCCAGGATCGACGCGATGCCGCGAAACGCGGCGTAGTCGTTTGCATCGGCCAAGCGCTCCCGGAACAGGCGTACCCCCTTGTTCACCCAGAAATTGTCGTCCCGGCAATCCGGGTGGTGGAGGGCGCGCCCCAACCGTCGCATCAGGCCGGCGAAGCCGAGGTCGTGGCGGGCGGCCCCGTCGATGTGCGTCAAGCGTCCCCAAAGTGCGCGCAGGCCGGGGCATTGCCGCATCATCAGGTGCTCGACCCGGGCATCCTCGATCAGCGACACGACGGCGACGGCCATGGGCTTCAGGGGCTTGGCCGGCAAACGCCGGGGGGAATACCGCAGGTGGGCCACGGCGTGAGCCACTGCCGCCCGGTAAAGGGCGTCACCGTCCGCGCCGTCCAGCAGGGTGTAACCATACGGCAGGAATAGCCCGCCTTCCGCGACCACGGGCCGCAGCGGGGGACCGTTCAAGGTGGCCGATTTGCGGCCGCTCAACTTCAGATGGGCGCCAAGGAATCCATCCAGGTAGAACTGCAGGTAATCCCGCACATCTTCGAAGCGGATGTTTGCCCGTTCATGGGCCAGGCAGCCGACCGCCAGGGGTAGATCGCCAAGCTCGTGCGCGCCCCCGAGACGATCCACGGCGCGATCGTGGCGGGCTCGTGTCACCCGTTCAGGCGAAATGGGCCTCGATGAAGCCATCGAGGGCCCGATAGAGGGCTTCATCGTCGGTGATGGGCCGGGTCATGGCCAGCCGGCACGCATCGTGGGCGGCAACGCCGTCGCGCATCAGGGCGGCACCGTAAATCAACATCCGCGTCGAGATGCCCTCATCCAGGCCGCGGCCCTTGAGGGCGCGCGACTTGGCGGCGATGCCCACCAGCCGGTGCGCGGCTTCCAGGTCGATCCGCCCTTCGTGGGCGACGATGGCGGCCTCCCGCTCGGCATCGGGGTAATGGAAATCGATGGCGCCGAAACGCTGCTTGGTCGATTGCTTGAGATCCTTGGTGAGGCTCTGGTAGCCGGGGTTGTAGGACACCACGAGCTGGAAGTCGGGGTGGGCGTGCAGCAGCTCCCCCTTCTTCTCCAGCGGCAGAATCCGGCGGGCGTCCGTGAGCGGATGAATGATGACCGTGGTGTCCTGGCGCGCCTCCACCACCTCGTCCAGGTAGCAGAGGGCGCCAAAGCGCACCGCCGTGGTCAGGGGGCCGTCATGCCAGACGGTGCCCGTGGAATCGAGCAGGTAACGGCCGACCAGGTCCGATGCGGTCATGTCCTCGTTGCAGGCTACCGTGATCAGCGGCCTGCCCAATTTCCATGCCATGTATTCCACAAAGCGTGTCTTGCCGCAGCCGGTGGGGCCTTTGAGCATCATCGGCATGCGCAAGCGGTAGGCGGATTCGAAGAGCGCTACTTCGTTGCCGGTGGCGCAGTAATAGGGCTCCGTGCCGATAAGGTACTGTTCCATCAACGATGACATGGTTTCGAGTCGTGCGTAGAGGCGTTGGGTGGGCGCCCTCCGGACCGCCGGAAGGCGCCCGGCCGATCAGCGGTGCAGTGTTGCCTCGTTGGGAATGCCTTCGATCGGGCACTCCTTGGTACCGGGCGCGGAGCGAGTGAGGGACTCGACCATCTTCTTGGTCCCCTCCGGATCGTTGACCCACTTGGCATAGAACTGGTAAGGACAGGCGGCGACGCCGTCGACCTCTTCGCCGGAGTTGATCTTCCCCGTATAACCGCGGTGCAGAAGCTTGTAGAGGTGATTGTTGGACTGGGAGTTCCGGCGCGCGTCGCGAATCAGCGACATGGACAGCTCCGCGTACTGGATGCCCATGTCTTCTTCGCCGCATTCGCCCAGGGTGCGGCCGTCGAAGCCGATGATGGCGGAGTGGCCGAAGTAGGAATAGACGCCGTCGAAACCGGTGGCGTTGGCCACGGCCACGTAGCTGTTGTTCATCCAGGCCATGGTCTTGGCCACCATCACCTGCTGTTCCTTGGCCGGGTACATGTAACCCTGGCAGCGCACGATCAGCTCGGCGCCGCGCATCGCGCAGTCACGCCAGATTTCCGGATAGTTGCCGTCGTCGCAGATGATCAGGCTGACCTTGAGGCCCTTGGGGCCTTCGGACACGTAGGTGCAATTGCCGGGGTACCACCCCTCGATCGGCACCCAGGGCATGATCTTGCGGTACTTCTGGACGATCTCGCCCTTGTTGTTCATCAGGATGAGGGTGTTGTAGGGCGCCTTGTCGGGGTGGTCCTCATGGCGCTCGCCGGTGAGGGAAAACACGCCCCAGACATTGGCCTTCCGGCAGGCGGCGGCGAAAATCTCCGTTTCCTCACCGGGGACGGCAGCGGCGGTTTCGTACATCTCCTTGGCGTCGTACATGATGCCGTGGGTGGAATACTCCGGGAAGATCACCAGGTCCATGCCCGGCAGGCCCTGCTTCATGCCGACCACCATGTCGCCGATCTTGCGGGCGTTTTCCAGCACTTCCGCCTTGGTGTGCAGGCGCGGCATCTTGTAATTGACGACGGCCACGCCGACGCAGTCGTTGCTGCTCGAAATGTCACCATGTCTCACTGTGTTCTCCTTTGTCGCTTCGGGGGGAAAAAGTCCGTTCAGACGGTCAGGTAGGACTGAACCTCCTGGAGGTTTACATCCGCCTTGTCCGCCTCACGGACGATGCGTCCGCGATCAATGACGAGCAGTCGATCCGCCACTTCGAGAGCGAAGGACAGAACCTGTTCGGACACCAGGATCGCAAGATTCAGTTCCGCGCGCAGGGCATTGAGGGAGCGCGCGATCTCCTTGATGATCGAGGGCTGCAGGCCCTCCGTGGGCTCGTCGAGGATCAGCAGCCGGGGCTTGGAGGCCAGGGCCCGGGCGATGGCCAATTGCTGTTGCTGGCCGCCCGACAGGTTGCCACCCTTGCGCTGACGCATGTCCTTGAGCACCGGGAAAAATTCGTACACCAAGGACGGGATTTGCGGGTAGCGGCCGGTCTCGAGCCCGGTAAGGATGTTTTCCTCGACGGTGAGCTGCGGGAAGATCAGCCGCCCCTGGGGGACGAAAGCCATCCCGGCCTTGACCCGCTGATGACTCGGCAGATCCTTCAGCTCCTTGCCTTCCATGCGGATGGAGCCGCGCCCCGCGGGCACCATGCCGATCAGGGACTTGAGCAAGGTGCTCTTGCCCATGCCGTTGCGTCCCACCACGGCCGTGGCGGTGCCCGGTTGCACCGAGAAGGACATGTCATGGATGACATGGCTCTCGCCATAGGCGACGTTCAGGGCTTGCACGTGGAACATGGCGGCCTCAGTCTCCCAGGTAGACTTCGATGACGCGCGGATCGCCCTGGACCTGGTCCACGCTGCCTTCGGACAGCAGTCGGCCCTGGTGCAGGACGGTGACCTTCCTGGCGATGGACCGGACGAAGTCCATGTCGTGCTCGATGACCACCAGCGACTTTCCATTCGCGATGCGCTTGAGCAGTTCCGCCGTCTGCTCGCGCTCGCGTGTGCTCATCCCCGCCACCGGCTCGTCGAGCAGCATCAAATCCGGGTCCTGCATCAGCAGCATGCCGATTTCCAGCCACTGCTTCTGGCCATGGGACAACCGGCCCGACTTCATGTGCAGGTGGTCCTTGAGCATCACCTCCTCGGCGATGAAGCCGATGCGCTCCCGGATCTCCTTCGTGCGCCGGAAGAAAATCGACGCCCAGATGCCATGGACCTGGGGAATCGAAATTTCCAGGTTCTCGGCGACCGTGAGGTCTTCGTAGATCGACGGGGTCTGGAACTTGCGGCCGACGCCGAGGCGAACGATCTGGTAGTCGGAGAGCCGGCTCAGCTCGGTCCCGCGGAACCGGATGCTGCCCGCCGTCGGTTTGGTCTTTCCGCAAATCATGTCCAGCAGCGTCGTCTTGCCCGCACCGTTGGGCCCGATGACCACGCGCAGTTCGTTTTCACTGACGGAGAAATCGAGGTTGTCGACCGCTTTGAAGCCATCGAAGGAGACCGTCAGGCCGACGACCGAGAGGATCTGTCCCTGCATCAGGTTGGACTCCGCACTGACTGGTTGGCCAGAGACGGCATGGGCGGCTGAGGTCCGCCGGTCGAAGCCGGCAGGGGGCGTCAGGGTGGCCGCGTTGCTCAACATGGCGATCTCCTCAACCGTGGCGGGGACGGAGGGCACGCTGAAATATGCCGGCAAGCCCGTTCGGCAGGACCCAGACGACGAAGATGAACAGCCCGCCGAGGAAGAACAACCAGCTCTCGGGGAAGTTCTCCGACAGGTAGGACTTCATGAAGCCGACCACCAGCGCACCGATCACGGCGCCGACGACCGACAGGCGTCCCCCGACGGCGGCGTAAATCACCATCTCGACCGAACTGACGGCGCCGATGAGGGTGGGGGCGACGAGCCCGGCCTGGAGCGTGAAGATCACCCCCCCGATCGAAGACAGAACCGCCGACACCGTGAACACGAATGCCTTGATCATGGCGGTGTCGAACCCGGAAAAACGGACCCGGTCCTCCCGGTCGCGCACGGCAATCAGAAGCTTGCCGAAGCGCGTACGCAGCAGCGCCGCCGCGAGGGTCGTCACCCCGAGAAGGCAGGCCACCTCGACGAAATAGATGACCTTCTTCCCGCCGTCGCCGATGATGTCGAAACCGAGGAGGGTCTTGAAGTCGGTGATCCCGTTGGCCCCACCGGTCTCGCCCTGCTGGCCGATGTTCAGGACCATGAGGGTCATGGCGAGCGCGATGGTCACGATGGCGAAATAGACGCCGCCCACCCGCTTGCGGAAGATCGCATAGGCGAAAACGAAGGCGACGATGCTCGGCACCACGACAACGGAGACCAGGGTCACCGCCAGGCTGGAGAAGGGCTCCCACCAGAATGGCAGTTTCTCGACGCTGCTCCAGACCATGAAATCGGGAAGCTCCGGTGCCGACGCCTCGAGCTTCAGGAACATGGCCATCGCGTAGCCGCCGAAGCCGAAGAAGATGCCCTGGCCGAGGCTGAGAATGCCGCCGTAGCCCCAGGCCAGCACGATGCCGACGGCGACGAAGCCGAAAGCGAGGTACTTCCCGGCCAGGTTAAGCCAGAACGGGTCGAGTGCCGCCGGCAAAATCCCGAGCAGCAATACCGCCAATGCAGCGTGCGCCAGCCCCTCGCCGTGCTTTTCCAGGAGCTTCATGAGCTCATGCCCTCACTTTCGACGCAAACAGGCCATTCGGCCGGAAGTACAGCGCCGCGATCACCAACAGCAGGATCGAGACCTTGGCCATGGATCCGCTCATGAGGTACTCCAGGGTGGTTTGAAATTGCGCAATCAGGAAGCCGGAAGCGGCGGTTCCCAGCAGGCTTGCGACGCCGCCGAACACGACAACTATGAAGGAGTCGACAATGTAGAGCTGTCCCGTGCCGGGATTGGTGGATCCGATCATGGTGAAGACGCTGCCGGCGATGCCGGCCAGGCCGGAGCCAAGCGCGAAAATCACCGCGTCGACGCGATTGGTGTCGATGCCCACGGCCGCGCTCATGGCGCGGTTCTGGGTCACCGCCCGGGCACGCAGCCCCCACCGCGTCTTGTAGAGAATCGCCCATACGCCTAGCGCGACGATAGTGGTCAGGGCGACGATGAAGATTCGGTTGAGGGGCAACTGGATTCCGGCAGTCGGCTCCCAGGCGCCGGAGAGCCACGTCGTCAGGGGAACGCTGACTTCCTGCGCGCCGAATACGGAGCGGTAGGCCTGTTGCAGCACCAGGCTCAGGCCCCATGTGGCCAGCAGGGTGTCCAGCGGCCGGTTGTAGAACCAGCGGATGAAGCCGCGCTCGAGTGCGTAGCCGAAGGCGAAGGTGACGCAGAAGGCAAGCATGACCGCCACGAAGAGGTACACCCCCATGAGCCCCGGAAGATGCTGCTCGAAGAAGTGGGCCGTCAGATAGGTCGTGTATGCGCCCAGGGCCATCAGCTCCCCGTGGGCCATGTTGATGACGCCCATCAGGCCGAATACGATCGCTAGGCCGAGGGCCATCAACAGCAGGATGGTGAACAGGCTCAACCCGTTGAAGAGCTGCATCACGAAGATATCGAATGTCACGGCGGAGTTCTCCGTTCGGTTTTTCGGCAAAAGCCTCCCTTCCGGGGCGGATTTCCGGGCCTGGAAGGGAGGGGCCGAGGGAGGGCTCGGCTCAGATCTTCGGATACGGGTTCGGCTCGATCATGCCGGTCTCATGAACGATGTCGAACTGGCCATCGGCGCGGGCGCGACCGATGCGAACCTTTTTCCAGACGTGGTGGTTGGTCTTGTGCAGCCGGATCTTGCCTTCGGGCGCGTCGAATTCCAGGTCGGCGGAGGCGGCAACGACCTTGTCCACGTCGAAAGACTTGGCCTTCTCCACGGCCAGCTTCCACAGATACACCGAGTTGTAGGCGCATTGCATGGGATCCCCCACCACCCGGTTCTGGCCATACTTGGCCTTGATGGCTTTCACGAAGCGCTCGTTCTGCGGATTCTTGATGCCCTGGAAGTAGCCCATGCAGGCGTAATAGCCAACCGCGTTGTCCTTGCCGATGCCGTCGATCTCGTTTTCCGACACGACGGTGGACAGCAGTTTCTGCTTGCCGCCATCGAGGCCGGCCGCCTTCAGTTGCTTATAGAAAGCGACGTTGCTGCCGCCCACCACCGTGCTGTAGATCCAGTCGGGCTTGGCCGCCTTGATCTTGTTGATGATGGAGGAAAACTCGGTATGGCCGAGAGGCGCGTATTCCTCGCCGACAACTTTTCCGCCGACGCGGACGACGGTCGGCTTGGCGATCTTGTTGCAGGTGCGCGGATAGATGTAGTCGGAACCGACCAGGAAGAAGGTCTTGCCCTGTTGCTTCGCCATCCACTCGATGGCGGCGATCACGGACTGCGTCGCTTCCTGCGACGTGTAGATGACCGACTTTTCCTGTTCCTGGCCTTCGTAGTAGGTCGGGTAGTAGAGCAGGCCCTTGGACTGATTGAGCACGGGAAGTACCGCCTTGCGGGAGGCGGACGTGTAACAGCCGACGATGGCCGACACCTTGTCCCGTTGCAGGAGCTTCTTGGTCTTTTCGGCGAAGGTGGGCCAGTCGCTGGCGCCGTCCTCGACGACGGGTTCGATCATCCGGCCAAGCACGCCGCCGGCGGCATTGATTTCCTCGATGGCCAGCTTCTCGGCTTCGACCAATGCCGCCTCGGCGATGGCGATGGTACCGGTCAATGAATGCACCAGGCCGAGCTTGACGCTTTCCGCGCCAAACGCCGCTTTCGACCAAAGACTCGCGGCCGGCACCGCGCCCGCCACCACCAGACTACCGCCAAGCTGCATAAACCGACGCCGACTGATCTTGCTCATTGCTGCTCTCCTTCCTGGGTTGAGGACACGTTGTTTGCCAGAGCCAGAATCGCGGCCAAAAAAAAGCCCAACCAAGCGCAGGGCGCTTCGTTGGGCTTTCTCAGCCATCTCG
>CAYZLI010000062.1:15521-18607 GCA_964479195.1 uncultured Rhodocyclaceae bacterium
AAAAAAAAGCCCAACCAAGCGCAGGGCGCTTCGTTGGGCTTTCTCAGCCATCTCGCAGACCGGCTTCATTGGCGGTCGGCGAGAAATATTTCCAGCGGTCTAACAGTGTTCCGGCAAATTCCTTAAATTTAAAATATCAAGCTTCAAGATCGATGTCAACGACAGGGCCAGCCTCGGAAATTCTGCCCAAGCGAACGGGGCCGGCATGGTTGCGGTGGCACATTCCCCTCTATAACGGCGACGCCGAGGCCGCCCAGGGTGTGCCCGAGCCGGTGTCGCGCCTGAAGGATGCCATCGCCGCTGCCGATGGCTTGCTGCTCGTACCACCACTCGCGAGAACCTGGGCCGGTTCGTGCAAGGCTTCGTCGCATATGTGCGTGAGCGAAGAGCGCGCGCCTCGCCCTGAGCTAGGCTGTGGTCCCCAGCGCCACGCCTCCCGTGCCCACCAGCAGCAGGCCCCAGAGCAGATCCAGGTTGAACCACGCGCGCCCCAGCAGCCGCAGCCCCAGATAACGGTAGACGAGCCAGGCAATCAGGCCGCCGACGGCCAGCATGGCGAGGGTGTGGATCGCGGCCGCGAGCAGGGCCAGGTCCGTGCCGCCTGCAATCTCGGCCATCGCCCGATGCCCGGCATCGCCGCCGCAGAGCCCCAGAACGACCGGCACCAGCATCAGTCCGGCACCGTGGGCCGTGGCCATCAGGAAGGACCACAGCACGAGATGGGAGGGACCGACGCGGGCCAGGTAGCGCGGATGGCGGCGCGAGAGCAGCCGATACACGCCGAACACCACGAGCGCCACTCCGGCCGCGATGCGGATTTCGTCCAGCCGTTGCAGGAGCAGCCCCAGCAGCGCGAAGGGCAGCCAGGCGGCGACCATGGCGAGCAGGTGCCCGAGCGCGATGGAGGGCAGGGCCGCGAACACCGCGCCGGTGCGCCGCGCCTCCAGCCCGTTGGAAACCGCCAGCAGCCAGCCCATGGCGGGGTTGGCGCCATGGTAGGCGCCCAGCCCCACCACCGCCAGCCAGGCCCAGGGATGCAGCGCCAGGCTCTGGGCCAGCGCGTCCATCGTCCGTACCGTTAGAGTCGCGCGCCCACCCCCTCATCCCCATCCCTTCTCCCACCAGGGGAGAAGGGAGCATCGTGCGCCCTGCGGGCGTTCATGGGACGGAGGCGTAGCAGAACGAGTCGGTGGAGCAGTCGCCCCCTTCGAGGCGCACCTGGTGGGAGCGATAGCCCGCGT
This sequence comes from uncultured Rhodocyclaceae bacterium, assembly GCA_964479195.1. Taxonomy (GTDB): domain Bacteria; phylum Pseudomonadota; class Gammaproteobacteria; order Burkholderiales; family Rhodocyclaceae; genus Desulfobacillus. The sequence continues at coordinate 16,763 of CAYZLI010000062.1, forward strand.
CGAAGCCCACGCAGAAATCCTCGTCGAGCGCCAGGCCACCGCCGGGCTTGACCCTCGCCATCACCATCGACCCCGCCACCCCGTCCGGATAGAACTGGTCGTCCCAGGTGCTGTAGAGCGAGTTGGTGAAATAGACCCGTTCGCCGTCGCGGCTGATCTCCACCATCTGCGGCCCGCCGCCGAAGGGCTTGCCGCTGGGGTGGGGCTTGTGCTCGGCGATGCCGCCGAGGCGCACCGTATCCGTGAGCTTGGGCGCCATGGGGTCGGACACGTCGTATTGGCGCAGTTCCCCCGTTCCCCAGCAGGACACGTAGAGGTAGCGGTCGTCCAGGGACAGATCGATGTCGCTGATCAAGGGCGGCACCGCGCCGAAGGGCTTGAGGGGCGGCGGCAGCTTAGCCGCGTCGGTCGGTTCCGGCGCCACCACCGCGGTCTTGCGCGCCTTGAACTGGCCATTCTCCCGGTACCAGGTCCAGATGGAGCCTTCCAGGTTGGTGGTGTCCACCACCACGCAGACGAAACCATAATCCTTGGTGGGCTCGTGGGCCGGACGCACTTCCAGCACCATCTGATGGTTGGCGCCGAAATCCACGGTCTGCGCATGGCGGCGCTCGCGCAGATCCCAGAAGTGCAGCCGGTGGCCGTAGCGGTTGCTGAGCAGATCCTCCGCCACCAGGCCGTTCTCGAACTGGGGTGGCAGGGCCCATTCGCTGGAGATCATGTAGTCGTGGGGGATGTTCCACCAGAAGTCGTAGGACAGGCGCTGGTCGCCCCGCTCCATCTCCCAGCGTCCGAGGATTTCAAAAGTCTCGCAGTCCAGCAGGAAGACGCCCGGCGCCCCGTCGGTGCCGTCCGCGCCCTTGCCGCCCAGGGTGCTGATGTAGATGCCCTCCGGTCCGCAGTGAACCGTGTGTGGGCGCGAGTAGCCGGTCTTGCGGATCATTTCCTCGGGCTCGATGACCTTGACGATCTTGGCCTGGGTCGGCTCCGGCTTGGTGTCGATGATGTACAGCCGCGAGGAGCGCATGCCGGGCACGATCAGGTAGCGGCGCTCGGTGAAGGGATGGGCGCTCGTCGGGCACAGCATGGAGCTGCAGGCGTTCCAGCCGAAATGGTGCAGTTCGTCGCCGGCATGGGTGAGTTCGACTTTATGGACCACGCGGCCATAGGTCGGCGAGCCGGCCTGGAGGTCCACCACGCCCAGGGCGTCGGGCGCCGAGCGGTCGGGGCGCAGCAAGGCCACATAGGCATAGCGCTCGTCGGGCGCTTCCATGGCAAGGCTCGGGGAGGGATAGAACGTGGGGTCGGGGCGTATTAGCGCAGGCATGGGCACCTCCTTCACAGGCTGATGGTCGCCGTCGCCCGGGATAAGCACCGCGCGGCGTCGCCGCAAAAGGTGACACCATTCATACTAGTGCAGCTATGGCTGTTTTCCAGATGTTTGCAGAGGCAGGCTCACGCTGTCGCCGCCGAGCTTCGGCCGGCCTCTCCACTCTCCACACAGCGTGTGCGTGGACTACAATGTGCGCCCTCTGATCCCAAAGAGAGCCGCAACATGCGCAAGACGAAACCGATCACGACAGGCTTCGAACTGGATGACGACGTGGTCGATCCGAAGAGCCAGCGCCGCCCGCTCCACCAAGGGGAAACCGTGCCGCCCGTCCCGAGCCTGTACGAGCAGTTGGAGATGGCCGCCAAAGCCCTCGATCGGTCCCGACCCAAGACCCGATAGTTCGCCTGGGAGGACCGGCTGGGGAACCGCTCTCTCACCGCGAACTGCAGGAACGGCGCATCTCAAGGTGTTGGTTCGTGTGCGACGAACCAATTCGCCCGACAGACTTTATT
>CAYZLI010000063.1:0-18462 GCA_964479195.1 uncultured Rhodocyclaceae bacterium
TTGATGCCGACGGAGTCTTTCTGCTAGAATGCGCGCCTCCGGAGAGATGGCCGAGCGGTCGAAGGCGCACGCCTGGAAAGTGTGTATACGGCAAAACCGTATCGAGGGTTCGAATCCCTCTCTCTCCGCCAATAAGAAACCGGCCATGTTGGGCCGGTTTTTTATTGGCCCCCGGAGCGGGGCATTTCTTTTGGATCAGTTCTCGCGCATGCGCCGGTACAGGGTGCTGCGGCTGATCCCCAGGCTGCGGGCGGCCGCCGAGATGTTCCCCCGGTGCGCGTGCAATGCGGCTTCGATGGCCTGGCGGGCGATGGCATGCAGGTTGCCGGCGCCATTCCCGTCTCCGGGAGGGCCGATCTCCGCCAGGAAATCCTCGGGAAGGTGGGGCGGACGAACGATGTGGTCGGGACCCGCCTGGGCCGCCGCCGCGCGCAGCACATGGATCATCTGCCGCAGGTTGCCCGGCCAGGGATGGGCCTCGAGCAGCGGACGCAGCCCTTCGTCCAGCCGCAGTCCCCACGGCCCCTCGCAGCGGCGCTCGGCGAGCCAGCAGGCGAGCGCCCAGGTGTCGCGGCGCTCGCGCAGGGGCGGCAGGGTGAGGGCAAGGCCGCACAACCGATAATAGAGATCCTCCCGGAACCTCCCGCGCGCCACCAGTTCCTTGAGCTTGCTGCGGCTGGTGGAGACGACCCGCGCTCCGCCCGGCCCGGCCTGCAGGGGCAGGCCGGCGTTGAGGGCCGTGACGAGCCGGGCTTGCAGAGGCGGGCCGAGCGCGTCCACGTCCCGCAGGAAGAGCAGGGCCTGGGGCCCCCGGGCCGGCCTGCCCGAATCCCAGCGCCGCACCAGGGCGTCGAGTTCCTCGGCGGCGAGCCGGCCGCAGTGGACGTCCACCCGGGGACCCCGCTCCGTCAGGTTTCCATGGACCCAGCGGGCGAGTTCCGTCTTGCCCGACCCGGTTTCCCCCTGAAGGAGCAGGGGGAGGCCCCGGCCGAGGGCCTGGACCGCCTGCTGCAGCAAGGCGGCAAGCCGCGGATCCTCCGCGAAAAACCCCGTCGATAGGGAGGCCGGCGGAGCCGCGTGCGCCGTCGCCCGTCGCCTTTCCGCAAGCTCGAGGCGGGCGAAGACCCGGATGCCGTTGTGGAGCACCAGGGGGATGGGGTCGGGGGCGACCATCGATGCGAGTCCGACCGCCACGCCGAAAGCCAGGCCGAAGATGGCCTCGAATGCCTGTCCGTGCAGCGCCGCCCGCGATAGGCCCAGTTGGAAACATCCGCTGCGGTTGGCGGAGAGCAGCCGTCCATCCTCGCCGAAGGCCGCCATGCCTTCGCACAGAGTGCCGAGAAACTCGGGCCGGGCGTGGAAGCGCAGGAGGGCGCCGCCGCCGAAGGTGTCCGCGAACAGGTGGTTCTCGATCATCCCGACGGACATATTGACCAGGGCGAGGGTATGGGGACTGAACCCGCGCCGGTCCCCGGTCACGTCGAGGACGCCCACCGGCTGGCCGTAGGGGTCCAGGATGGGGGCCGCGGAGCAGGTGAGGATATGGTTAAGGGCCAGGTAATGCTGGGGACCGTGCACCACCACGGGCGCCCGCTCCGCCAGGGCCGTGCCGATGGCGTTGGTGCCCTTGCCGCCCTCGGACCATCCCACCCCGGGGGCCAGTGCCACCGTTTGCGCCCGCGCCAGGAAATCGTTGTCGCCCAGCGAGTGCAGGATGTAACCCGAGGCATCCGAGAGCACTACCATGCTCTGGGTATTGGCGATCTGCTCGTGCAGGGTTTCCATGACCGGCCGGGCATGGCTGATCAGGTCCGCGTCGCGCTCCCGCATCGTCTCCAGGGCGTCGCGGCGCAGGGGATCGAAATCGGGCGCGTTTCCCCATTCCAGCCCGGCTTCCAGGCAGCGCCGCCAGGAGGTCTCGATGACCGCCGGCACGCGGCCGGCGGGAACCTCGCCCGTCTGCCGCATTAGGGCATGGGCCTGAAGGGTGCTGCGGGCGCTGTCGCCGGCCGGGTTGGGCATGATCACCTCCTGCGTGCTACAACTACTTTATCACCGGAAGCGGACAGCGTCTGGGGCGGCCTGCGGCTGTCCCATTTTGCTACAGCTTTCCGGCGCTGCGGGACCGTGCCACGATCCCGCTGCCACAGAGCCGGCGGGTCCGTCCCGGACCCGGGGCCCGAGGGAAGCCCCCGGCTGCGGCGGGCTCAGAACATGACAACGGAGGAGATGGTAATGCAGAAGTCGCTTTACATTGACCCCAACAAGTGTACCGGCTGTTTCCAGTGCGAGATGGCCTGTTCCTACGAGAACTACGGGGTGTTCAACATCGCCAAGTCGCGCATCAAGGTCTTCAACTTCGAGCATGAGGGCCGCAAGGTGCCTTACACCTGCACCCAGTGCGCCGAGGCCTGGTGCCTGCATGCCTGTCCGGTGGAGGCCATCAAGCTGGACGCGGCGACGGGTGCCAAGGTGGTCTTCGAGGACATCTGCGTCGGCTGCAAGGTGTGCACCATCGCCTGCCCCTTCGGGACGATCAACTACGTGCATGACACCGGCAAGGTGCAGAAATGCGACCTGTGCGGCGGCAATCCGGCCTGTGCCGAGGCCTGCCCGACGGGCGCCATCACCTACATCGACGCCGACTGGACGGGCCTGGAGCGCATGCGCCAGTGGGCCGGCAAGACGGACACCCAACCCCGCGCGAACGCCTGACAGGAGGGACAGAACATGGCATGGCAACGTAAAGTACTCCGCGTCAATCTCACCAAGGGCACCTGCGTGCCCGAGCCCCTCAACATGGAGTGGGCGCAGCAATACCTGGGCCAGCGCGGACTGGCCACGAAATACCTGGTTTCCGAAATCGATCCGAAGGTCGATCCGCTCTCACCCGAGAACAAGCTGATCATGGCCACCGGGCCGCTGACCGGGACCATGGCCTCCACCGGCGGCCGCTACTCGGTCATCACCAAGGGCGCTTTGACGGGCGCCATCGCCTGCTCCAACTCGGGCGGCCATTTCGGCGCCGAGCTGAAGATGGCGGGCTGGGACATGATCATTTTCGAGGGCAAGTCCCCGAAACCGGTCTATCTCTTCCTCCAGGACGAGAACCCCCAGCTCCTGCCCGCCGAGGAGTTCGTCTGGGGCAAGACGGAGTGGGAGACCGAGGAACTCATCAAGGCGCGCCATCAGGATCCCCTGATCCGGGTCGCCAGCATCGGCCGCGCCGGCGAGAACAAGGTGCTCTACGCCTGCGTGGTCAACGACCTGCACCGGGCGGCGGGGCGCTCCGGCGTGGGCGCGGTGATGGGCTCGAAGAACCTCAAGGCGGTGGCCGTGCGCGGCACCGTGGGCGTAGGCGGTATCGCCCATCCGGCCGAGTTCATGAAGGTGACGACCGAGAAGAAGAAGATCCTCAAGGAAAACCCCGTCACCGGCGGGGGGTTGCCCAAGTACGGCACCCAGGTCCTGATGAACGTGATCAATGAAGTCGGCGCGCTGCCCACCCACAATGCCCGCGACGTCCAGTTCGACGGGGCGCGCAAGATCTCGGGCGAGGCGATGCACGAGAAGCGGCCCACGGACGGCAAGTCCAATCTGGTCACCAACGCCGCCTGCTTCGGCTGCACCATCGCCTGCGGCCGCATTTCGCAGATGGACAAGACCCATTGGAGCGTGGTGAACAGTCCCAAGTACTGGGGCGCCACGGGCGGGCTGGAGTACGAGAATGCCTGGAGCCTGGGCGCCGCCAACGGGGTGGATGACCTGGAGGCGCTGACCTATGCCAACATCGTCTGCAACGAGGACGGCATGGACCCGATCTCCTTCGGGGCTACCGTCGGTGCGGCCATGGAACTGTACGATCTGGGCCTGATCACGGAAAAGGACGTGGGCTTTCCGCTCAAGTTCGGCTCGGCCGAGGCGCTGTGCAAGATCACCGAAATGACCGCCACGGGCGAGGGCTTCGGCAAGGAGATCGGCCTGGGGTCCCGGCGCCTGTGCGAGAAGTACGGCAGGCCGGAGCTGTCCATGACAGTGAAGAGCCAGGAGTTCCCGGCCTACGATCCGCGGGGCATTCAGGGCATGGGCCTCACTTATGCGACCTCCAACCGCGGTGCCTGCCACCTGCGCAGCTATACCGTGTCGTCCGAGATCCTCGGCGTTCCGGTCAAGACCGATCCGCACGTCACCGACGGCAAGCCGGATCTGGTCAAGGCCTTCCAGGACGCTACGGCGGTGGTCGACTCTTCCGGCCTGTGTCTGTTCACCACCTTTGCGTGGACGCTGGCCGACATCCAGCCGCAGATCCAGGCCGCCTGCGAGGGCGACTGGTCGCTGGAGAAGCTCAACCTGGTCGGCGAGCGCATCTGGAACCTGGAGCGCCAGTTCAACCTGGCGGCCGGCTTCACGAAGAAGGACGACGACCTGCCGCCGCGCATGAAGACCGAACCGGCGAAGACCGGCCCGGCCAAGGGCCTGGTCAACGGCATCGACAAGATGCTGCCGGAGTACTACAAGGTGCGCGGCTGGACGGGCGAAGGCGTGCCGACCAAGGAAACGGCGCAGCGGCTGGGCTTGTAACCAAGGCACACCACCAAGGGCACCAAGGACACCAAGTTTTTCTTGGTGGTTTCTTGGTGTCCTTTGTGTTCTTGGTGGTTAACTGGAGAATTCCATGAAACACGTCATTCTTGGCAACGGCCCTGCCGGCGTGGTTGCGGCGGAGGCGCTGCGCCGTGCCGATCCGCAGGCCGAAATCCTCCTGGCCGGCAACGAGGACGCGCCGCCCTATTCGCGCATGGCCATTCCCTACCTGCTGGAAGGCAACATCGACGAGTCCGGCACCTATCTGCGCAAGACGCCGGGCCATTTCGACAAACTGGGCATCCGCGGGCTGCTCGGCCGGGCCGTGGCGCTGGACGTGGCCAAGCGCGCGATCCTCTTCGAGGACGGGCACTTCGAGGGCTACGACCGCCTGCTCATCGCCACCGGCTCCCATCCGGTGCGCCCGCCCATCCCCGGCATCGACCTGCCGGAAGTGCAGACCTGCTGGACCCTGGAGGATGCCCGCGCCATCGCCCGCCTGGCCAAGCCGGGCTCGCGGGTGCTGCAACTGGGCGCCGGCTTCATCGGCTGCATCATCATGGAGGCACTGGCCGCCTGCGGTGTGCAGCTCACCGTGGTGGAGGTGGGCGACCGCATGGTACCGCGCATGATGACGCCCAAGGCGGGCGGCATGATCAAGCAGTGGGTGCAGGACAAGGGCGTCCGGGTGCTCACCTCCGCGGGGGTGGAGCGCATCGACCGCTCGGACAACAGCGGGGCGCCCCTGGCGGTGCAGCTTTCCACCGGCGAGCGGGTGCCCTGCGACCTGGTCATCGTCGCCGCCGGCGTGGCGCCCAACGTGAGCTTCCTGGACGGCACGCCGGTGCATGTGGCCAAGGGGGTGCTGGTGGATGATCGCCTGGAGACCAGCGTGCCGGGGATCTACGCCGCCGGTGACGTGGCGGAAGCGCCGGATCTCTTCACCGGCGCCCACCTGGTGGCCGCCATCCAGCCCAACGCCGCCGACCAGGCGCGGGTGGCAGCCCTGAACATGGCGGGCAGGCAGGCGCGCCTTCCCGGCGTGCTGGCCATCAACGTGCTCGCCACCCTGGGCCTCATTTCCACCTCCTTCGGCCAGTGGTGGGGCGCCGAAGGGGGCGAGGGCGTGGAGCGGGTGGATGAGCGCAACCACCGCTACCTCAGCCTCCAGTTCGCCGGCGACACGATGGTGGGCGCCACGGCCATCGGGCTCACGGAGCACGTGGGCGTGCTGCGCGGCCTCATCCAGGGGCGGGTGCGCCTGGGACAGTGGAAGGATCGCCTGCTCGACGATCCGACCCGGGTCATGGAGGCCTATCTCGCCTGCAGCCAGGGGGCCGAGACTCGTTATCTCGGCACGCGTCCAATTTAGTTCGCCTTCCCCCCATCCCCCTTCCCGGGGAAGGGGGTGACTTCGGCTCGCTGCGCTCGCAGTCGTTTGGCTGCCCCGCCTTGGGGCGGCCCGGCGGCGGGGCTAGAATCGCGGGATGAGGATCACCTTCAAGCTCTACGCCACCCTGTCCGACTACCTGCCCGCCGAGGCGCGCCAGACGAATGCGCTGCACCTCGAGGTGGCGGCGGGCAGCACGGTGGGACAACTGATCGAGGGCCGGAACCTGCCGCGCAGCCTGGTGCATCTGGTGCTGGTGAATGGGTTCTTCATCCCGCCCGCGGCGCGGTTGTCCCATGTGCTCCAGGAGGGGGACATCCTGGCCATCTGGCCGCCGATAGCCGGTGGCTGATTCCCTGGAAGCGCGCCGGTGCGAGATGACCATCTCGCAGGCGGAGTTCCTCAGGCTGCTGCCCGCCGCCGTGGCGGGTGTGCAATACGAACTGCGTAACGACGCCATCGTCCATGGCGACGCCAGCCGTGGCTGGCGCATCCGCCTCGAGCCGATGCCGGACTTGGTGCTGGGATTGATCCGTTTGCCGCGACAGCGGGTCAGTTTCGAGTTCGCCGGCCATTCGGTGGAGGAAATCCAGGCTTTCTTCCACCGCTTCGACCTCCATTTCGCGCGGGCCGGCGGCTGAACTGGGGTAGAATGCCCTGCGGCGGGTCTCCCCGCATTGCAGGGTGGTGAACCTGGTCAGGTCCGGAAGGAAGCAGCCACAGCCATTGACTGCAAGTGCCGGGGGTCAGGCTCGCCGCCTTCCCCTTTCCCGCCCCAGGGGTCAATTGTTCCTCGCCCCCTCCTTGATCCAGCGGTGGATCGCCTGGATATGGTTCTCGGGCAATCCGCCGCGCCCCGGGGGCATGCGGCGCGTGACGACCATGAAATACAGCCGGCTCGATTCCGGACTGCCGGGCACCACGTGGCGCAAGACCTCTTCGTACTTCCCGAAGCTCACGCCAGGCACCGACACGTGGCAGTACATGCACATCGAAAAGACGTTCCGCTGCAGCCAGGAATAGCTGGCCTCTTCCCCGCCGGCGGGGCGGGTTGTCGCGGTGTCGTGGCGTTCGGGGACGGTGGCGTGGCCGTGGGCGCTGGCCAGCAGCATCGCCAGGGCAAGAGTTCGCCTCATCATCCAATAGGCAGTGACGGCGCTAGCCCATCTTGAACTCGCGCACGCTTTGCATGAGGTCCGTGGCGGTGTCGGTGAGGCTGCCGGCTGCCCGATTCAATTCCTGAATGTGGCCGGCGTTGTCTTCCGTCAACGAAGCGATGCGGCTGACATACTTCATCGCTTGGTCGCCGGAGTTGGACTGCTGCTCCGCCGCCCGTGCGATCTCCTGAGCCACCCCCGAGGTTTGCCGTGCCGCGGCGAGGATGCGTTCGAGAATCTCGGCCGTGGTCTGGCTATAGTGCGCGCCGTCGGTTACGCCGCTCTTCACCCGGTTCATAACCTCAACGGCGTTGGCCGTTTCTGCGTTGATCGACTCGAGCATGGTGCTGATGTCCCCCGTACTGGCGGTGGTGCGCTCGGCAAGCTTGCGTACCTCGTCGGCGACTACGGCGAATCCCCGCCCCTGCTCTCCGGCGCGCGCCGCCTCGATGGCGGCGTTGAGGGCGAGCAGGTTGGTCTGCCCGGCGATCTCCTGGATGATACGGATGATGTCGCCGACCTTCGCCACGGACCGGCTGAGGCTGTTGATGGCCTGGGAGGAATCTTCCACCGCCTGAATGACGCCCTGGTTGACCTCCTGGCTCTTGGCCATGTTGGCGCTGCCGTCCTGTGCCACCAACTGGGTTTGCGCTGCCGCCTCAACCGAGTTGCGCGCGCGCTCGAGAACGGCACGGGACACCTGGTTGACCTCCTCCATGAACCGATTGGTTTCATGTACCCAGGCGGTCTGCTGGCTGATTGAGCCGGTGGTGGCGTTAGCCTGGTGGGAGAGGCTCTCGGCGGATTTGGAGACGATGTCCGATGCCCCGCGAACCCGGTTGATGACTTCATACAGGCGGTCGTTCATCGCCCGCAGGGACTTGAGGAGGTCACCGATGTCGTGCGAGAGGTCAAGTTGGGGTGAGCCAACGATCTCACCCTGCGCAATGCGGTGCGCCATGTTGACCGCGGTGCCCATGTTGGCCACCATGCGCCGAATGAAATATGCGGCGGACAGCACGGTCGCCACCGCAGCCAACAAGACGATGACGGCCTGCGTGCCCGCGGCGTTGATCGACCCGGTGATCGCTGCCTTGTTCGCCTCCTCGTAGCGATTGCTGAGAGCGGTGACGCTCTCGTCGAGTTTGCGGATCGGCTCCCGCAACGGCATCAGCGTCGCGATCGACCTGTCCTTGTCGAGCGCCTGGCCGATCTTGTCGAATTCCGGCATGAGGGCTGCGTTGTCGGCGCCCACCAGCGCCCCCAGCCGCGCCAGCTTGTCGCGTGAATCCTCAAGCGCCTTGATTCCCGCATCGCCGATCCGGCCGCTGTCGACCGCATCGGTCACGCCATTGAGAAACCGCTTGTAGTTGGCCTTCGCACCTTCGGCGAGCACTTGCGCCGAGAGACTGCGCTCCAGGCTCGTTGCCCGCAGCACGTCGCCGACGGTCTGGTACAGCAGGATCAGCGCAAGCGGAGTCAGGATAACCAGGAACTGGATAACGATGGTCGCCTTCAGAGAACGCCCTTTCATGGTCGGTCACCTCGCTCTTCCGCGGTTCGTGGGATCAGTACTGTTTGACGACCGTGACGCCGGCGGGCGGAGTGGTCGCGACGTATCCCACGGCACCGGGGGTGCGCTTGACGAATTCGATCACCTCGATGTCGCTGCCCTTGACGGCCGGCGGATTGACGCCGTCGCGGAAGCCTTTCTTGGTCCACGCGGTGTTGTACTTGTCCGGCTCCATGGCAAGGGCCTGTTTCAGGAAACCGTCCTTCGCCGCGGCATTGTCGACCGGCACGAGCTTGAGCGACCCGGAGAACTGTTTCTCGCCGAGATAGATGTCCTTGATCTCGCCGGCGTTGACGCCGGCATTGGGATTTGCGATGACGAACAGGCCCGCCGCGCCGGCGGTCAACGGACCGACCAGGGTGAACAGGGCGAACGGAGCCAGCATCAGGAACTTGCGGTACATGTGGGTATCCTCCAGGCTCAGAAGCGAATCGAGTATTCGACGCGGACCTCGCTCGACGCCTCCATGGCGCGATCGGTGTCCCGCGTGCGGTTGAGTTCGGCCTTGAGCGCCGCCCTCGGATCCACATCGAAGCGCAAACCCAGCGCACCGCGCCGGTACGATCCCCCGCTCGCCTGCTGGGCGAAGTAGTTGTCGGCTTGGTCGAGTACCGTGCGTTCAAACCGCACGTAAGGGGTCCAGCGCTCTGTCAGGTAGTATCCGGACTGGACAAAACCGGCCCAGCTTCTATGGGTGCCCGTGCCCCCCGACTGGTCGCGGTTGGCGAAGCGGTAGTATTCGGCGAGGTTCTCCCATTGGTTGGTTGTGTGGGCCAGATAAGCGCCGTAGAAGTTCAGGCGGGTGCGGTTGGCCAGGTCGTCGTTCACGTCGCCCCGCAGCCAATGGGCGCCGATCTTCAAGCCCTCGATGGCGTCGAACTGGTAGCCGATGTTGGCACCGACCAGGGCCGAATGGTTGTCGTCCCGCGCCGCGTTCGGGTCGAGCGTGCCTGCGCCGGCGGTCCCGTCCGTCACGATCTTGGGCCCGTTGCCCAGGTACAGGTCGTAGGTGAGCTTGCCGGCGCCGGTGCGCGTTCCGCCGGCGAGCCATGCGCCGGTCAGGTGGGAGGGCAGGATTCCGCCCTTGTCCTCGAAATCGAGGAACCTCGGCCGCAGGATGGACGTCTGGATTTGCTGGCCGTGGTGAAAGGCGATATTCCAGTAGCCATAAGGGGTATGGAAACGGCCGCCCCAGAGGGTGGCCGCATCGCCGAAGGCGTAACCGATCTGGGCGCGCTCCAGGTCCGTGGCCAGGGAGCCGTCCTCATCCACCTCGAACAGCAGTTCCACCAGCGCCTTGACCCGATCGCCGAACTGCGGCGTGAGGTAGAGATCGAAGCTGCCGACGCCGAAGCCCTTGCGAGCGCCCTTGTTGTTGCTGGTGAAGCCGACGTCCGCGAAGCCGTGCAGCGGTACCCCGCCCAGACCGATCGAGGACTGGGACGACAGGCCGCTGCCCAACTGGCTGACCTGCTGCTGCAGGGTTTCGAGGCGTGCGCTTTGCTGCTGGACCGCGTCGGCCAGTTGAGGGGCCCCCGGGTTGCCGCCCTTCGTTCTGGCCCCCTCGATCCGTTCCAGCTTGGCGCCCAGGTTCTCGATCATCTGCAGGCTGCGTTCCAGCTTTCTTTCCAGCTCGGCGATCCTGCCTGCCTGCACGTCGTCGGCCAGGGTGGCTTGCGGGAATGCCATTGCGATCAGGGCGGCTGCCCCAAGAGCAACGGCTTTGCGGTGCATCTCTTGTCCGGTTCGATCTTTTTTTTCCATTACGGCTCCGATGGGGTTGAGGTGCGACAACTTGTTCTTTTCCACGTCGATTCCTTCCGAATCGGAAGGGACGATGGGTTGGGTTACGGCGAACGAGAAGCATCCTTAATACCAGGAAAACAGTAATTTTCGTGAGCCGGACCGTTATCGAGCAGGAAGGAGTCAGGGAAATTGCGGGCGACGGTCCCGGAAAACATTCGCTTAAGGCAGCGGTTTGGCGGCTGATACAATTGCCGGCATGAGCTATCAGGTCCTCGCGCGCAAATGGCGGCCCAAGTCCTTCGCCACGCTGGTCGGGCAGGAACATGTCGTTCGGGCGCTGACCCACGCGCTGGAGCAGCGGCGCTTGCACCACGCCTACCTCTTTACCGGTACCCGCGGCGTGGGCAAGACCACGCTTGCCCGCATCCTGGCCAAAGCCCTTAACTGCGAAATGGGCATTACGGCCACGCCCTGCGGCACCTGCGCTTCCTGCACGGAGATCGATGCCGGGCGCTTCGTGGACCTGATCGAGGTGGACGCCGCCACCAACACCCGCGTCGACGAGATGCGCCAGCTCCTGGAGAACGCCACCTATGCGCCGACCCGCGGCCGCTTCAAGGTGTATGTGATCGACGAAGTGCACATGCTCTCCACCTCGGCCTTCAACGCCATGCTGAAGACCCTGGAGGAGCCGCCCGAGCACATCAAGTTCATCCTCGCCACCACCGACCCGCAGAAGATTCCGGTGACGGTGCTCTCCCGCTGCCTGCAGTTCAACCTCAAGCAGATGCCGCAGACCCACATCGTCGAGCACCTGTCGGGCATCCTGGAGGCGGAGCAGGTGCCCTTCGAGCCTGCCGCCCTGCGCCACATCGCCAAGGGCGCGGCGGGCAGCATGCGCGACGCGCTTTCGCTCCTGGACCAGGCCATCGCCCACGGCGCCGGCCGCGTCGAGGAGGAGGCGGTGCGCGACATGCTCGGCACGGTGGGGGAGGACCATCTCTACGCGCTGCTCGATGCGTTGGCCGAACGCGACGTGGGGGCCATGCTGGCCGTGGCGGAGCAGATGGATGCCCGCAGCCTGTCCTTCGAATCGGCCCTGCAGGAGCTGGCCACCCTGCTGCACCGCATCGCCCTGGTGCAGTTTGCCCCCGAGGCGGTGACGGACGAAACGGAGCGGACCCGGCTGGCGGGTTACGCCCGGCGCCTCGATGCGGAATTCCTCCAGCTTTGCTACCAGATCGTCATCAACGGGCGCAACGACCTGGCCCTGGCGCCGGACGAGTACGCCGGTTTCACCATGACGCTCCTGCGTCTGGTGGCCTTCAATCCGGAAACGCCGGCGGCGCTGCCCGCCGGCGCGCCCGCGGCACAGGTGCGCGCCGCCGTGCCGGCCGCGCCGCAGGGGGCGTCCCGCCCTGCGCCCGCCGAAAAGCGCAGCGAGCCTTCCACGGAGAAGCCGGCCGTCCGTGCGTCGGCAGAAGGCGGTGCGATCGGCGATGACTGGCACGGGATTCTCGACCGTCTCAAGCTGGGCGGCATGGTGCGGGAGCTGGCCCAGCATTGCGAGCTGGCGGAGCGTTCCGACGGCGCGATCAAGCTGCGCCTTAACCCGGCGCACAAATCCCTGCTGCTGCACAAGGCGTCCCAGGACAAGCTGCAGGCGGCGCTGTCTACGTATTTTGGTCGGCCTTTGAAGCTGGCCATCGAGATCGGCGAACTGGCCGGGGAGACGCCGGCGCAGCGCAGCGAGAACGAGCGGGCGGACAAGCAGGACCGGGCCATCGCGGCCCTGGAGCAGGACGCATTCGTGCGGGAGATGATCGACACCTTCGACGCCACGATCAACGAGCAATCCATCAAGCCTATTTAGAGCGGAGCCCAGGTGACAACCTATCCCCCGGCCCCTTTCCCGAGGAAAGGGGTGACGCAAGTTCAGCCGCGCAAGGCGCGGCTTCCAATCAATGATTCGCCGCCTCCTCGGGGCGGCCCATCGGAGGCAGCATGATGAAAGGCGGGCTGGCTGGCCTGATGAAGCAGGCGCAGCAGATGCAGGAGAACATGAAGAAGGCGCAGGAGCAGTTGGCGGCCATCGAGGTCGAGGGCCAGTCGGGCGCAGGGCTCGTCAAGATCGTCATGACCTGCAAGCACGACGTGCGCCGCGTCAGCATCGATCCGTCCCTGGTCGGCGACGACAAGGAGATGCTGGAAGACCTGGTCGCCGCGGCCTTCAACGACGCCGTGCGCCGGGTCGAGGCGACGGTGCAGGAGAAGATGAGCGGCTTCACGGCCGGGCTCAACCTGCCGCCCGGGATGAAGCTGCCTTTCTAGAAGCGTAAGGGGTGAGGGGTGAGGAGTGAGGGGTGAAGGCAGACCCCGCTCCTTACTCCTCACTCCTCACTCCTCACTCCTCACCGTGTCTACCCCTTCCGCCCTCGAAGAACTCATCGAGGCCCTGCGCTGCCTGCCCGGCGTCGGGCCCAAATCGGCCCAGCGCATGGCCTACCATCTGTTGCAGCGGGACCAGAAGGGCGCGCAGCGCCTGGCCGGCGCCCTCGATCACGCGGTGCAGGTGCTGCGCCACTGCGCCCGCTGCAATGCCTTCAGTGAGGCGGAGGTGTGCGAGCGCTGCGCCTCGCCGCGCCGCGATGCCGCCCTGCTGTGCGTGGTCGAGATGCCCGCCGACCTCAACATGATGGAGCAGACCCATGCCTACAACGGCATGTATTACGTGCTGATGGGACACCTCTCGCCCCTGGACGGCATCGGGCCGAAGGAGCTGCACCTGGACCGGCTGCTGGCGCGCGCCTGCGATGGCACGGTGAAGGAGGTGGTTCTCGCCACCAACTTCACCAACGAGGGGGAAGCGACGGCCCATTACCTCGGCGAGCTGCTGCGTGCCAAGGACCTGAAAGTCTCGCGCATCGCCCGGGGGCTCCCCGTGGGCGGCGAACTGGAACATACGGATGCCGGCACCATCGCCCAGGCCCTGATCGAGCGGCGGCCCTTGTAACCCGATGGCGACCGCTGCGAAACCCCTCGACGGCATCCGGGTCCTGGAGCTCGGCACCCTGATCGCCGGCCCCTTCGCCACCCGCATCCTGGCCGAGTTCGGCGCCGAGGTGATCAAGATCGAATCCCCCGACGGGGGCGACCCGTTGCGCAAGTGGCGGGTGCTGCACGGGGACACTTCGCTCTGGTGGTACCTCCAGGCGCGCAACAAGAAGTCGGTCACCGTCAATCTCAAGCATCCGGCCGGCAAGGACATAGTGCGCCGCCTCGCCCGGCGGGCCGACCTGGTGGTGGAGAACTTCCGCCCCGGGGTGCTGGAAAAGCTCGGTCTGGGCTGGGAGGCGCTGTCCGCCGAGAATCCCGGCCTCGTCATGGTGCGCCTGTCCGGCTACGGCCAGACGGGGCCCTACAAGGATCGGCCGGGCTTCGGCGCGGTGGGGGAGGCCATGGGCGGCATGCGCTACGTCACCGGCTTTCCCGACCGGCCGCCGGTGAAGCTGGGCATTTCCATCGGCGATTCCATTGCCGCCCTGTTCGCGGTGATCGGCGGGCTCATGGCCCTGCGCCACCGGGACCAGGGCGGGGGCAGGGGACAGGTGGTGGACGTGGCCCTGTACGAGGCCGTGTTCGCCATGATGGAGAGCCTGGTGCCGGAGTATGCCGCGGCCGGCTTCGTCCGGGAGCGCACCGGCAACGTCATGCCGGGCATCACGCCCTCGAACACCTATACGACCCGGGACGCCAAGAGCGTCATCATCGGCGCCAACGGCGATGCCATCTTCCGGCGCTTTATGGCAGCCATCGGCCGGCCCGGCCTGGCCGGGGACCCCCGGCTGGCCGACAATGCCGGCCGTGCGGCGCGGGCCGACGAGCTCTATGGCGTGATCGGCGACTGGGTGGCGGCCCACGACCTGGCCGAGGTGTTGCAGGTCTGCGCCGCCGCCGAGGTGCCCGCCACCAAGATCTACGGCGTGGCCGACATGTTCGAGGACGCCCAATACCTGGCCCGGGGGATGATCGAGCCGGCGGTCCTGCCTGACGGCACCCCGTTCAAGCTCCCGGGGATCGTGCCCAAGCTGTCCGTCACGCCGGGCAACACCCGCTGGCTGGGCCCCGGACTGGGCGAGCATACTGACCAAGTGCTTGTAGAAATTGGGTTTTCTTCCGAAGAAATCGCCGGGTTGCGGCAGGATGGGGCGATCTGACTCGCCCGCCTTCTGCCGATCTCATAAGGCAGCCTTCGCTCCGGCTTTAATCCCGTCAGGGTTTTCGTTATAATCCCGTGGTTTTAGGATTTGCATTCATTTTTCAGGAAAAACGAGGCCATGAGCTGTGACGGAAAAGTAGATTGCGGGAGGCGAAACCTGGTTTTCGCGACCGCAGCGGTGGGGGGGGTCGCGACCGTCGCGACGGCGGTGCCATTCCTGGCGAGCATGGCGCCTTCGGAGCGCGCCAAGGCAGCCGGCGCGCCCGTCGAGGCGGACATCGGCAAGCTTGCCCCCGGCGAGATGATGCGCGTCGAGTGGCGCGGCAAACCGGTGTGGATCGTTCGTCGCACCAAGGAAATGCTCGACGCCCTCAAGAAAATCGCCGACCAGATCAGCGATCCGGAGTCCAAGCGTCCCAACCAGCCCGAGTACGCCAAGAACGAGGCCCGTTCCATCAAGCCCGAATACCTGGTGGTGGTGGGCATCTGCACCCATCTGGGCTGCTCGCCTACGGACAAGTTCAAGGAAGGTGCCGAATCCGGCATCGATCCGAACTGGCCGGGCGGCTTCCTCTGCCCCTGCCACGGCTCGACCTTCGACTTGGCCGGCCGCGTGTACAAGAACAAGCCCGCGCCCGATAACCTGGAAGTGCCGCCGCATTACTACATGTCGGACACGCGCATCCTCATCGGCGAAGACAAGAAGGCATAAGGGGAGCGCACATGGCTAGCAGCAACTTCGAGAAATACAAGTCCAACGGGACCCTCATGGGCAACGTCCTGGAGTGGGTCGATGCCCGCTTCCCGCTGACCGAAAACTGGAAATCCCACCTGTCCGAGTACTACGCGCCGAAGAACTTCAACTTCTGGTACTTCTTCGGCTCCCTGGCCCTGCTGGTGCTGGTGATGCAGATCGTCACCGGCATCTTCCTGGTCATGCACTACAAGCCGGACGCCTCGCTCAACGCGGCCGGCGTGCCGGTGGCCTTCGCCAGCGTCGAGTACATCATGCGCGACGTGTCCTGGGGCTGGCTGATCCGCTACCTGCACTCCACGGGCGCCTCGGCCTTCTTCGTCGTGGTGTACCTGCACATGTTCCGCGCCATGCTCTACGGTTCCTACCGGCAGCCGCGCGAGCTGCTGTGGATCTTCGGGGTGCTCATCTACTTGTGCCTGATGGCGGAAGCCTTCGCCGGCTACCTGCTGCCCTGGGGCCAGATGTCCTTCTGGGGCGCCCAGGTGATCCTCAGCCTGTTCTCCGCCATTCCGCTGGTCGGCAACGACCTGGCCACCTGGATCCGCGGCGACTACGTCATCGCCGACGCGACGCTGAACCGCATGTTCTCCTTCCACGTCATCGCCATCCCGCTGGTGCTGCTCGGCCTGGTGGTCGCGCACGTCCTGGCGCTGCACGAGGTGGGCTCGAACAACCCGGACGGCATCGAGATCAAGAAGAACAAGGATCCCAAGACCGGCCTCCCGCTCGACGGCATTCCCTTCCACCCCTACTACACGGTGAAGGACATCGTCGGCGTGGTGGTCTTCCTGATGGTGTTCTCCATCGTCGTGTTCTTCGCGCCGGAGATGGGCGGCTATTTCCTGGAGTTCAACAACTTCATCCCCGCCGATCCGCTGCAGACGCCGCCGCACATCGCCCCGGTGTGGTACTTCACGCCGTTCTACTCCATCCTGCGCGCCAACACGGTCAATTTCTTCTGGGTGGACGCCAAGCTGTGGGGCGTGATCTTCATGGGCCTGGGCGTGATGATCCTGTTCTTCCTGCCCTGGCTGGACCGCAGCCCGGTGAAGTCGATCCGCTACCGCGGCCCGATCTACAAGGGCGCCCTGGCCTTGTTCGTGGTGGCTTTCGTCATCCTCGGCTACCTGGGCATGCAGGCGCCCAGCCCGGGCTACACGATCCTCTCGCAGGTCTGCACGATCATTTACTTCCTGTTCTTCTTCCTCATGCCGTGGTACACGAAGATCGACAAGTGCCAGCCCGAGCCGGAAAGGGTGACTTCGAAATGAAAGCGAATATGCTCAAGAAGCTCCTCCTGGCGGTCCTGTTCGCGCCGCTGATGGTATGGGCGAGCGGCGCCGAGCTGAAGCTCGACCGCGCCCCGGACCGCGCCACCGACAAGGCAGCGCTGCAAAACGGCGCCAAGCTGTTCGTCAATTACTGCCTTTCCTGCCACGGCGCGAGCTACGTGCGCTACAACCGGCTCCAGGACATCGGCCTGACCGAGCAGCAGATCAAGGACAACCTGATGTTCACGGCCGAGAAGATCGGCGAGCCCATGGGCATTTCCATGCCACGCAAGGAGGCCAAGGAGTTCTTTGGCGCCTGGCCGCCCGACCTGTCCCTGATCGCCCGGTCGCGCGCTTCCGAGTTCGGCAGCGGCGCCGACTGGCTGTACAGCTACCTGCGCGGCTTCTACCGCGACGACATGCGCCCGACCGGCTGGAACAACACCGTGTTCGAGAACGTCGGCATGCCACACGCCCTGTGGGAGCTGCAAGGCGAGCAGGCGATGGGCGATAATCACCAGCTCGTCCTGGCCAAGCCCGGCAAGATGAGCAAGGACCAGTACGACAACGCCGTCGGCGACCTGGTCGCCTTCCTGGTGTGGATGGGCGAGCCGGATGCCGCGTTGCGCAAGAACCTCGGCGTCGCCGTGCTGCTGTTCCTCGGCGTGCTGTTCGTCGTCGCCTACCTGCTCAAGCGTGAGTACTGGAAAGACGTCCACTAATCCCACTGCAAGGGCCACCATGCATTTCCTCGGGCATCGCGAACTTAACGCACCACGCGTCCGACGCGTAGTGCGCGATGCCGACTACTCCTGGGGTGCCAATACCATGATGACTCTGTACTCGGGCACCACCTGCCCGTTCAGCCATCGCTGCCGGATCGTCCTGTACGAGAAGGGGATGGACTTCCAGGTAATCGATGTCGACCTCTTCAACAAGCCGGAAGACATCGCGGTGATCAATCCGTACAACCGCGTGCCGGTGCTGGTGGACCGCGACCTGGTGCTGTACGAGGCGAACATCATCAACGAGTACATCGACGAGCGCTTTCCGCACCCGCAGTTGATGCCGCCCGACCCGATCATGCGCGCCCGCGCCCGGCAACTGCTGTTCACCTTCGAGCAGGAGCTGTTCTCGCACATCGACGCGCTGGAAAAGAACCTCAAGGCGGCGGAAAAGGCGCGGGTGCACGTGCGCGACCGGCTGACCGAGCTGGCCCCGGTGTTCAACAAGCAGAAGTTCATGTTGAACGAGGAGTTCTCCATGCTCGACGTGGCGATCGCGCCCCTGCTGTGGCGCCTTGACCACTACGGCATCGAGCTGCCCAAGGCGGCGGCGCCGATCATGAAGTACGCCGAGCGCATTTTCAGCCGGCAGGGCTTCATCGACGCGCTGACGCCTTCCGAGAAGGTGATGCGCCGCTGAGCGTGCGCGGCGCCTGCCGGTCGCCCCCCATGAGCACCGCTTCCACCAAGCCCTATTTCATCCGCGCCCTCTATGAGTGGTGCGTGGATCAGGGCTTCTCGCCCTACATCTCCGTGCAGGTGGACGGCAACACGGTCGTGCCGCGGCAATACGTGCGCGACGGCCAGATCGTCCTGAACGTGGGACCGGAGGCCGTGCAGCAGTTGCACATGGGCAACGACCTCGTCAGCTTCCAGGCGCGCTTCGGCGGCATCGCCCAGCACGTCTCGATTCCCGTGGCCAACGTTTCGGCCATCTACGCCCGCGAGAACGGGCAGGGCATGGCCTTCGAGGTGGAGGC
>CAYZLI010000064.1:0-18430 GCA_964479195.1 uncultured Rhodocyclaceae bacterium
TTGGCGGCAGGGGTTAAGCTAGTCGCCATGGACCTCTCCCGCTTCCCGCGCGTCTCCCTCGCCCGTCTGCCCACCCCCATCGAGCGCCTGGAGCGATTGTCGGCGCATCTGGGGGGGCCGACCATCTACGTCAAGCGCGACGATGAGACCGGCCTGGGGCTGGGCGGCAACAAGCTGCGCAAGCTGGAGTTCCTCCTTGGCGAAGCGCTCGCCCAAGGCGCGGACACCATCCTCACCATCGGCGCCCTGCAGTCCAACCATGCGCGGCAAACGGCCGCCGCCTGCGCGAAGCTCGGCCTGGCCTGCGAACTGGTTCTGCGCCGGAGCACCCACGTCACCGACGCCTACCTCGGCAACGGCAATGTCCTGCTGGATCGCCTCTTCGGCGCTCGCGTCACGCTGATCGAATCGCACGAGAGTCGTGAAGAGACCATGGTGCACCGGGCGGAGGAGCTTCGCGCGGCGGGCAGAAAGCCCTATTGCATTCCCGTCGGCGGCAGTTGCGCCACCGGCAACCTGGGCTATGCGGCCTGTGCCGAGGAAGTGCTCACCCAGGCGCGGACGCTGGGTCTCGCATTTGCCGCGGTCGTTGTGGCAACCGGCAGCGGCGGCACTCAGGGCGGCCTGGTTGCCGGCCTGCATGCTCTGGGCAGCCCGCTGCCGGTCGTCGGGATTGCCGTCGAGGGGACGCGCGCCGAGCAGGAGCAACTCGCTCACCGGCAGGCGGCGGAAACGGTCCGTGCCCTCGGCGCAGCGGCGTTGCCGCGCGAGACCGTCACCGTGCTGGACGAGTACGCCGGCCCCGGCTATGCGCGGCCCACGGAAGCGATGCGGGAGGCGCTGCGTCTTGCCGCGCGCTTCGAGGGCCTGGTCCTCGATCCCGTTTACACCGGCAAGGCCTTCTCCGGCTTGATCGATCTGGTGCGGCGCGGGCGTTTCGGCCGGGACGAATCGGTTCTCTTCCTCCACACGGGCGGCAGCCCCGGCCTGTTCGCCTATCCCGAATCCGTCGCGTAAGGCTGCCGACAGGTACGGCCGCTAAGCTATCCGGCACACTCGCTCAGGTGCGCCCAGACCGCCTGGTCAGTCACGACCAAAATCAACGGAGGAGAAAACCATGCACTTCACCAAGCAACTGCGCCGCGCTTTGACGGCGGCCATGATCGCCGTGCTGGCCACCACGCTCACCGGATGCGGCAACGGCGCCCGGGAATACCCGTTTTCGCGGGATTCCTTCATGCGCGGCATCGACAGCATGACGCTGGAGGAAGTCATCGCCAAGGTGGGCGAGCCGAAGGAAAGAAGCAATACCGATCCTAACGCACCGACCATTACCTACCAGAAGCTCACCTTCGATTCGAGCGACCAGGCGAAGGATGCCTCCACGACCGTCGTGTTCAAGAAGGACGCAGCCGGCAAGTTTGTCGTAGACAAGGTCGAGTTCTGACTTTCCCTGCGGCAGGCTGCCAGCCTGCCGCCACTTTGCAAAGACACGGCGCAATCCGGCCTCAGCCCGGCATTGCCGCCGCGTTCATGTTCTCCAGCTCCGGCTCGGCCAGCAGCCACACGGTGAAGATCGCACCTCGGCCGGGCGCGCTGTCCACCGTGATGCGCCCGCCATAACGCTCCACCAGGCCATAGCTCACGGACAGGCCGAGGCCAGTGCCGCCCTGCCCCTTGGTGCTGAAGAAGGGATCGAAAATGCGATCCAGGTCTTCCGGTCGGATGCCTCGGCCGGTGTCGGCCACGGACAGGGTAACTCCCGGGGGCTGGCCGTCCTGATTCCAGTCCCGGGCCGCCAGCGTCAGGGTGCCGCCCTCGGCCATGGCCTGGATGGCATTGACCGTCAGGTTGATCAGCACCTGTTGCAGCTCGTTGCGGTTGATGGTGACGCTGCGCCCCGTTTCCATCTGCTGGACGACGGCGATATTGCCGCGTTTGAGCAAATGGCCTACCAGCACCAGACAGTCGGCGAAGACCGCCCGCGGCGAAACGGCTTCGAGGTAGCCGGCGAACTCCGCGGGCCGGGCGAACTGTAGAAGCTTGGCGACGATCAGGCGAATGCGCTCCACCTGCTTGTCCATCAGCCGCAGCTCCTCGCGCACGGGGGCGGCATCCTGGCCCAGCACCTCCCGCAGCACGTCCAGGTTGCCCTGGATCACGGCCACCGGATTGTTGATCTCGTGGGCCACCCCGGCCGTGAGCTCGCCGATGGCGGCCAGCTTCTCCGACATCACCAGCCGGCGCTGGGCTTCACGCAGGCTGCGGTTCGACTCCTCGAGGGCGCGGGTGCGTTCGGCCACCTTGCCGTCCAGCTCCTCGCCCCAGCGTTTCAGCGCCTCGGTCTGGGCTTGCAGCCGGTCGAGCAATTGGTCGAAGTGGGCGGCGAGCTGGCCGATCTCGTCGCGGCTGGCCAGCCCTCCCACGCGCGCCGCCGCGTCCCCCGCCTCGATGGCGTTCATGGTCTCGTTCATGCGCTCCAGCGGGCGGAAAATGCCGCGCGCCCATTTGAGGGAGAGCACGGTGGCAAGCAGGATGGCCAAGGCGAAGAGGAAGACCACGCCGGCGAGGGCCCACTGCTTGATGGCGCGGAAGGGCGCTTCCAGGTAGCCCACGTAGAGCATGCCGACGCGCCGGCCCTCGCTGTCGGCGACCGGTTCGTAGGCCGAGACGTACCAGTCGTTCACCACGAAGGCCCGGTCGAGCCAGGTGTCGCCACGCTCCAGCACCGCTTGCCGGACGGTGGCGGAAACGCGCGTGCCGATGGCGCGCTCCTGGGCCCGTTCGTCCTGGAAGAGCCGGACGTTGGTGGCGATGCGCACGTCGTCCAGGAAAAGGGTGGCGGTGCCGTGGCTGCCGAAGGGTAGCGACCCCTCCGGATAGATGATCTCGTTAATGCGGTCCACGAACTCCAGGTTGCGGTTGAGCAGCAGGCCGCCGACCAGGGCGCCGAGCAGGCGGCCGCGTTCGTCGTACACCGGGGCGGCCGTGTGGATCACCATCCCGCGACCCTCTTCCTGGCGCTCGGTAGGAACGGCGTTGCGGGTGGCGACGATGGGCACCCGCGCGCGCTGCTTCAGGTCCGGATGGATGGCATCGAGATGGTCCGGCTCGAAGATGTCCAGCACCGTGGTGGCGCGCCCTTCGAGCGCGCCGCGCACCGCCGGACGCGCCTCGAGGACGGCGCCCGCCGGCAGCAGGTCGCTGGAGGCGAGCACCGTACCGCGGTTGTCCACGAAATGAAGGAAGTCCACCCGCAGGGACTGCTTGGTGGCCTCGAGAAAGCCCGATAGGGCCGGCCGGTCCCGGTCGGCCAGGGCGCGGGCCAGGCGGCTCGAGGCTGCCAGCATCTGTACGCCGCGGCCGACGCCTTCCTTCACCCGTTCGAAGTAGCCGTCCGCCACCGCTAGATCGCTGCGGATCTTGTAGATCAGCAGCCGGTCGTAGGCATCCCCGCCCCAGAGGGTGAGAATGGCGACCAGCAGCGGCAGCACCACCGCCAGGGGCAGCAGCACCATGGTCAGCAGCTTGCCGCGGACCGACGAGTGGAAGCGGTCGAGAAGACTCACGGCAGGGGGCTCGGTCAGAGGCCCCAGGCGGCGCAGCGCCGCTCCAGCGTCTTGCGCGAAACCCCCAGGCGGCGCGCCGCTTCGGACTTGTTGCCGCGGGCGGCGTCGAGCACGGCGATGATGTGCTGCTTCTCCAGGTCTTCCAGGCTGACGGATTCTGCCTCCGCCTCCGTCGGCGTCGGCGCACGCGGGGCCGGCAGGAAGTCGAGACGGAACTCGCCCAGGATGAGGGAGCGCTCCACCACGTTCTTGAGCTCCCGGATGTTGCCCGGCCAGTCGTAGTCGGCCATCAGGGCGTGCAGTTCCTGGGCCGGCACGGCGACCGGCGCCACGCCCAGTTGCGGGGCCAGCAGCTGGCTGAAGTGCTCGACCAGCGCCGGGATGTCGCCGGCATGCTCGCGCAGGGGCGGCATGGCGACCTCCACCACCTGGAGGCGGTAGTAGAGGTCCTGGCGGAAGCGGCCTGCGGCCACCTCGCCAGCCAGGCGGCGGTTGGTGGCGGCGACGATGCGCACGTCCACCGGAATTTCCTGCTCCGAGCCCACCGGCCGGATCTTGCGCTCCTCCAGTACCCGCAGCAGCTTGGCCTGCAGGGCGGGCGCCAGTTCCGCCACCTCGTCGAGGAACAGGGTGCCACCATGGGCGTAGTAGAAGAGTCCGTCCCGCGGCGCGGTCGCCCCCGTGTACGCGCCCTTGACGTGTCCGAACAACTCGGATTCCATCAGTTCGGCCGAGACGGCGGCGCAGTTCAGGGGCACGAAGGGGCCGTCCGCCCTCGGGCTCATGCGATGCAGCGCCCGCGCCGCGACCTCCTTGCCGGTGCCGGACTCGCCCTGGAGCAGGACCGTGGTGGGCATGGGCGCGATGCGCTTGATGACGGCGCAGGTCTGGCGCATGACTTCGGAATCGCCCACCAGCCCCTCGATCAGGCCGGCCCGCCCATTCACTTCCCGGCGCAGGACGAAGTTCTCCCGCATCAGGCGCGAGCGCTCGAAGCAGCGCTGGATGGCGTTGAGCATCTGCGGCAGGCGGAAGGGCTTCAGCAGGAAGTCCGAGGCGCCGGCCCGCAGGGCGTGGATGGCCGTGTCCAGGTCGGCAAAGGCGGTGATGAGAATCACGTCGCCCGTGAAGCCCTTGTCCCGCAGCTCCTCCAGCCAATCCACCCCCGACTTGCCGGGCAGGGTGATGTCCAGGACGATGAGGTCGAAGCGCTGCCGGTCCACGACCTGCTCGGCGGCCTCGACGCTGTCGACCGCCTCGACGCGCCCGCAGCGGGCGGCAAGCGAGCGGACCAGGAAGCTGCGCATGCCCGGTTCGTCGTCCACGACCAGCACGGAATACTGGGGCCAAGCGAGCGCGGCCCGCGCCGCCTCCGGCGCTTGCTCCACGGGGTCTCCTCCTCTTGTGTGGCCAGTTTGTCCGGCCAGGTTTTCTTGATATGCGTCAAATTGTCTCAACTTTTTCCGGGTTGGGGCAAGGGTTTTTCCCATATTTGTTTGTGATCAGTTTCTTGCGCCCGCTGGCGCAAAAATTGCGGACTGCTTGAGTTGGTGCGCCCCGCGGCGCGCCACATCCAAAACAGGAGGAGAGTTCAATGCAAGTCACACGGCGGCAGTTCTTCAAGATCTGCACCGCCGGCATGGGAGGATCGAGCATCGCCCTGATGGGCTTCTCGCCGACCCAGGCCTTGGCGGAGGTGCGGACCTTCAAGCTCGCCCGCGCCACCGAAACGCGGACCATGTGTCCGTACTGCTCGGTGGGTTGCGGTGTCCTGGCCTATTCCATCGGCGACAAGTCGAAAAACGCCAAGGCCGAGATCATCCATATCGAGGGCGATCCCGACAACCCCGTCAACCGCGGCTCCCTGTGTCCCAAGGGCGCCGGCGTGCTCGACATGGTCAAGAGCCCGAACCGACTGAAGCATCCCGAGGTGCGCGAGCCGGGTTCCTCCGAATGGAAGCGCCTTTCCTGGGACGAGGCCTTCACCCGCATCGCCAAGCACATGAAGGCGGACCGGGACGCCAATTTCGTCGCCAAGAACAAGGACGACCTGACGGTCAACCGCTGGAACACCTTCGGCTTCCTGGCCTCCTCGGCGGCCAGCAACGAAGCCGGCTACCTGTCGCACAAGGTTCTGCGTTCCCTCGGCGCGGTCGCGATCGACACCCAGGCGCGCATCTGACACTCCCCGACGGTGGCCAGTCTGGCCCCGACGTTCGGACGTGGCGCGATGACGAACCACTGGGTCGACATCAAGAATGCCGATCTCGTGCTGATCATGGGCGGCAATGCCGCCGAGGCCCATACCTGCGGCTTCAAATGGGTGCAGGAGGCGAAAGCCACCCGCAAGGCCAAGCTCGTGGTCGTGGATCCGCGCTTCACCCGCTCGGCGGCGGTGGCGGACTACTACGCCCCCCTGCGCGCCGGCAGCGACATCGCCTTCCTCGGCGGCGTCATCCATTACCTGCTGACCCACGACAAGATCCACCACGACTACGTGAAGGCGTACAGCAACGCCAGCTTCCTCATCGACGAGGGCTACAAGTTCGAGGACGGCCTGTTCTCCGGCTACAACTCGGAGAAGCGCAGCTACGACAAGGCCACCTGGAAATACCAGCTCGACAAGGACGGCTACGCCAGGGTGGACGAGACCCTGCAGTCGCCCAACTGCGTGTTCCAACTGCTCAAGAAGCACTACAGCCGCTACACGCCGGAGCTGGTGAGCAAGGTCACAGGCACGCCCAAGGACGCCTTCCTCAAGGTCTGCGAGCACATCGCCGAAACGGCGGCGCCCAACAAGGCCATGACCATCCTCTACGCCCTGGGCTGGACGCAGCACTCGGTGGGCGCCCAGAACATCCGCACCATGGCCATCATCCAGACGCTGCTGGGCAACATGGGCATGGCGGGCGGCGGCATCAACGCCTTGCGCGGCCATGCCAACGTGCAGGGCATCACCGACCAGTGCCTGTTCGGCGCCAACCTGCCGGGCTATCTCACCAACGCCACGGAGAAGGACCCGACGGCGGAGGAATACCTCGCCAAGCGCACGCCCAAGCCCCTGCGGCCCAACCAGATGAACTTCCCGCAGAACTACCCGAAGTGGTGGGTCAGTCTGATGAAGGCCTGGTACGGCAACGCCGCGACCAAGGAGAACAACTGGGCCTACGATTGGCTGCCCAAGCTGGACGGCGCCTACGACACGCTGGCCCTGTTCGAGCGCATGCACCAGGGCAAGATGAACGGCTTCGTCTGCCAGGGCTTCAATCCGCTCGCCTCGGTTTCCAACAAGAAGAAGGTGGGCGATGCGTTGGCGAAGCTCAAATACCTGGTGGTGATCGATCCGCTGGCGACCGAGAGCGCCGAGTTCTGGAAGCCCCACGGCGAGTTCAACGAAGCCGACCCGGCCAAGATCCAGACCGAGGTGTTCCGCCTGCCGGCGACCCTCTTTGCCGAGGAGACGGGTTCCTTCACCAACTCCGGGCGCGTCATCCAGTGGCACTGGAAGGCAGCGGACGCTCCGGGCGAGGCGCTCTCCGACCGTGAGATCGTGGCCGGCCTGTTCCTGAAGCTCAAGGAGATGTACGCCAAGGACGGCGGCGCCCTGCCGGAGCCGATCCGGAACCTGACCTGGCCCTACCGCATCCCCGCCAAACCCGCGCCCGAGGAGGTGGCGATGGAAATTTCCGGCAAGGCGCTGGCCGATGTCTTCGATCCCAAGGACAAGACCAAGGTCATCGCCAAGGCCGGCGACCAGCTGGCCGGCTTCGCCCAGCTGCGCGACGATGGCTCGACCGCCTGCGGCAACTGGATCTATTGCGGCTCCTGGTCCCAGGCGGGCAACCTGATGGCGCGGCGGGACAACGCCGATCCCTCGGGCCTGGGCCAAACGCTGAACTGGGGCTTCGCCTGGCCGGCCAACCGACGCATCATCTACAATCGCGCCTCCTGCGATCCGGCCGGCAAGCCCTGGGATCCGAAGCGCACGGTGCTCAAGTGGTCGGGCGAGAAGTGGGTCGGCAACGACATCCCCGACATGCGTCCCGATGCCAAGCCGGAAGAAGGCGTGGGGCCGTTCATCATGGCCCCCGAGGGCGTGGCCCGGCTGTTCGCGCCGGCCATGGCCGACGGACCCTTCCCCGAGCACTACGAGCCCTTCGAGACGCCGCTGGACCGCAATCCCTTCCATCCCAACAACCCGAAGGCGGTGAGCAACCCGGCCGCCCGCGTGTACAAGGGCGACATGGAGGTGTTCGGCAAGGCCAAGGACTTCCCCTATGTGGCCACAACCTACCGCCTGGTGGAGCATTTCCACTTCTGGAGCAAGCACGCGAAGATCAATGCGGTCCTGCAGCCGGAGCAGTTCGTGGAGATCGGCGAGGAGCTGGCGAAGGAGAAGGGCATCGGCAGCGGCGACCCGGTGAAGGTCCGCTCCAACCGGGGCTTCATCAAGGCCGTGGCGGTGGTGACCAAGCGCATCAAGGCGCTGGATGTGGACGGCAGGAAGGTCCATACCGTCGGCATTCCGATCCACTGGGGCTTCAAGGGGGTGGCCAAGCCGGGCTACATCACCAACACCCTGACGCCGTTCGTGGGCGACGCCAACGCGCAGACGCCTGAGTTCAAGGCGTTCCTGGTCAACATCGAGAAGGCATGAGGAGGGAGCCATGGCACTGCAATCGCTAGACATCGCGCGGCGCTCGGCGACCACCACCGAACCGCCGAAGATCCGTGAGACCGCGGAAATCGCCAAACTCATCGACGTGTCCGCCTGCATCGGCTGCAAGGCCTGCCAGGCGGCCTGCATGGAGTGGAACGACATCCGCGACGAGGTGGGCGCCAACGTCGGCGTCTACGACAACCCGGTGGATCTTTCCGCCAAGTCGTGGACGGTGATGCGCTTCGCCGAAGTGGAGCTCAGTGACGTAAATGGCGGCCGCCTGCAATGGCTGATCCGCAAGGACGGGTGCATGCATTGCGCCGATCCGGGCTGCCTCAAGGCCTGCCCGGCGCCCGGGGCCATCGTCCAGTACGCCAACGGCATCGTCGATTTCCACGAGGAGAACTGCGTCGGCTGCGGCTACTGCGTCACCGGCTGTCCCTTCAACGTCCCGCGCATTTCCAAGGAGGACGGCAAGGCCTACAAGTGCAGCCTGTGCTCGGACCGCGTCGCCGTCGGCCAGGCGCCGGCCTGCATCAAGGCCTGCCCGACCGGCGCCCTGCAGTTCGGCTCCAAGGAGAGCATGAAGGAGCACGCCGGCAAGCGCATCAAGGACCTCAAGGAGCGGGGCTACGACAAGGCGGGGCTGTACGACCCGCCGGGGGTGGGCGGCACGCACGTCATGTACGTGCTGCAGCACGCGGACCGGCCGAACCTCTACAACGGCCTGCCCGACGATCCCGGCATCAGTCCGCTGGTGCACCTATGGAAGGGCTTCGCCAAGCCGCTCGCCACCGCCACCTTGGCGCTGGTGGGTATCGCCGGCCTCTTCCACTACGTCATGAAGGGGCCCAACGAGGTCTCGAAGGAGACCGAGAAGGAAGCCGAGAAGGAGGCGACATGAACGCCCCCTTCCCCCCGACCCCCTTCCCGCGGAAGGGGGTGACCACGGTTCAGCCGCTACGCGGCTTCCGGTTCATTGACTCGCTGCCTCCTTGGGGCGGCCCTACGGAGGCACCATGATCCGCGATCCGCAAGACCTGCAGCGCTACACGGCGCCCGAGCGGGCCAACCACTGGGTGGTGGGGATGAGCTTCATCCTCCTCGCCCTGTCCGGGCTGGCCTTCTTCCATCCCTACTTCTGGCCCCTGACCAGCCTGTTCGGCGGCGGCACCTGGGCGCGGATCCTGCATCCCTTCCTCGGGGTGCTCATGGCGGTGTCCTTCGTCGCCATGTACTTCCGCTTCCGGGCGCTGAACGTCATGACGCCGACGGACTGGGCATGGGTGAACCGGGTGAAGGAAATGGTGGACGGTGACGACCACAACATGCCCGAGCAGGGCAAGTACAACGGCGGCCAGAAGCTCCTGTTCTGGGCCCTTGTGGCCTGCATGCTGCTGCTCCTCGCCTCGGGCATCGTGCTGTGGCGCACCTACTTCAGCTTCCCGGTGGGCCTGACGCGCGTCGCCGCGGTGATCCACGCGGTCGCCGCGGCGGTGATGATCGGCCTCATCACGGTGCATGTGTATGCCGCCATCTGGGTGAAGGGCACCATCCGCGCCATGTGGTACGGCACGGTGACCCGCGCCTGGGCGCGCCAGCATCACCGCGCCTGGTACCGGCAGGTGACGGGCAAGTGATGGGCCACTGAGCACGACGAGTTAGCGCCCGCGGGCTCGGCCTGCGGGCGCCTTTTTCCAAGGACTGCATGACTACGATTCTTGAACCCGGCCAGGTTCCGAAAGTCACCGGCGAACCGCCGCGGGTGATCGCACCGGCGCGGGCCGCGATTTTCGCCGACCGGGCGCGCCGCTTCGATGGCCTGGCCGAGGGCCATGCCCTGGCCGACTGGCTGCGCTTCCTGGCCCGGCTCACCCGCGCCCAGCACGAGGCCCTGCAAACCTTCCCTGCCGTGCCGTTGCCGGAGGCCGTCGCGCTGGCGCAGGCCCACAGCCACGCCATGCCGCCCCTGCCGGCCCGGAACTGGCCTCGCGACCCGGCCTGGCGGTCGGTGCTCGCCGCCTTGCTCGATGTCGCCGAAGCCGCCGCCCCCCCGGCCGGCCGCGCCGCCCTGGGCGTGCTGCGCGTGGCGCCTGGCGACCACCTCGAAGCCCTGGCGGACCGGGTGCTGAGGACCGAATTCCACGGCGAGCACGCCGCGGTGCTTCCCGTGGTGGCTGCCGCCCTCCAGGTCCATTGGACCCACATGGCGATTGCGCTGGGCGCGCAACGCATCCCGTCCCTGGACGTGCCGGGCGCCTGCCCCTGCTGCGGTGGCCTCCCCGTGGCCAGCGTGGTGCACATCGGCGGCGAGGTGGCCGGCCTGCGCTATCTGCACTGCGCCCTGTGCAACACGGAATGGAACCTGGTCCGCGTGAAATGCGCCGCCTGCGATGCCACGGAAGGCATCTCCTACCGGCAGATCGAAAACGGTCGCAAGGCGGTGCGCGCCGAGACCTGCGATTCCTGCCGCAGCTATCTCAAGATCCTCTACCGGAACGAGGATCCCGACGCCGACCCGGTGGCCGACGATCTCGCCAGCCTGGCCCTGGACCTGCTGGTGGATGAGGCGGGCTACGGCCGCGCCGGCCCCAACCTCCTGCTGACGCCGGGTGACGGCGGCTAGCGCGCATTCCGTATTCCCCTCAACTTTCTGCCCGGTCCGGGTGAAAGCATGCCAAACACCCTTTCCCGACTGCCCTCGGTAGACCGCCTCCTGGCGGAGCCGGCGCTGGCCGAAACCATCGCCGCCCACGGTCGTGCGCCCGTCACGGACTGCGTGCGCGCCGAACTGGCCGAGACGCGCGCGGCCGCGCGCGGCCGCGCCTCCCTGCCGGACCAGGGCACCCTGGTTGCCTGCATCCTGCGCCGCGTCGCCACGGTGACGCGCCCCAGGCTGCGGAGCGTGTTCAACCTCACCGGCACCGTGCTGCACACCAACCTCGGCCGCGCGCTGCTGCCCGAGGAGGCCGTCGAGGCGCTGGTGATGGCGGCGCGCTCCCCCTGCGCCCTGGAATACGACGTGGACAGCGGCGGGCGCGGCGACCGGGACGACGTGGTCGATGAACTGCTCTGCGAGCTCACCGGCGCCGAGGCGGCGACCGTCGTAAACAACAATGCCGCCGCCGTCTTCCTGTTGCTCAACACCCTGGCGCCGCGCAAGGAAGTGATCGTCTCCCGCGGCGAACTGGTGGAGATCGGCGGCGCCTTCCGGGTCCCCGACATCATGAAGCGGGCCGGGGCGCAGCTGGTCGAAGTGGGCACGACGAACCGCACCCATGCCAGGGATTTCGCCGACGCGCTGTCGCCGAAGACCGCCCTGGTGATGAAAGTCCATACGAGCAACTACGCCATCCAGGGCTTCACCAAGGCGGTGCCGGAAGCGGAGCTCGCGCGCATCGCCCACGATCACCCGGTCCCATTCGTGATCGACCTGGGCAGCGGCACCCTGGCGAACCTGGAGTACTGGGGTCTGCCCCACGAGCCGACGCCACGTGAAGCCATCGCCGCCGGCGCCGATCTGGTCACTTTTTCCGGCGACAAGCTCCTGGGCGGGCCCCAGGCGGGCATCCTGGCGGGGCACAAGGACCTCATTGCCAAAATCAAGAGGAATCCCCTCAAGCGCGCGCTGCGCGTGGGCAAGCTCACGCTGGCGGCCCTGGAGGCGGTGCTGCGCCTGTACCGCGACCCGGAGCGCCTGGCGGGGCGCTTGACGACCCTGAAACTGCTGACGCGCCCGGAAGGCGAGATTCGCGCCCAGGCCGCGCGCCTGCTGCCGGCGCTGCAGGCGGCGCTCGCGCAATGGCCCGTGGCCGTGGTGGTGGAGGCCATGAGCAGCCAGATCGGCTCCGGCTCGCTGCCCGTGGACCGGCTGCCCTCGGCCGGCCTGGTGGTGCGGCCGCAGGGCCGGCGCGCCGGCGTGCTGCACACGCTGGAAGCGCGTCTGCGCGCCCTGCCGGTGCCGGTCATCGGTCGCATCGCCGACGACGCGCTGGGCCTGGATCTGCGCTGCCTCGGCGCAAGCGAGGAAGAGGAATTCGCCGCCCAGCTCGGCGGCCTGGGTGGCCCAGGAGGCGGCAGGACGTGATCGTCGGCACCGCAGGCCACATCGACCACGGCAAGACCTCGCTCGTGCGCGCCCTCACGGGCGTGGACACGGATCGCCTCAAGGAGGAGAAGGCCCGCGGCATCTCCATCGAGCTGGGCTACGCGTACACGGACGACGGCCGGCTCGGCTTCGTGGACGTGCCCGGCCACGAACGCTTCATCCCCACCATGCTGGCGGGGGCCACGGGGATCGACTTCGCCCTGCTGGTGGTGGCCGCCGACGACGGCGTCATGCCCCAGACGGTGGAGCACCTGGAGATCCTCGATCTCCTCGGCGTGGCGCAGGGGGCGGTGGCGCTCACCAAGACGGATCGCGTCGATGCCGCCCGCCTCGCGGAAGCGGAACGGGAAGTCGAGGCGCTGCTGGCGCCCACGCGGCTCGCCGGGGCACCGGTGTTCCCCGTCTCCCCGGTGACGGGCGCGGGCCTGGAGGCGCTGCGCGCCCACCTGCAGGACGCGGCGGCGGCCTGGCGCCGGCCTGTGCGCGAGGAGCACTTCCGCCTCGCGGTGGATCGCAGCTTCGCCCTGCAGGGGGTCGGCACCGTGGTGACGGGCACCGTCTTCGCGGGCGAAGTCCGCGTCGGCGACGATCTGGCGGTCTCGCCCGCGGGCGGCCTGGTGCGGGTGCGCGGCATCCGCGCCCAGAATCGCAAGGCCGAGGCGGGACGGCGCGGCGAGCGCTGCGCGATCGCGCTCGCCGGCGTGGCCAGGGACGAGGTGGCGCGCGGCGACTGGCTGGTCGCGCCCTTCCTGCATGCACCCACGTCGCGCTTCGACCTGCGCCTGCGGCTGCTGGCGCGGGAGGCGAAGCCCCTGGTGCACGGCGCGCCGGTTCATGTGCATCTGGGGGCCGCCCACCGCCTCGGCCGCGTCGCCCTGCTGCAGGGCGAGCGGCTGGAGCCCGGCGGCGAGATGCCCGCCCAGGTGGTGCTGGATGAACCGATCGCCTGCGCCGCCGGCGACATCTGCGTGCTGCGCGATGCCGCCGCGACGCGCACCCTGGGCGGCGGGCCGGTGCTGGACCCCTGGGGGCCGAGCCGCTACCGGCGCAGCCCCGAGCGGCTCGCGGCGCTGGCCGCCCTGGCCCTGCCCGACGAGGGCGAAGCGCTGACGGCCGTGGTGGCGGCGTCCGCCACGGGCGTAGATCTCGCGGCCTTTGCCCGCGGCCGCAACCGCCGCCTGGATTCCCTGGCCCTGCCGGCCGAGGGCCGCCGCGTGGGGGAGCGTTGCTTCGCCGCGGGCGTTTGGGAGGCCCTGCGCGAACGCCTGATCGCCGGCCTCGCCGCCTTTCACGAAAAAACGCCGGACGAGGCGGGGCTGCACACGGTGCGCCTGCGTCCCATGCTCTTCCCCCAACACGGGCCGGAAGTGACGGTGGCGCTGGTGGACGAACTGGTGGCCGAGGGCAAGCTGGCCCGCAGCGGGCCGTGGATTCACCTGCCGGAGCACCGGGTGCGGCTGACGGCAGCCGAGGAGAAGCTCGCCGCGAGGCTGCGGGCGCGCATGGCCGGCGCCGCCGCACCGCTCTGGGTGCGGGACCTGGCCGGCGAGATGGAGGGGGACGAAGCCGAACTGCGCCGGCTCATGCAGCGCCTCATGAAGCTGGGCGAGTTGCTGCAGGTGGTGCGCGACCTCTACATCACGCCCGAACTGGCCGTCGGCTATGCACGGATCGTGGCGCGTCTCGAGGCGGAGGAGGGCGGTGCCCTGGCAGCGCGCTTCCGCGACGAGACGGGCCTGGGCCGCAAGCGGGCGATCCAGGTGCTGGAATTCTTCGACCGCGTCGGCTACACGCGGCGCGCGGGGGAACGGCACCGCCTGCGCGGCGGCGCCGCGCCGACGATGTTCGGGCAAGCGCCGTGCGCTAAGAGCGCCTACGTGTTTCATTGTGTTAGGCGCTCTTAGACGTCATGCAACGGAAGGGATTCGCACCCGGTGGTGCGGCCGGTCTTCAAAACCGGTTGGGGTCGCCAGCGATCCCGGGTGGGTTCGACTCCCGCTCCCTTCCGCCAATCCCCGAATGCTAGGGCCAGAGGGCCGGGGATGCATGACCGGCCGGCCGCGGGCGGCGCCCCTGTTTCCCCTGGCGCTCGATATCCGCGACAATGCCTGTCGGCGTGGTGCCGTAGCCGGGCTCTGCACCGAACCGGAGATTGGCCCAACGCCCTGTCGGGCCGCATGGGCGAGAAGGGGGAAGGAAGCGAATGATTGCGCGCGTTCTGCGAAGCCTGTGGCGGCCTGACGCCGCGGTGCGCGCCGACGGCGGTCGGCCAGTCGGGTTTCACCTGATGCGCTACTTCATGGTGACGAGCCTCGTCGCCTTTACCGCCGTCGCGCTCGTCCTGTACTTCCTGTTGCGCATGGAGGAAGCATTCTTCGAGCAGGCGCAGCGCGAGCAGAGTGTTTTTTTCGCCCAGGTGCAGGCGCAGCTCTCGCGCCAGCACGAAGAGAGTGCCCGCCGCAACCTGCTGGCGGTGCACGAAGTCGGCCACGTCAACCTGACGCGCCTGTTCGCGAACGTGCTGTGGGACACGCACTTCGCGCCTTTCGTCGCCCAGGCGCAGCAGCTTCCCGTCGATCATTGCCGGGCCACCGCCGTCGGCAAGGAGGCGGCGGCTGCCGGCCAGCCGAACGCCAGGCGGGCATGCTTCGCCGCGCTCGGCGCGAAGATCATGTCGCTGCCCGGATTTGCCGCCCTGGACGCCAAGGCATACGCAACGATGCGGAACAGCACCGCGTTCAAGATCAAGGTATTCGACCTGCGCGGGATCACGGTCTATTCCTCGGAACACAACCAGATCGGGGAAGACAAGGCCGACAACATGGGCTGGAAAGTCGCGGTGGGCGGCCGGCCCGCCAGCGAGCTGACCCATCGCGACCAGTTCAGCGCCTTCGAAGGCGTGGTCGAGAATCGCGACCTTATCTCCAGCTATGTTCCGGTGCGCGCGCCCGGCAGCGACCGGATCATCGGCGTGTTCGAAATCTATTCGGACGTCACGCCCTTGCTGGGCCAGGTCAAGGAGGCATCGGCGAAAATCGCAAGCCTGACCGCTGCGAACCAGGCAAGGCTCGACCAGGCCGCCCGGGAAAACCACCAGAAAGTCCATTCGAGCTCCAACAGGTTTCTGGCAATCGTGGGCGGACTGCTCACACTGCTCTATGTCGCGCTGTTGCTGCTGGTGCGCAACGGTCAGCGCATCATCGAGGCGCAGGCGCGCGCGCAGGAGCGCTCGACCCTGCGCGAGCAGCAATGGCATCGGGAGAAAATGGCGGCCCTGGCCACCATGGCCGCCAACGTTTCGCATGAGGTGGGCAATCCGCTGGCCAAGATTTCTGGACTGGCCCAGGATATCGCGGAGCAGCGGGAAAAATGCGGGTACGCCGTTTGCGAGCCGAACCTGATCCTGGCGCAGACCCGGCACATCGCGGAGATGACGCGCCAGATCGCCGACTTCGCGGCGGCGCGCCGCGAGACCCCCGAGCTGGCCGACGTCAATGGGATGGTGAAGGGCGTATGCGATTTCCTTGGCTTCGACCGCCGATTCCGCGAGACCCGCATTGAATTCCGGCCGGGTGGCCAAGTGCCCGCTCGCGTCGTCATAGCCGACCACCTGAACGAGGTGCTGATGAATCTGCTGCAGGCCTGCGCCGAGGGTGCGCCGGAACAACAGGCGGTGCGCGTGCCGATCCTGGTCGAAACCGAGCTGCGGGGCGGGGACGTGCTGATTCGCATCGGCTGCGGATCCGCCGCGGCCGCCGTGGCGCCGGCCGACGCGTTCTCGGATTCGCGCTTCGAGTCGGCGCGCCGCCGGGTGGCGGGCATGGGCGGGCGGATGTCGTTGGCCGGCTCGGCGATCGAGATTGCCCTGCCCGCCTCCCCACCGGACGCTGCGGCAGCCTGACCGGGCCCGCCGGCCGTTCGCATCCTATGCCCAGAGAACCCTTCAGCGGGTTTGTTTGCGCCGACCGGCTCTACGATCCCGCCACCGACATGTGGGTGCGGCGGGAGGAAGACGGCACGGTGACCATCGGCGCCACCGCCTTCGGCCTCTGGCTCGCGGGCGAGGTCATCGCCTTCACCTGCAAGCCGCGCGGGGCGGAGATCGAAGCCGGCCGTGGACTCGGCACGGTGGAAAGCGCCAAGACCGTGCTGTCGGTGCGCTCGCCCCTCGCCCTGCGCCTGATCCGCGGCAACGACGCGGCCGAGGAGCGGCCGGCCCTCATCGACCAGGACCCCTACGGCGCGGGCTGGATGGCCCAGGGCGAGGCGACGAACTGGGAGGCGGATCGGGCGAGGCTGGTCGATGCCGCCGCCTACCGTGCCCACTGCCTGGGCCTGGAGCCGGGCGCAACGGTGGACGTCCGGTGAGCGCGCCCGCCGCGGACAAGCTCGCCATCCTGCTCTGGGCCGCGACGCCGGAGCGCCCTGAACTGTGCGCCGCCCCCTTCGTTTACGCCGCCGTGGCCGGCGCCATGGACTGCGAGGTGGAAGTGCATTTTGCCGGCCCCGCCGTGCGCCTGCTGGTGCGCGGCGTCGCCGAGACACTCCATTCGGGCAGCGGCGGCGAGAAATCCCTCCACGCCTTCATGCGCGAGGCCGCCGCCCACGGCGCCCGCTTCCTGGGCTGCAGCATGGCCCTGCGCGAGCATGTGCGCGCCGACGAACTCCTCATCTCCGAATTCACCGGCCAGGCCGGCGCCGCCGCCTTCGTCCGCCGCAGCCTCGATCGGGAGTGGCGCACGCTGGTGTTCTGACCGCCGGACCGGTCGGCCTCATTCTGAATCACGGATGAATTTCGCCACCATGCCCATCGCGGATAACGAAGCTCGACTGCCCGGCGGCCGGGCAACTCACCTCCAGGAACTGCTGAGCCCATGACCTTACGCCTGGCCATCAACGGCTACGGCCGGATCGGCCGCTGCCTTTTCCGCGCCCTGCACGAATCACCCCTCAGGAACGACCTGGCGGTGGTTGCCATCAATGAACCCGCCGATCTGGACAGCATCGCCTACCTGACGCGCTTCGATTCCACCCACGGCCGTTTTCCGGCAACCGTGGAAACCCGGGGCGACTCCCTGTGGGTGGACGGTCGGGAAATTCCGGTTTCCCATGCCCTCACCCCCCAGGGCGTGCCTTGGCGGGAGCTGGGCGTGGATATCCTGCTCGAATGCTCCGGGCGCTATGCGCACCGTCACGAACTGCAGCAGTTCCTCGACGCCGGATGCGCCCGCCTTATGCTTTCCCATCCCGGACACAGCGCCGATGACGTGGACCGCACCGTGGTCCATGGCATCAACCACGAGGGTTTGAATGGCCGTGAGCGCATCGTATCGGGGGCTTCCTGCACGACCAACGCCATCGTGCCGGTACTCACCGTACTGCACGAAGCGTTCGAGGTCGAACACGCGTTGATGACCACGCTGCACTCGGCCATGAACGATCAGCCCCTCATCGACGGCTATCATCATTCCGACCTGCGCCGGACCCGCTCCGCCATGCAGTCGATGATCCCCGTATCCACCGGCCTGGCCCGGGGCGTCGAACGACTGATGCCGCAGCTGGCCGGGCGCATCCAGGCGAAGGCCATCCGCGTGCCGGTCCTCAACGTCTCGGCCATCGATCTGGTGGTCACCCTGGGGCGCAAAGCCGGCGCCGAGGAAGTCAATGCCCGGCTGGCGGCGGCCGCCGACGCCTTTCCCGGGCTACTGGCCTATTCCGACGAGCCCCACGCCTCCATCGACTTCAACCACAACCCCCATTCGGCCATTGTGGACGGCGGCCAGACCCGGGTCTGCGGAGATCGCCTGGCGGGCCTCATGGTCTGGTTCGACAACGAGTGGGGATTTGCCAACCGGATGCTGGAGCTCGCCGCCTATTGGCAGGGCCGTTGGCAGGGCTGAGGCTTGCGCGGCGTACCTGCGCCGGGATGGCGGCGGCGGGCTGCTCTCCGGCAGGGCCTGGACGAAGCGCCGGATTTCGGGTTCGAACCGCTCGGCATCGATGAGGAATCCGTCGTGGCCAACCAGCCGCGCACCGCAAAATCGTCGGGAGCCCGGGAACGCTGCCCGAAGATCTCGTGGCCTGCAGCGCGTC
>CAYZLI010000065.1:0-5512 GCA_964479195.1 uncultured Rhodocyclaceae bacterium
CTGGAAGGCCACCGGCCCGTCCGGCTGCGCGTCCACAAACTGGCGCACAAAGGGGTTGGCAGAGGCCTGCATGTCCGCGCTCGGCCCCTCGGCGACGACCACGCCGTCGTCGATGAAGTAGACGTAGTCGGCAACCTTGAGGGATTCCGACACGTCGTAGGTGACGACGATGGAGGTGACGCCCAGGGCGTCGTTGAGGCGGCGGATGAGATGGGCGACCTGGTTCAGCGAGATCGGGTCCAGGCCGGCGAAGGGCTCGTCGTACATGATCAGCATGGGATCGAGGGCAATGGCCCGGGCCAGGGCCACCCGGCGCGCCATGCCGCCGGAGAGCTCGTTGGGCATCAGGCGGTCCGCGCCGCGCAGCCCGACGGCGTGGAGCTTCATGAGAACGAGATCGCGGATCAGGGCCTCCGGCAGGTCCGTGTGCTCGCGCATGGGGAAGGCGATGTTGTCGAAGACCGAGAGGTCGCTGAACAGCCCGCCCGCCTGGAACATCATGCCCATGTCCCGGCGCAGCTCGTACAGGCCGCGGTCGTCGAGCCGGTGCACGTCGCGGCCGTCCACCGTGACCCGCCCGCGGGCCGGGCGAAGCTGCCCGCCGATCAGGCGCAGCAGCGTCGTCTTGCCGCAGCCGCTGACGCCGAGGATCGCCACCACCCGCCCGCGCGGAATCCTCAGGTTGATGCCGTTGAGGACCCGGCGGCCGCCGTAGGCGAAATGGACGTCGGCGATCTCGACGACGGCTTCTGCGGAAGGGTGGGATGGGCTCATGGGTGGGGAAAGCGGGGGGACGCCCCGACCGCGATTCTAGCGGAGCGCCCCGGCTAGGAACAGACACCGCCGATGCGTTAGACTTCAGCAAACAGCCTGTGCGCCACAGAACGCGCCGAAGCGCTCTTTCCCATGCCCCGCAAAGACCCCCTCCGCGTCCTCTTCGTCGCCCCCGAACTGGCCCCCTGGATCAAGAGCGGGGGGCTGGGCGAGGTGGCTCACTCCCTGCCCGCCGCCCTGGGCGAGGCGGGCGTGGACGTGCGCGTGCTGGTCCCCGCCTATCCGCCGCTGCTCGCCGCCTTCCCGGCGGCGCGCCCCGTCGCCGAGTTCGCCCAGCCGGGCGGCCGGCTC
Organism: uncultured Rhodocyclaceae bacterium; assembly: GCA_964479195.1. Lineage (GTDB taxonomy): Bacteria > Pseudomonadota > Gammaproteobacteria > Burkholderiales > Rhodocyclaceae > Desulfobacillus. Next base: position 1,126 of record CAYZLI010000065.1, read on the forward strand.
GCCCCGGCCCGGCTGCTGGAAGCGCGCGCCGGGGACGGCCTGCAACTGCTGCTCATCGACTGCCCCGCCTACTACCGGCGCGCCGGCGACGCCTATCTGGACGCGGCGGGCCACGACTACGCCGACAACCACCTGCGCTTCGGGCTGCTTTCGAAGATCGCCGCCGTCCTCGGCAGCGCCGACAGCCCGCTTGCCTGGCGGCCCCGGATCGTCCATTGCAACGACTGGCCGGGCGGGCTGGCGCCGGCCTGGCTGCGGTTCGCCAAGGGGTCCAAAGCGGCGACGGTGATGACGGTGCACAACCTCGCCTTTCAGGGCCTCTTCGCGCCGGAGACGGTGGAGGAGCTCGGCCTGCCGCTCCAGGCCTTCGCCGTGGACGGCGTGGAGTTCTGGGGCCGCTTGTCCTTCATGAAGGCCGGCCTGCAGTGCGCCGACCGCCTCACCGCCGTGAGCCCCCGTTACGCCGAGGAAATCCAGGACGAGGCCTTCGGCTACGGCCTGGCCGGGCTGCTGCGCTGGCGCCGCGCCGACCTGACGGGCATCCTCAACGGCATCGACACCCGGGCCTGGGACCCGGCCGCCGATCCCTACCTGCCCCATCACTACGAATTCGCCCACATGCGCGGCAAGGAGGCGAACAAGGCCGTCCTGCGCCAGCGCCTGGGCCTGGCGACCGACTCCGCCGCGCCCCTGCTGGGGGTGGTGAGCCGCATCACCCACCAGAAGGGACTCGACCTGCTGGCGGACATCGCCGATGAGCTCGCCCGGCTTCCCGCCCAGTTGGCCGTGCTGGGCACGGGCGAGCGGGCCCTGGAGGCGCGGCTGGCCGGGCTGGCCGAGCGCCGTCCCGGCCAGTTTGCGGTGGCCATCGGTTTCGACGAGGAACTGGCCCACCTGATCGAGGCCGGGGCCGACATCTTCCTCATGCCCTCGCGCTTCGAGCCCTGCGGGCTCAACCAGATGTACAGCCTGCGCTACGGCACGCCGCCGGTGGTGCGGACCACCGGTGGGCTGGCCGACACGGTGGTGGATTGCAGCGAGACGGGGCTGATGGACGGCACGGCCAACGGCTTCCGTTTCGGGCCGCCCACGGGCGAGGCGCTGTTGCAGGCAATCCGCCGCGCCGTGTCGGTCTGGAACGACAGGACACGGTGGCGGACGCTGCAGAAGAACGGGATGGGCCGGGACTATGGCTGGGCGCAGACGGCGGCTCGCTACCGCGCCCTGTACGAGGAGATAGCTTAGCCTGCCCCTCGCTCCCCTTCCCGAGGAAGGGGATGACTTCGGCTCGCTGCGCTCGCGGTTCTATCCTTGGCCCGGCTTGGGGCGGCCCGGCGCCGGGCCTAGAGCAGTCCGCGCAGGCCGTGGACGATCGCGGCAAGCCCGCCCAGGGCCAGCACGCCGACGAGGAGGTTGTTGATGGCCGAATGGGGGTGGCGGTCGAGCCAGCGCTTGGCGCCGACCGCTGCGCCGATCACCCCGGCCAAAGCCGCGAAGGAGGCGAGGCTCGGCGCCTGGCTCAGATCGCGCACCATGCCCACCAGCCAGCCGTCCGGGCCGACCGTGTAGAACACCGCGCCGCCGATGCCGGCGATGAGGCAGGAGACGACCAGGAGCGTGAGGAACGTTTCCTTGGTTTCGTGCATCAGGCGTTCCATGGCGTCACCTCGAATAAAAAGAAGCCGGCGCAGGCAAGGCGCGATCGGTTGGCTCAGGACCGATCCCCGAGGGTAGAGGCATCCTTGCCTTACGGGCGGCCGGCATTCGTAAAAACCGTTCAGTCTCGTTGCGGCTCCGATCAACCGCGCGCCGCCAGTGCGCCGTTGATCAGCTTCACCTTGTCGCCGACAGCGAACACGGGCTGCGTCGGCTGGCTCACCGTGCGCGTCGTGCCGTCTTCCATGCGCACCGTGACGCGCCAAGCGGTGTGCTTCTTTATGCTCTTCTCGACCTCGTGGCCGGCATAGGCCCCCCCGGCAGCGCCGAGCACACCGAGCGCCGTGCGCCCGTTGCCCTTGCCGAGCTGGCTGCCCACCACGGCGCCGGCGACGCCGCCGGCGACGGCCCCCAGGCCGCTCGCCTCGCCCGGCGCCTCGACGGCGCGGATCGAGGCGATCACCCCGCATTGGGCACAGCTCGCCGCGGCCATCGGGCCCGGCTTGGCCGGGTCGACGGCGCCCCGGTTGGGCGCCGCGGTCTTCTCGGTTGCCGCAACGGCTTCCTGCTTCTCCGAGTGCGCCGAAGGAATGAGCCCCGTCACCGCCGCCACCGCTACCAGGCTGGCGACGATCACCGCCACGGCGGCAATGTTCATAAGCGGACTCGGCTTGCTGAAGGCGCTGGCGGTTTCCATGTCGCTCGTTGTCCTTGTTCGTTCTTGCGCTGCTCGTCCTTCCATACGCAATCGCCATGCCAGCGTTTGGATTCCCTTCAGAATCAATGGATAACACCGAAACAGCAGGAGCCGGCGGCGATCCTGGCATCGGGCAAGCGTCGGGGAGCGGCGACAAGGCGCCGGGCGCTGAAACTAACTACCTGAATCGGCGCAACTAAGTCTTGTCGCCGGGAAACGACAGAACCGGGAAGCCCGACGATCAGGCCTTCTCGGTCTTGAACAGAGCCGGGCTGAGGTTGTGCCGCTGCAGCAGCTTGTAGAACTCGGTGCGGTTGCGCTGGGCCATGCGCGCGGCCTGGGCCACGTTGCCGGCAGTGGCGCGCAGCAGGCGCACCAGGTAGTCGTGCTCGAAGGCACGCCGCGCCTCGTCCAGGGACACCATCACCGTGTTGTCGTCGCGCAGGGCCTGCTGCACCAGGGAGGCGGGGATGAGGGGCGAGGTGGACAGGGCCACCGCCTGCTCCACCACGTTGAGCAACTGGCGCACGTTGCCGGGCCAGGAGGCATTCACCAGCAGTTCCAGGGCCTCGGGCGCGAAGCTGCGGGCCGGCTTGCTGTAGCGCGCCGCCAACTGCTCGATGAAGTGGGCGCAGAGCAGGGGAATGTCCTCGCGCCGCTCCGCCAGCGCCGGCAGGGCCAGCGCCACCACGTTGAGCCGGTAATAGAGGTCGGGGCGGAAGGAGCCGGAGCGGATGCTCGCGGCCAGGTCGCGGTGGGTGGCGGAGACGATGCGCACATCCACCGGCACCGTTTCCGTGGAGCCGACCGGGCGCACGGCCCGGTCCTGCAGGGCGCGCAGCAGCTTGGCCTGCAGGGCCAGGGGCATGTCGCCGACCTCGTCGAGGAACAGGGTGCCGCCGTGGGCCGCCTGGAACAGGCCGCGGTGGGCATAGAGGGCTCCGGAAAAGGCGCCCTTGGCGTGGCCGAACAGCTCGCTCTCCAGGAGGTGTTCGGGAATGGCCGCGCAGTTGACCGCCATGAACGGTCCCTTGGCGCGCATGCTGGCGCGATGGATCCCCTGGGCGAGCAGTTCCTTGCCGCTGCCGGATTCGCCGAAGATCAGCACGCTGGCGTCGGAGGCCGCCACCAGCTTGGCTTGGCGCAGCACTTCCTCCATGCGCTGGCTGCGCGTGACGATGGGCTCGCGCCAGGCCTCGGGCTTGCCCGCCGTCTCGGGTCCGCCCGAAAGCTTGAGCGCCTGCTCCACCTGGGCGAGGAGGTCCTTGCCGTCGAAGGGCTTGGTGAGGAAGCTGAACACCCCGCGCTGGGTGGCCGCCACCGCGTCGGGAATGGTGCCGTGGGCGGTGAGGATGATCACCGGCAGCGTCGGCATCATGGCGTGGATGCGCTCGAACAGCGCCATGCCGTCCATGCCCTCCATGCGCAGGTCGGTGACGACCACCTGCGGGCGGGCCACGGCGAGCTGGGCCAGCGCCTTCTCGCCGCTCTCGACCGCCTGTACGGCGTAGCCGGCCGCGGACAGGCGCAGGCTGATGAGCTTCAACAGGTCGCGGTCGTCATCGACCAGCAGGATCTTCGCTTTCATCTCGTTCATGGTCTCTTCTTTCGGCCGCGCAGGCTGCGCTCGATGTCCACCATGGCATCCAGCTTGCGCTGCAGTTCCTCGGTACGCTGTTGGAGCTCGTCGGCGCGACGCTGTTCGCGCTGCCGCTCGGCCACCAGCTTCTGCAACAGGGCCACGAATTGGCGGCGCGGCGATTCGGACGGCCCGTTTCGGGCGGGGGAGGCTTCCAGCAGCGCGCCGGCAACCTTGACGTCATCGCGCGACACGGGCGTCGGCAGGCTGTGGAGCAGCACCAGCCTCAGGCGGCCGAACTCCGTCCTGTCCTTGCTGAACGCCGCAACGGCAAGCTGGTGCTCCCGTCGCAGGTCCTCGGCGGATAGCGCCAGCGCCCGGGAATAGTACGCCAGCAGCGCCACCACTTCCTCTCTTTCGTCGGCAAAATCCGGCTGCGCCGCGGGCGCCGGCGC
>CAYZLI010000065.1:5612-18428 GCA_964479195.1 uncultured Rhodocyclaceae bacterium
CGGCAGCGGCAGCGGCCACCAGGCGCAGGCGGCCAAGCCCAGCACCAGCATGGCGGCCGTCAGCATGCGCAGCATCAAGCGGCCTTCTTTTCCCAGTGCATCGGCAGGCTGATGCGGAAGTGCCCGCCCTTGCCATCCCCTTGGATCACCTCGATCCGGCCCCGGTGCGCCAGCACGTATTCCTTGGCGATCGCCAGCCCCAGGCCGTTGCCCTGCACCGTGCCGCGCCGCGCCCGCGTACCGCGGAAGAAGGGTTCGAAAATGTGCTCCCGCTCCTCGTCGTCCACGCCGGCGCCCTGGTCCGTCACGTCGATCACCGCACGCCCGTCGTGCCGGGCGAGTTCCACCTGCACGACCCCCTCGCGCGGCGAGAACTTGATGGCGTTGGTGACGAGGTTGTCCACCACCACCCGCAGCTTGTCGGCATCGCCCTCCACCAGCACCGGGGGCAGCTTGCGTTCGAAACGGATGCCGCGCGCCGCCGCGACCAACCGGTGGGTGCGCAACACCTGGGTGCACACCACGTCGAGCGCCACCGGTTGCGGGTCGATGGCGTTGGCGGCGAAGCCCGCCTGCTGGTAGTTGAGCAGCTCCTCGATCAGTTTCTGCAGCCGCAGACTGTTCTGGGTCAGGATGTCCACGATGGTTTTCTGCTGCTCGTTGAGCGGGCCGGGCACGCCTTCCCGCAGGAGCTGCGTGCCCTCGCGGATCGCGGTGAGCGGCGTCTTAAGGTCGTGAGACACGTGGCGCAGGAATCGGTTCTTCTGCTCCTCGAGCTCGGCGAGCCGGCGGCGCAGCCAGTCGAGGCGGCGGCCAAGGTAGGCGAGATCCTGGGGGCCCGCCACGGTGATGCCGTCCGCGTAATCGGCCCGGCCGATGGCGCGGATGGCCCGATCCACCTGCTCCAGTTGGTGCGAGATGAGCCAGCGGAACCACAGGGCGATGGCCAGCGCCACGGGCATGGCCGCGAGCAGCGGCCACAGCAGCATGCGCTGCGCGTCCTCCGCCGTCTGGCGCAGGCGCGCGACCTCGGCGTCGATGAGCCGGCTGTTGGCCGCCAGCACTTCCCGCGCCCCCTCGGCGATGTGGTCGAACTCCTCGATCGCCTGCCCGGCATCGGGGGGCGCACCACCGCCCAGCGCCTCGAACAGCCGCCGCTCACGGCCCAGCACTTCCAGCAGCTTGCCGCGTCCGCCCTCGTCCAGGGGCAGCCGGGCGTACTCGGCCGCCACCTGGGCAAACTCGCCGTGCAGGCGCCGGTAATCCTGCAGCAGCGCCTGCTCGCCCACCACCAGGTACTGGCGCAGCGCCCGTTCCATGCCCGTGAGGGACTCCAGGATCTCGCGGCCGGCGCGCGCCGTCACCGTCGCCTCGCGCACCGCCCGCTCGCTCTGTTCCACCAGCCGCTGCACGTTGTAGGCGGCGTTGCCGGCGGCAAAGATGAGCGGCAGGGACACCAGGCCGAAACCGATCAGGATCAGCCGAAGAAAGGATTTTGGATACAACCTAGAGCTCATCTCAGCAATATGCGCGGGTGCGACGGGGCCGCTCCGGGCGCAGGGCAAGGCGCGAGCGACGCGGTTTGGTTATTCCAAATAAGGAGCGAGCAACGCCGCCATGCGCCCGGAGCGGCCCCGTCCCGAAGGGTTGCGGCCAAAAGCGCCGGCTGCGTCGTTGCGCTCCTAGCCAAGGGGGCGGCCATTGGCGTCGTCGCGCGCCTAGCATCCGACGCTTTTGGCCGCAACGCATCTCGTGCATATTGCTGAGATGAGCTCTTCAAACAGGTCCCGCTTATAATTCAATTTCCGGGTTCGCGACGCGAATCCTTCCTTTTTAAAATATCACACCCATGCCTTCCCTGGACCCGGACGCCGCCCCGCGGCTCTCCCTCATCGCCGCCCTGGCGGCCAACGGCATCATCGGGGCCGGCAATGCCCTGCCCTGGCGCCTGCCGGAGGACCTGAAGCGCTTCAAGGCCCTGACCCTGGGTCATCCGGTGATCATGGGGCGCAAGACCTTCGAGTCGATCGGCCGGCCGCTGCCCGGGCGGCGCAACCTCATCGTCACCCGCAGTGCGGGCTACGCCGCCCCCGGCTGCGAGACGGCCGGCTCCCTGGAGGCGGCGCTCGCCGCCTGCCGCGGCACGACGGACGAGGTCTTCGTCATCGGCGGCGCCCAGCTCTATGCCCAGGCGCTGCCCCTGGCGCAGCGGCTCTATCTCACGGAGATCGCCGCGGAGTTCCCGGGCGATGCGCACTTCCCCGCCTTCGACAAGGCGGCATGGCGGGAATCGGCGCGGGAGCGGCATCGCGCCGAAGCCGGATGGGAATTCGATTTCGCCGTCTACGAGAGGCGGTGACGGCCTGCCCCGGGGGCGATCACTGGCTGGATTGAAGGAGCGCGGCGGGCCGCGCAGGGTCCGGCGCGCCGGTCTGGGCCTGCGCCTGGGCGAGGCCAGCCGGCACCAGCATGCTCAGGACAAGGAAGCCGAGAAACAGCAGGATATTCCGCATGGGCGCCCCGGGCACAAGGAGTTAGTTCGCCCGGATTTTAAGGGAACCTTACGGTTTGTCAATAAGTTGCCGTGTATTTCTGAGGCAATGTCTCAGATGAGGCACCGATCCGGCATCAAGATCCCTTGTAATGCGCCGAAGCACCCTTTCGGCGCAATGCGCTTCGCCCTTCGACAGGCTCAGGACAGGCTTATTGCGCCCTACCCTTGCCGCACGCAATCCACGAAGTAGCGCACCTTGCCGTTGGACTCGTCCTTGACCAGGCCGTGGATGTCGGTCTCGAAACCGGGGAAGCGCTCGTTGAAATCCCGGGCGTACTGCAGGTAGCTGACGATGGTCTTGTTGAAGCGCTCGCCGGGGATGAGCAGCGGGATGCCGGGGGGATAAGGGGTGAGCAGCACGGCGGTGATGCGGCCTTCCAGCGCGTCGATCTCGACGCGCTCGATCTCCCGGTGCGCCATGCGGGCGAAGGCGTCCGCCGGCTTCATGGCCGGCACCATGTCCGAGAGGTACATCTCCGTGGTGAGCCGCGCCACGTCGTTGGCCTTATAGACGTCGTGGATCTGCCGGCAGAGGTCACGCAGGCCTACCCGCTCGTAGCGCGGGTGCTTCTGGCAGAACTCGGGCAGCACCTTCCAGAGCGGGTGGTTCTTGTCGTAGTCGTCCTTGAACTGCTGCAGTTCGGTCACCATGGTGTTCCAGCGGCCCTTGGTGATGCCGATGGTGAACATGATGAAGAAGGAGTAGAGGCCGCACTTCTCGACGATGACGCCGTGCTCGGCGAGGTACTTCGTGACGATGGCCGCCGGGATGCCCCAGTCGGCAAAGTCGCCGTCCACGTCCAGGCCCGGGGTGATCACCGTGGCCTTGATGGGATCCAGCATGTTGAAGCCGTCGGCGAGCCGGCCGAAGCCGTGCCAGCGGTCGCCGGGCTTGAGCATCCAGGCCTCGCGCTCCTCGATGCCTTCCTCGGAGAGGTCGTCCGGCCCCCACACCTTGAACCACCAGTCGGCGCCCCACTCTTCGTCCACCTTGCGCATGGCGCGGCGGAAGTCCAGCGCCTCGGCGATCGACTCCTCCACCAGCGCCTTGCCGCCCGGCTCTTCCATCATCGCCGCGGCCACGTCGCAGGAGGCGATGATGGCGTACTGGGGCGAGGTGGAGGTATGCATGAGGTAGGCCTCGTTGAACACGTCCCGGTCGAGTTTGCGGTGCTCCGAGTCCTGCACCAGGATCTGCGAGGCCTGCGAGAGGCCGGCCAGCAGCTTGTGCGTGGATTGCGTCGAGAACACCATCGACTCCTTGCAGCGCGGCCGGTCGGCGCCGATGGCGTGGTAGTCGCCGTAGAAGTCGTGGAAGGCGGCGTGGGGCAGCCAGGCCTCGTCGAAGTGCAGGGTGTCGATCCGGCCGTCCAGCATCTCCTTGATCTCCTCCACGTTGTAGAGGATGCCGTCGTAGGTGGACTGGGTGATGGTGAGCACCCGCGGCTTGGCCTTCTTGTCGGCGGCGAAGGGGTTGGCGGCGATCTTCTTCTGGATGTTCTCCCAGGCGAATTCCTCCTTCGGGATCGGCCCGATGATGCCGTAGTTGTTGCGCGTCGGCATGAGGAACACGGGGATCGCCCCGGTCATGATGATCGAGTGCAGCACCGACTTGTGGCAGTTGCGGTCCACGACGACGATGTCGCCGGGCGCCACCGTGGAGTGCCAGACGATCTTGTTCGAGGTCGAGGTGCCGTTGGTGACGAAGAAAAGGTGGTCGCAGTTGAAGATACGCGCGGCGTTGCGCTCCGAGGCGGCCACCGGGCCGGTGTGGTCGAGGAGCTGGCCGAGCTCCTCCACGGCGTTGCAGACGTCGGCGCGCAGCATGTTCTCGCCGAAGAACTGGTGGAACATCTGGCCTACCGGGCTCTTCAGGAAGGCCACCCCGCCCGAGTGTCCCGGGCAGTGCCAGGAATAGGAGCCGTCCGCCGCGTAGTGGGTCAGCGCGCGGAAAAACGGCGGCGGCAGCGAGTCCAGGTAGGCGCGCGCCTCGCGCACGACGTAGCGGGCGATGAACTCCGGCGTGTCCTCGAACATGTGGATGAAGCCATGCAGCTCGCGCAGCACGTCGTTCGGGATGTGGCGCGAGGTGCGCGTCTCGCCGTGCAGGAAGATCGGGATCTCGGCGTTGCGGCAGCGGATCTCCTCGACGAAGGCCCGCAGCCCGGCGATGGTCCGCTCCTCCTCGTTGGCCAGCTCCTCGTCGTCCACCGAGAGGATAAAGCAGGAGGCGCGCGACTGCTGCTGGGCGAAGGAGGACAGGTCGCCGTAGCTGGTGACCCCCAGCACTTCCATGCCCTCTTCCTCGATCGCCTTGGCCAGCGCGCGGATGCCCAGCCCGCTGGCGTTCTCGGAGCGGAAGTCCTCGTCGATGATGATGATGGGGAAATGGAAACGCATGGTGGACCTACCCCCTGGCCCCCTTCCCGAGGAAGGGGGTAACGGTTGTTCGTCCGCGCTTTGCGCGGACTCCATGTTGTTGACTGGCCCCGCCTTGGGGCGGCCCGGCGGCGGGGCCGCGGCTCCGGCAACCGCAGGTATGCACAATCAGATCTTCGGCAGGGTGACGCCCACCTGCCCCTGGTACTTGCCGCCCCGGTCCTTGTAGGAGGTCTGGCAGACCTCGTCGGACTCGAAGAACAGCACCTGGGCCACGCCCTCGTTGGCGTAGATCTTGGCCGGCAGCGGCGTCGTGTTGGAGAACTCCAGCGTGACGTAGCCCTCCCACTCCGGCTCGAAGGGGGTGACGTTCACGATGATGCCGCAGCGGGCATAGGTGCTCTTGCCCAGGCAGACGGTGAGCACGCTCCTCGGGATGCGGAAATACTCGACGGTGCGCGCCAGGGCGAAGGAGTTGGGCGGGATGATGCAGTGCTCGCCCTTCACCTCGACGAATGAATTCGGATCGAAGTTCTTCGGATCGACGATGGTGCAGTTGATGTCCGTGAACAGCTTGAATTCGTTCGAGCAGCGGATGTCGTAGCCGTAGCTCGAGGTGCCATAGGAGACGATCTTGCGGCCGTCCACCTCCCGCACCTGGCCCGGCTCGAAGGGCTCGATCATGCGGTGCTCCACCGCCATCTGGCGGATCCACCGGTCGGATTTGATGCTCATGGCGGGGGCGAAAAAGAAAGAGCGGAATTATCCGCTCTTTCCCGGGCCGGTCAACGAATACCGCCTTCCCCCCGCCCCCTTCCCCCGGAAGGGGGTGACGGTGGCTCGCTGCGCTCGGAGTAGGTGGCTGCCGCGCCTTGGGGCGGCCCGGCGGCGCGCGTTCAGGTGTTCTGAATCACGATGTTGGGGAACCTGGCGGTCATGTCCTTGGCCCTCTCGGCGATCTTCACCGCCACGCGCCGGGCGATGCCCCGGTAGATCTCCGCCACGCGCCCGTCGGGGTCGGCCACCACGCTCGGCCGGCCCGAGTCGGTCTGTTCGCGGATGCTGATGTCCAGGGGCAGCCCGCCGAGGAATTCCACCTCGTAGTCCTTGCACATCTTCTCGCCGCCGCCGAAGCCGAAGATATGCTCCTCGTGGCCGCACTTGGAGCAGATGTGGATGCTCATGTTCTCGACGATGCCGAGGATGGGGATGCCCACCTTCTCAAACATCTTGAGGCCCTTGCGTGCGTCCAGCAGGGCGATGTCCTGGGGCGTGGTGACGATCACGGCGCCGGTCACCGGCACCTTTTGCGCCAGGGTCAGTTGGATGTCGCCCGTGCCCGGCGGCAGGTCGATGATGAGGTAGTCCACGTCCCGCCAGCGGGTGTCGGCGAGCAGTTGCTCCAGGGCCTGGGTGACCATGGGGCCGCGCCAGACCATGGGCGTTTCCACGTCGATGAGAAAACCGATGGACATGGCCTGCAGGCCGTAGGCCTCCATGGGCTCGAGGCTCTTGCCGTCGTGGGACTCGGGCCGCCCGGTGATGCCCAGCATCTGCGGTTGCGAGGGCCCGTAGATGTCGGCGTCGAGGATGGCCACGCTGGCCCCCTCGGCGGCCAGCGCCAGGGCCAGGTTCACCGCCGTGGTGGACTTGCCGACGCCGCCCTTGCCCGAGGCTATCGCGATGATGTTCTTCACGTTGGGGACCAGCTTCACGCCCCGCTGCACCGTGTGGGAGACGATCTTCTGATAGACGTTGGCGGAGACGTTGCCCGCCCCCGGGACAGCCTTCAGCTTGTCGATCACCTGGCGGCGGATGGGGTCGATCTGGGTCTTGGCCGGATAGCCCAGTTCGACGTCCACGGACACGTTGGCGCCATCGATCTTGATGTTCCTGGCGGAACGCGAGCTGACGAGATCCTTCCCGGTGTTCGGGTCCACGATCTCCTTCAACGCGGTCTGCACCTGCAGCTCGGAAATGCTCATTGAATGCTCCATTAGATTTGTAATACCTGAGTATTTTACTCTAGCTTGGCCATCTGTAGGGGGAAGAATACAGTTCGGGTGGGCACTTTGCTAGAATAACCGCCTTTATCAAGAAGTTCCGGAATGTCCCCGACCCCGCGCCAGATCCTCGTCACCAGCGCCCTGCCCTACGCCAACGGAGCCATCCACCTCGGCCACCTGGTCGAGTACATCCAGACCGACATCTGGGTGCGCTTCCAAAAAATGCAAGGCCACGAATGCTGGTACGTCTGCGCCGACGACACCCACGGCACGCCGATCATGCTGCGCGCCGAGAAGGAGGGCATCCGCCCGGAGGAGCTGATCCGGCGCGTGCACGGGGAGCACACCCGGGACTTCGCCGGCTTCTTCGTGGCCTTCGACAACTACCATTCGACCCACTCGGAAGAAACCCGCTTCTTCGCCAACGACATCTACGGCAAGCTGAAGGCGGCCGGGCTGATCGAGGTGCGCGCCGTCGAGCAGTTCTACGACCCGGTCAAGCAGATGTTCCTGCCGGACCGCTACGTCAAGGGCGAGTGCCCCAAGTGCGGGGCCAAGGACCAGTACGGCGACTCCTGCGAGGTCTGCGGCGCCGCCTACGCCCCCACCGAGTTGAAGAACCCCTATTCCGCCGTCTCCGGCGCCACGCCGGTGCGCAAGGCCTCCGACCATTACTTCTTCAAGCTTTCCGACCCGCGCTGCCAGGCCTTCCTGCGGGAATATACCCAGAAGGAGGGGCGGCTGCAGCCGGAGGCGGCCAACAAGATGGCCGAATGGTTCGCCGCCGGCATGAACGACTGGGACATCTCCCGGGACGCGCCCTATTTCGGCTTCGAGATCCCGGACGGAAATGGGCAAAGTACAGGCAAGTTCTTCTACGTCTGGCTGGATGCGCCCATCGGCTACTTCGGCAGCTTCAAGAACTTCGTGGACCGGCAGGCGAAGGCGGGCCGGGCCATCGACCTCGCCGCCTACACGGGGCGGGAGGCCGCCGGCACCGAGCTGTACCACTTCATCGGCAAGGACATCCTCTATTTCCACGCCCTGTTCTGGCCGGCCATGCTGGAGCACGCGGGCTACCGCACGCCGACCAGGATCTTCGCCCACGGCTTCCTCACCGTGGACGGCCAGAAGATGTCGAAATCCCGCGGCACCTTCATCACCGCCGAGAGCTATCTCCAGCAGGACCTCAACCCGGAGTGGCTGCGCTACTACTACGCGGCGAAGCTCAACGGCACGATGGAGGACCTCGACCTCAACCTGGCCGATTTCGTCGCCAAGGTGAACAGCGACCTCATCGGCAAGTACGTCAATATCGCCAGCCGCTGCGCCGGCTTCATCAGCAAGCGCTTCGGCGGGCAGCTGGCGGCCAGCCACTCGGCGCCGCTCATCGCCGAGCTGCGCGGGGCGGCCGACACCATCGCCGCGGCCTACGAGGCCCGCGACTACAGCCGGGCGCTGCGGGAGATCATGGGCCTGGCCGACTTCGCCAACGCCTACGTGAACGAGCGCAAGCCCTGGGAACTCGCCAAGCAGGCGGGGCGCGAGGCCGACCTGCATTCCGTGTGCTCGGAGGCCCTGGCCATGTTCCGCCTCCTCACCCTTTTCCTGAAGCCCGTGCTGCCCAAGCTCGCCGCCGATGTGGAGGCCTTCCTCGGCATCCCCCCGCTCACCTGGGCCGACGCCCACACGACGCTGCGCGCCGGCCACCGCATCAGCGAGTACAAGCACCTCATGACGCGCATCGACCCGAAACAGGTCGATGCCCTGGTGGAGGCCAACAAGGAATCCCTGGCGCCCACGCCGCCGCATTCGCAGCAGCGGCATGGGGAGCATCAGCAACACGTTGCGAGCGAGGCGGCCGCCGCTGCACCCCCATCCCGGCCTTCCCCCATGAAGGGGGAAGGAGTGAATGGCGGCGCGTTCGCGCCGGAAATTGGAATGGACGAGTTCTCCAAGGTCGACCTGCGCATCGCCCGCATCGCCAACGCCGAGCAGGTCGAAGGCGCAGAAAAGCTGATCAGGCTCACCCTCGACCTGGGTACCGAGACCCGCACCGTCTTCGCCGGCATCAAGTCGGCCTACGACCCGGTGGCGCTTGTCGGACGGCTCACGGTGATGGTGGCCAACCTCGCCCCGCGCAAGATGAAGTTCGGTATTTCCGAGGGCATGGTGCTGGCCGCCTCGGGCGAGGGCCCCGGCCTCTACCTGCTCAGCCCGGACAGCGGCGCGCAACCGGGCATGCGGGTGAAATAGAAGAATGGGCGCTTCCTCGGGTCTGCTCGCCATCGATCTCGCGGCGCTGATCGCCGCCTTCTGGCTCGCCCTCGGCTTGGCGGGCCTCGCCGCGCCGCGCAACCTGGCCTTCGTCGGCCGCACCCTCTTCCCCTTCGGTGCGCTGGGCGGGCTCGCCCTGTTCGCGGTGGGCATCGCCGCCCTCGGCGAGCGCCCCCAGACCCTGGTGCTGGCCATCGGCCTGCCCGATCTGCCCTTCCACCTGCGCCTGGATGCCCTGTCGGCCCTCTTCCTGGCGCTGCTGGGCGGCGCGGGCGCGGGCATCTCCATCTACGCGGCCGGCTATTTCCGCAAGGGCGAAGGCACCGCGCCGGGCCTGCAATGCCTGCAGTACCACATCTTTCTCGCCGCCATGGCTTTCGTGCTCCTGGCCGACGACGCCTACTTCTTCATGGTGGCCTGGGAGACGATGGCCCTGTCCTCCTTCTTCCTCGTCACCTCGGACCACCGCATCGGCGAGATCCGCCGCGCCGGCTACCTCTACCTGCTGATCGCCCACGTGGGCGCCATCGGCATCCTGCTCTGCTTCGGCGTGCTGCAGGGCGGCACGGGCGACTACACCTTCGCCGCCATGCGCCAGGTCCCGCACACCCCTTTCTGGGCCACCGCCGCCTTCGGCCTGGCCCTGTACGGCTTCGGCGCCAAGGCGGGCCTGCTGCCCCTGCACGTCTGGCTGCCCGAGGCGCACCCGGCGGCGCCCTCGCCGGTGTCCGCCATGATGAGCGGCGTCATGCTGAAGACGGCCATTTACGGCTTTCTGCGCGTCATCTTCGACCTGCTGCACACCCAGCTCTGGTGGTGGGGCGCGGTCGTACTCGCCCTGGGGCTCGCCACCGCCCTCTTCGGCGTCGTGTTCAGCGCCGTGCAAAACGACATGAAGCGGCTGCTCGCCTATTCCTCCATCGAGAACATCGGCCTGCTCTTCGTCGGCATCGGCCTGGCCATCACCTTCCACGCCTTCAGCATGGGCGCGCTCGCCGCCCTGGCGCTCACCGCCACCCTCTACCACTGCCTCAACCACGCCGGCTTCAAGAGCCTGCTGTTCCTCGCCACGGGCTCGGTGCTGCATGCCACACGGGAGCGCAGCCTGGGCAAGCTGGGCGGGCTCATCCACCGCATGCCCTGGGTGGCCTGGCTGGCCCTGATCGGCGTGCTGGCCAGCGCCGGGCTGCCGCCCCTGAACGGCTTCGTTTCCGAATGGCTGCTCCTGCAGAGCTTCCTGTTCACGCCGAACCTGCCCCACGGCTACATCCACATGCTGATCCCCGTGGCCGCCGCGGCGGTGGCCCTGACCGCGGCGCTCGCCGGCTACGTCATGGTGAAGTTCTACGGGATCATCTTCCTCGGCCAGCCCCGGGAGGAGAAGCTCGCCCAGGCCCACGACGCCGGCGTGCTGGAGCGCATCGGCCTCGTCTGGCTGACGGCGCTGTGCGTGGCGCTCGGCCTGTTCCCCGTGGCCGTCATCAGTGCCCTCGATCCGGTGACCAGGCTGCTGGTGGGCGCGGGGCTGGGCGCCACGGTGCAGGCCAACGGCTGGTTCCTGCTGGCGCCGATCGATGCCGCCCGCGCCAGCTACAACCCGGCGCTCTTCCTGCTCGTGATCGGCGCCGTCTTTGCCCTCACCTTCGTCGCCGTGCGCCGCTTCTACCACGGGCGGCTGCGCCGCGCGGCGCCCTGGGACTGCGGCTTCCCGCAGCAGACCGCCCGCATGCAGGACACGGCCGAGGGCTTCGGCCAGCCCATCCGCCAGGTGTTCGAGCCCTTCTACCGCATGAAGCGCGAGCTGCCCTCGCCCTTCGACGCCGCGCCGCGCTACCGGGTCACGGTGGAGGACCGCCTCTGGTACTGGCTCTACCTGCCCATCGCCCGCGCCGCGGAGTTCGGCACGCGGCTGGTGGCCTTCCTGCAGCAGGGGCGCATTGCCGTGTACCTCCTGTACAGCTTCCTCACCCTCCTGGCGCTGCTGTTCTTCGTGCGATGAGTGCGGCCACCGTCACCCTCCAACTGCTGCAAGTCATCCTGGCGCTGCTGCTGGCGCCGCTCCTCACGGGCTGGGTGAACCAGTGCCGGGCGTGGATGCAGAACAAGTCGGCGCCGCCGCTCACCCAGCCCTACCGGCAACTGGCCAAGCTGTTCGAGAAGGACGCGGTGCTGGCCCACAACGCCTCGCCCCTGTTCCGTTTCGTGCCCTACGTCCTGTTCGGCTGCATGGCGCTGGCCAGCGCCATCGTGCCGGCGCTGTCCACCGACCTGCCCTTCGCCCCGGCGGCGGACGCCATCGCCCTGGTGGGCCTCTTCGCCCTGGCGCGGGTGTTCATCTCGCTGGCCGGCATGGACGTGGGCACGGCCTTCGGCAGCCTGGGGGCGCGCCGCGAGATGCTGATCGGCTTCCTGGCCGAACCGGCGCTGCTTATGGTGCTGTTTACCGCCTCGCTCATCTCCCGGTCCACTTCCCTGTCCACCATCGTCGAGACCCTGGCGCACCGGGAGTTCGCCATCTATCCCAGCATGGCCTTCGCCGGCGTGGCCTTCACCATGGTGTCCCTGGCGGAAAACGCCCGGGTGCCGGTGGACAACCCCACCACCCACCTGGAGCTCACCATGATCCACGAGGCCATGATCCTGGAGTATTCGGGCCGGCACCTGGCCCTGGTGGAGTGGGCGGCCAGCCTCAAGCTCTACGCCTATTCCTGCGTCGGCCTCGCCCTGTTCTTCCCCTGGGGCATCCCGGAGGGCACGGGCTTCGCCAACATCGGCATCGCCCTGCCGGCGCTGGTGCTCAAGCTCGCCATCGGCGGCTTCCTGCTGGCGCTGATCGAGACGGTGAGCGCCAAGATGCGGGTCTTCCGCGCCCCGGAGTTCCTCGGCACCGCCTTCATGCTGGCGGTGCTGGGCATGCTGGTGCATTTCCTGTTGGAGACCACAGCATGAGGTTGAACGCCAAAACCCCCACCTCCAGCTCCTCCCCCTGGCAGGGGGAGGAGAGCGTCGTGCGTGCCGGCGGCACGGAGCTCGGACGGGAGACCACAGCATGAGCCAGGCGGCGATTCCGCTCTACGCCCAGGTCATCAACCTGCTGGCGGCGGCGCTGCTGCTGCTTTCCTTCGCCATGCTGGCGCAGCGGCGCATCCTCTCCCTCATCAACCTGTTCGCCCTGCAGGGGGTGGTGTTGTGCCTGTCCACCGCGGTCGTCGCCGTCGCCACCGGCCATACCCACCTGTGGTGGTCGGCCCTGATCACCCTGGTGCTGAAGGTGATGCTGCTGCCCTGGATCCTGCACCGGCTGATCCGCCGGCTCAACGTGAAGTGGGACGTGGAGGGCCTGATCAACATCCCCACCACCATGCTGGCGGGCCTGTTGCTGGTGATCTTCGCCTTCGAGCTGGCCCTGCCCATCTCGCAGATCGCCGGCACCATCACCCGCTCGACCTTGGGGATCGCCCTGGCCGCGGTGATGCTCGCCTTTCTCATGATGATCACGCGCAGCAAGGCGGTGCCCCAGGTGATCGGCTTCCTGGCCATGGAGAACGGGCTCTTCTTCGCCGCCACCAGCGCCACCTACGGCATGCCCATGGTGGTGGA
>CAYZLI010000066.1:0-18233 GCA_964479195.1 uncultured Rhodocyclaceae bacterium
GCCTCGGCCTGGCCATCAGCCGCCAGGCCGTGCAGGCCCATGGCGGCAGCATCGAGGCAGCCAACGCCGAGGGCGGCGGCCTGCGTGTTACCCTGCGGCTGCCCCTGGCCGCTAACACCTGACCGTCGTCCCCGCGAAAGCGGGAATCAAATGCAGCGGTATCGCTCCTGTTGCGGCCGAGCTGGATTCCGGCTTCCGCCGGAATGACGATGTTGCCTGGGTCGTCACGCGATTGAGTGACGCTCAATAGAACTGGAACGAGGAGTTTTTCCATGCTGGACATCGCTGCCATCCTCACCGCTTCGACGGTCTGCGCCGCCGGCGTGATGAGCCCGGGGCCGAACTTCGTGGCCGTCACCCATCGCGCCGTGACCGCGCCAAGAGCCGAGGCCATCGCGCTGGTGTTGGGCATCGTCTGCGTCAATGCCCTCTGGGCGGCCGCCGCCCTGTTCGGCATCGGCGTCCTCTTTTCCCTGTTCCCGTGGCTCTTCTGGACGGTCAAGCTCCTGGGCGCCGCCTACCTCATGTGGTTCGGCGTCCAGCTTCTGCGGCAGGCCGGCAAGCCGCTCGCCCTCCGATCCGGCTGCGTCACGCGCGGCGGCTTCTTCAAGGCGCTGCGGGACGGCCTCGTGACCAACCTCTCCAACCCCAAGGCCATGGTGTTCTACGCCTCCGTGTTCTCCGCGGCCGTGCCGGCCGGCGCTTCGCTGGCCACGCTGCTGGTCATGGTGGGAATGGTCGCGGTTATCGCGCTCCTCTGGTACGGCGGTGTCGCACTCGCGTTGTCGAGTGCGCGTGTCGCCCGTGGTTACTGCCGCGGCAAAGCGCTCATCGAGCGTTCCTGCGGCGTCTTCCTTGTGGTGTTCGGTTTGCGCCAGGCATTGTCCCGGCAGTAAGGCCCGTTCGAGCGTCAACAAGTCCAAGGGGCTTACTCCCAGGTCTCCCGCCATGCCCGAAACTCACTCGGGCGCAGGCGGTAACGGGCGATGTTGCCCTCGTGCAGGCTCATGGTCTCGGTTTCGGCGACTTCGACAAAGCGCGCCCGGTCGGGTTCGGGAACTACGGCTTCGGCCCTTTCGCGGATCAGGGCGATGGCCTGGCGTTTGTCCAGTCTCCCGCGCACGACGGCGGCCACGGTGTCAGCGATGTCCTGCCGGTAGCGCAGCCGGAAGGGGTCCGGTTCGCCGATGGATTGGCGCACGGCGGAGTAGCGCGCGCAGGAGCGCTTATAGGCCCAGATGAAAACGTCGCGCAGCAGTTCGATGCGGCGCAATTCGTAAATGCCGACCATGGCATCGATATAGGTTTGCTGCGGAACGTCGACGAAGGACAGCGGGCAGAGGTTCTGCCGGATAAAGGGAATGTTGGCCGCCAGACGCGCGACGCGCTTGTTGACGTCCTCGAAGGCTTGCAGATAGGGCAGATGCACCATGACGAAAAACGCCTGCTCGTAGGGGTCTTCGATGGCCGTTGCCGTGTCGAGGATCTGCTGGAAGCACTCTTCGATCCGTTGCGGGCCTTCCAGCGGATGGAACACCGTGCCGGCGATGCCGACGGCTATGCCCCGCAGCCGGCCGCTGGCGGTAGGGTCCGGGAGCAGGTTGTCGGCCAGCAGGGCATGGAGATTGAGGACGGTGTAGCGGTTGAAGCCGATTTCGCCGGCCGCGCCCACCAGGAATTCAATGGCGGCCTTGTGGTTGACGATCATCTGGGTTTCCGCCGCGTCGCGGCCGCTCGCCGCCTCGCCCGCCGACAGCAGGCGCTCGGTTTCGAGCAGGGAATAGGTGTTGCCTTCGAGCCGGCTGGAGTTCCAGGACAGGTCAATCAGGAGACGGTTCCAGATCTGGTGGGCGTAGGTGCCCGCCGGTGTGCCGGCACTGACGACCTGGCCGGCGGCGCGAAGTTCAGCGCGCGTGTTTGCCGGCAGGTAGAAAGTGGCATTCGGACGATAGGCATGCAGGAAGCTGTGCTCGTAGCCGACGGGCTGGCGCCGGGCCAGCGGTTGGCGGACGGTCCGGGCGATTTCCGTGCCCTCCTCAGAGAGAGGGAACTGGATTTGCGAGCGAATGGTTCCTCTGACGCTAACGGTCTGCCGTATGGGACCGAGGGACACGATGTTGTGGCGAAAGTAACGCGCGCCGCGACGTTGGCCCTCCATGCGCAGGCGACCTTGCTCCATCAGTGCGGCCAGCCGGCGCTGCAGGGTGCGCCGGGGCGGTGGATTGCCGAGAGCCGTCGCAATCTGCACGAGGCTGGCGCCCTCCGGAAAGCGCCCCATGGCTTCAAGGATCGCGTCGAGTTGATTTTCAAGGATTGACCGGGGCATCAGTGGTCCCTTACCTGGCCGGGTTTGCGCCACATAGTGGCGACTGTTGGCGCAAATATAGCATTGCGCCAAAAATTTGGCGCAAAACACGTAATGCGCCACAAGACTGGCGCGGCAGCAGAGTAGGAACTGGGCGGGAGTGTTCTACTGATCCAGCAGCGCCGCCGCGTCGCAGCCCACGCGCACGTTGCCCCAGTGCTGGCCGCCGACCAGGATGGGCATGGCGATGTCGCAGAGCAGTTCCCCCGTGTCGCGGATGTAGGTCTGCAGGAGCATGGGGGTGGCGTTCTGCGCCGCGCGCAGCTCCGTGGGGGCGGTGAACTTGCGCCGGGTGCGGTTGCCCACCAGGTCGGTTGCATGGTCGCCGGTGAGGGGCTTGGAATACTTCATGTTGTGGGCGGTGAGGAAGCCGTTCACGTCCACCGCCACCGCATAGACGCCCCCCTTGATCTCGGCGAGCGCCTGGTCGAGCAGGCCCTGGCATTCCCGCGTGTAGGCCTCGTCGTAGCCCACCATGAACTTCTGCGGGTTGGTGTTGGGCATGGGCCGGTAGTCCCGGTCGAAGACGTGGATGCCGCGCCGGCGCATGTCCTCCAGCTTGGCCTGGATGGCGTCGCGGAAGTGGCGCACCCGGTCCACGTTGTGGTCGAAGCTGCCGCGGCCGATCTTGAAGCGGGAAACCAGTTCCTGCACGCTCTCCGCGGCCTTGGTCAGGCTGTCCGTCGATTTCGCGGACTCGCCCATGTTGCGGGTGACCTCGCCGGAGAGGGAGTGGATCTGGGTGACGTTTTCATGCACCTGCTGGTTGGTCGCCCCCAGCTCTTCCATGGCGGTGGTGATCTGCATGAGCTGGTCGTTAGTCTGCCGGAAGTCGCCCACCATCTCTTGGAACTGGCCGGAGGAGCGCTGCACCACGTCCCGGGTGAGCTCGATGTCGGCGTTGATCACCGCGTTTTCCCGCTGGGTGTCCTTCACCAGGTGGATCATGCCCTCCACGTTGACCGAGATTTCCTGGGTTGCCTTGTTCACCCGCTCCGCCAACTTGCGCACCTCGTCGGCCACCACGGAGAAGCCGCGGCCGGCTTCGCCCGCCCGCGCCGCCTCGATGGCGGCGTTGAGCGCCAGGAGGTTGGTCTGGTCGGCGATCTCCTTGATCAGGCTGGCGATCTGGCGAATGCTGTCGGAGCGCTCGCTGAGGTTGCGCACCGTGGTGTTGAAGCCCGCCAGCTTCTCGGTCACCAGGTTCACCTTGGTGGCGATGTCCAGGAGCTCCGTGAGGGAGCCCTGGGCCTTGCCGAGGTTGGTGCCGGTGGACTGGGAGATCAGCTCGGCGGAGCGGGACACTTCGCCGATGGCCTTGGTGGCCTCGTTGCTGGACGTGAAGACGGTCTCCGTGATCTCCCCTTGCTGCTGCGCACCCTTGGTGGTCTCCAGGACGCGCTTGCGCACCACCACCGCCTCGCGGGCGATGTTGACCGTCATGGCCCGCACCTCGCTGATGATCTGGCGCATCTTCTCGGCGAACAGGTTGTAGCTCTCCGCCAGCTCGCGCAGCTCGTCGTGGGTAACGGTGGGCAGGTCGCGGGAGAAGTCCCCCTCGCCGCGGCCGATCTCGTTGAAGATGGTGGTGATGGCGCGCACCGGGCGGACGATGAGGTAGCGGATATAGAGGATCTGCAGGACGTTCCAGAGGAGCGCCGCCACCGTCAGGCCGATCATCAGGTAGAGGCCCCAGTCGAAGTTGGCCATCACCGCCTGAATCGCCTCGGGCGGCACGCCGTTGCGGCCCATGGCCTCGCGCATGGCGGCGCCGTGGTGCAGGTAGATGCCGAGGTAGCCCAGATCGACGAGGAAGAGGACCAGGAAGCTCATCAGCTTCTTGGTGAGCGAGTTGAAGAAGGTCGTCTCGACCCAGTCGTAGGCTGCCCAGAAGGTTTTCATGGGATTCTCCCCCGCCGCGGGCGCGTTCTCGGCCGCGCGGCTCGTTTGATGCCGTTTGGCCTTTAACGGATGGGGGGATAAGAAACTTTAATAAAACTGCAACCGGGATGCCGGCTTGCGCCGGCATGACGCGGCTTTCGCCGGGCTCCGGCTTAACGGTTCTTGCCCTTGTGCCAGAGCACGTCGCCGCGGCCGTCGGCCCGGTTCAGCGCCCGGCCCAGTACGAAGAGCAGGTCGGAGAGGCGGTTGAGGTACTTGCGGCCGGCTTCGCTGACGGCTTCCACGGCGGCGAGCGACACCACCTGGCGCTCGGCGCGCCGGCATACGGCCCGGGCAAGGAAGGCGAGGGCCGCGGCCCGGCTGCCGCCGGGCAGGATGAAGTCCTTGAGGGGCCCCAGCTCCGCGTTGTAGCCGTCGATGGCCTGTTCCAGCCGGTCCACGTGATTGGCGGAGAGCAGGGCCGCGCCGGGGATCGCCATTTCGCCGCCCAGGTCGAAGAGGTCGTGCTGGACGCCGGTGAGCAGTTCCCGCAGGTGTTCGGGCAGCGGCTCGGCCAGCAGCACGCCCAGCACCGAGTTGAGTTCATCCACCTCGCCCAGGGCGGCGATGCGCGGGCTGTCCTTGGCCACCCGGGAGCCGTCGGCGAGGCCCGTGGTGCCGGCATCCCCCGTGCGGGTGTAGATCTTCGAGAGGCGGTGTCCCATGGCGGTCCTTCATTCAGGGAAGGCCATTATAGTGGGCCGAATCCAGAGATGGGGCCGTTGCATTGTGAAACCAATGCTGGTTTCATCATGAAACGAAACCTTATTTGCGCATAACTATTTTTGACCCTGTGAGGGGTGGGGTCGGCAGTATTATTAGTGCTCCTCGATATGCCAACAATGCGCTTCCCGGCGCGCCAACGATCATGCTCAGGGTTTGCGAGAGGTTTGCGTTCCTGTTTCTTTTCATTGCCTTGCTTGTCGCGCATCCGGCGCTGGCGGCCGATGCGGCCGGGGGCGGCGGCATGCCCTGGTGGGGCTGGCCGCTGACCCTGTTCGTCGTGACTTTCGGACTGGGCATCGTCGCCGTGCTGGGCGGGGTGGGCGGCGGCGTGCTGTTCGTGCCCATCGTCGGCGGCTTTTTCCCCTTCCACCTGGATTTCGTGCGCGGCGCCGGCCTCATGGTGGCGCTGGCCGGAGCGCTCGCCGCCGGGCCCGGGCTCCTGAAAAGCGGCATGGCGAGCCTGCGCCTGGCCCTGCCCCTGGCCCTGATCGCCTCCGCCTCCGCCATCGTCGGCGCCATGATGGGCCTGGCCCTGCCCGCCAACGTGGTGCAGACGGCCCTGGGCGTGACCATCCTCGGCATCGTCCTGCTGATGTACCTGGCCAAGAAGTCGGAGTTCCCCGAGGTGCCCAAGGCCTGCGCCCTGTCCACGGCCCTGCGCATGAACGGCATCTACTTCGACGCCGCCTCGGGCAAGGAGATCGACTGGCAGGTGCATCGCGGCACGAAGGGGCTGGTGCTGTTCTCCGGCATCGGCATCATGGCCGGCATGTTCGGCCTGGGCGCCGGCTGGGCCAACGTGCCCGTGCTCAACCTGCTCATGGGCGCACCCCTGAAGGTCTCCGTGTCCACTTCCAAGTTCATGCTGTCCATCGTCGATACCTCGGCGGCCTGGGTGTATATGAACCAGGGCGCGGTGCTGGCGATGATCACCGTGCCTTCCCTCATCGGCATCATGCTGGGGTCCCTGGTGGGCGTGCGCCTGCTCAAGGTGGCCTCGGCCTCCATGGTGCGCAAGGTGGTGATCGTCATGCTGGCGCTGGCGGGCACCCGGGCCCTGCTCAAGGGCCTGGGCATCTGGAACTGACAGGAGAACGACATGGCGGACTACTCTCCCGAAAACGAAAAATACGCCTCCCCCGAGCAACTGGCCTATGCCGGCCTGCTCGACATCGGCATGAAGGTCGGCTTCGTCGTGCTGGTGCTCACTTTCCTCGTTTATCTCTTCGGCTTTGCCGCGCCCCACGTCCCGCACGAGGAACTGGTGCGCCTGTGGATCCTGCCCGTGGGCGAGTACCTCCGGGCGACCAACACCCATACCGGCTGGGCCTGGCTTTCGATGGTGGGCAAGGGCGATTACATGAACTTCGTCGGCATCGCCTTCCTGGCGGCCGTGACCATGTTCTGCTATCTGCGCATCCTGCCCATGTTTCTCGCCGCCCAGGACAAGGTCTATACGGTGATCGCCGTGCTGGAAATCCTGGTCCTGGCGCTGGCGGCCTCCGGCCTCCTGGTCGTCGGCCACTGAGGAAAAGGCCATGAATCAACTGTCCCCCACCGGGCGCTTCGAGCATATCTTCGTCGCCGCCGACGGTTCCGAATTCAGTACCGGCGCCGTGCGCGTGGCGCTGGCCATGGCCGCCAAGTGTGGCGCGCGGCTGACCGCCGCGAGCATGGTGACGAGCAATCCCGAACTGGACTCGATCGCCCCGCAGCGGGCGCGCCAGGCCGAGGAGCAGGCGCGGGCCTACCTGCAAGGCATTGCCCGCGAGGCCCAGGCGGCCGGGGTGGCCTGCGACATCCGCGTGCTGCACGGCGAGGACCCCTCGCGCGAAATCCTCGCCGCGGCCGAGGAACGCCACGTCGACGTGATCGTGATGGGCCGGCGCGGCCGGCGCGGGCTGGCGCGCCTGATGGTGGGGGACGCCACCGCCAAGGTGGTCGGGTGCGCCAAGTGCAGCGTGCTGGTGGTGCCCAAGGCGGCGCAGTTGTGGCAGAAGGGCATCGTGCTCGCCACGGACGGTTCCCGCCACTCGGATGCGGCGGCCATCGCCGCCGGCCGGCTGGCGAAGCTGTGCGGCCTGCCGCTGACGGCGGTTTCGGTCGTCCGCAACAACTTCAACGAGGCGCGGGCCGCCGAGGCCGGCGCCATCGTCGCGCGGGTCAAGGAGCTGCTGGGCCGGGAAGGCGTGACGGCGGACGGTGCCGTGCCGCGCGGTCAGCCGGAGCAACTGATCGTCGATACCGCGCGGGAGAAGGGGGCCGACCTCATCGTCATGGGCAGCCGCGGGCGCACCGCCCTGGAACGCATCCTGCTGGGCAGCGTCACCGAGCGGGTGATCGGCGCCGCCGAGTGCCCGGTATTGGCCGTGAAGGCCTAAGCGAACACCGGCCGACCACCGGCCGCAAAGAACAAGGGCCGCTTCGTGCGGCCCTTGTTGTTGCTTCCGCCCGCGTGCTTACTGGGTCAGGGTTTCCGTCGCCATGTGCAGGGAAGCCACTTCCTGCCTGTGTTCGCGCATGCCCTTGACCAGTGCCCACACCACGATGCCGGCGCCGAGCAGCAGGGCCAGCACCATGATGGCGAAGCTCACGTTCTTGAGCAGCGCCGTGGTGCCCTCCGCCATCGGCCCGGTGATGCCGAGCTGCGACAAATACACCGGGATGACGAAGGCGCGGGAGAACAGCACGGTGAGCATGATCACGCCCATCACCACCTTGATGATGTAGGGCTTCACATAGGTGGTGCCGATGGCGCCGATCTGGATGCCGAAGAGCGAACCGGCGAGAATGATCATGGCCAGGCGGATGTCCACGAAGCCGTCCCAGGCGAACTTGATGGTGCCGCCCAGGCCCATGACGAAAGCGATCACCAGCTCGGTGGCCGAGGCCATCATGCTCGGTGCGCCCAGCATGTAGATCATGGCCGGCACGCCGACGAAGCCGCCCACGGCGATGGTGGCCGCAAGCAGACCCGTGGCGAAGCCCAGCGGCAGGGTGACCAGTACCGACACTTTGGCGTTGATGCTCTTGAAGTACACCATGGTGCCGGGAATGTGGATGGACTGCACCCAGAGGGCGAGGCGCCCGGCCTTCTCCTCTTGGTGCATGTTGCCGGACTTGTAGATGTGCCAGGCATCGCGCATGACGAAGCCGCCGACGATGGCCAGCACGATGACGAAGGCCGTGCTCACGTAGAGGTTGGAGCCGGCGTCGCCGAAGCTGTTGCGGATGGCCTGCTGCAGGTGGGCGCCGTAGAGCACGCCCGCTTCCGCCGAGGCGCCCATGATGAGGCCCAGCTTGACGTCCACCTGGCCGTACTTGGCGCGCTTGATGGCGCCCACCAGGGCCTTCGGGAATTTGTGGCACATGTTGCTCGCCACGGCGACGATGCCGGGGGCGCCCAGGCTCATCATGGCGGGGGTGAGCACGAAGGCGCCGCCCGAGCCGATGAAGCCGCTCACCATGCCGCCGACGAAGCCGACGAAAAGCAGGAAGACGACGGTGGCCGTATTCAGTTCGATGAAGTTGATTGCCGTTTCCACTCCGCCCCCTTATTTCTTTGCCTTGATGCCCAGCACGTCCCAGAACTCGCCCGTGAAGGCGCCATGCACCCACGAGAAGACGAAGGCGATGCCGATCGGCACGATGAAAGTCCACTTGCCCTGGCGCGAGATGTCCATCACGACCTGTTCGTTGCCGAACAGGGCCGCGTAGAGCACGGCGCTGGCCAGCCCCAAGCCGGCGGCCTTGGCGAGGTGATTGCGCTTTGTTGTGGTCATTGCTCTCTCCTTTGCTTATGAATTCTTGCCGCAGCCCTCGTTGGCGATCACCAGGGGGCAGGCCAGCCGCTCCCAGGGGCGGGCGGCCCGGTCCTTGGCGCCCCAACTGGTCAGGCTGTCGATGACGACGAAAAGCACGTTGCGGTGCTCGCGCACATGGCGCAGCACTTCGGCGCCAAGGCTTCCCTGGCGGCGAATGATGCGATAGGGGATGCCCTTGGCCTTCAGCACGTCCAGGGCGGATTCAGCGGGGGCCAGCGGACCCTCCGCGGGCAGGAGCAGCAGTACGTCCAGGCTGGCGTCGACCCGCTCGCAGAGGTTCGAGGCGCAATTCAGGGCCCGCGGCTCGACATGCTGTCCGTCGAGCGCCAGCAGCACGTTGCGCTTGGGCTCGGCCAGCTCCCGGGCAGTAGCGAACTCCCCCGCCTCGGCGAAGGTGACGGCGGTGAACAGGTCTTCCAGCCGGTTGCGCACGGGCGTCTTCAATGGCCCGCCGCCTCGCCGGCAGCCAGGCCCGCGGCCGGTATCGGTTGGGCGGCGGGCGCCGCCGCCAGGGGCCGGCTGTCGGTCCATTGGCGCGCGGTCTCGGCTTCGCCGGCCTCGGCGAAGGTGATGGCGACGAACAGGCGTTCGAGCTTGTCGAAGAAGGCTTTCATACCAGCGGCTCCAATAAGGGTCTGGCTCTCCTATTGCAGCAAGCGTGCCAGGGCCGCCATACGACGTAAGCCTTTGTTTGTATATCGTTTGTTTCAATTGAGCTTGTTGCAGGTTTGTTGCATGTTGCAATACCGATCATGCCCCGAAGGCCCTGGAGGCGGAATTTTCCCTGCGCCGATAAGGCGTTGCCTATAAGAAAGCTTATGTTGCAGATTCGAAAGCTTTGTTGCAGTTTGCAATAGCCACGATTAGCATAGGGGCATGTGGAACGCGACCGGATCCCTGCGCGGCAAGATCAGCCTGGGCTATTACGCCGTGGGCACCCTGATCGTCGGGCTCGCCGTCTTTGCCCTGCTGGAACTGAACTGGATCGAGGCCAAGATCCGCGCCGGGGAAACGGTGTCCGAGCTCTTCGACGCGACCCTGGAAATCCGCCGCTTCGAGAAGAACTACTTCCTTTACCACCAGGAAGCCGACCTCCGGGAGAACCTGGATTTCGTCCAGCGGGCGCTGGACCTGCTCAACCGGAACGCGGCGGACTTCCTGGCGCCGCCGCGCTACGCCGCCCTGCGCGGCGACCTGGAAGGCCATGTGCGCCTGGGCGACGACACCCGGCGGCTGCGCGAGGGGCTGGAAAAATACCTGCGCCTGATGACGGACTACGGGCGGTCGGGGGCGGCCTCGGGCGTGCAGGGCGATGCCATGGAGCAGGACATCCGCGCCGTGGGCCGGGACGTCGTTGCCACCGCCGAGAAGATCAGCCAGACCGAACGCCGCATGCTGGAGACCTGGCTGAAGCGCTACCGGCGCGGCCTGATCGTCGCCATCGTGGCGCTGACCGTCCTGGTGGTGCTCGCCGGCCAGGCGCTTTCCAAGGCGGTGGCCAAGCCCCTCAAGGAGATGGAGGACAGCATGGAGGCGGTCGCCCGGGGCCGGCTGCAGAAGCTGGACATGCGCGCCGGCGACCGGGAGATCGTCTCCCTCACCACGGCCTTCAACCATGTGCTGGACGAGCTGGACGTGCGCAAGAAGCACATGGTGCGCTCGGAGAAGCTGGCCTCCCTGGGCACCCTGCTCTCCGGCGTGGCCCACGAGCTGAACAACCCCTTGTCCAACATTTCCACGTCGACCCAGATTCTCCTGGAAGAGGGCGACCAGGCCGATGCCGCCTTCCAGCGGGAGCTGCTCGCGCAGATCGACGAGCAGACCGAGCGGGCGCGCGCCATCGTGCGTTCGCTGCTGGACTTTGCCCGCGACCGCGCCTTCAAGCTGGAGCCCGTGCCCCTGCGGGCGCTGCTGGAGGAGACGGTGCGCTTCCTCAAGGGGCAGATTCCCGTGGACGTGGAAATCACCCTGGATCTGCCGGAGGGCCTGGTGGTGGCGGTGGATCGCCAGCGCATGCAGCGGGTCTTTCTCAACCTGATCAAGAACGCGGTGGAGGCCTCCCATGCCGGCGGCGCGGTACGCATTCACGCCGCCTCCTACATGCTTACGCCGGCGCAGCGGGCGGCGGACGCCGCCCACGACCGCTTCCACGGCGAGTGCGACGTTGCGCCCGCGGGCGTGGACATCGAGATCGCCGACCGGGGCAGCGGCATCGCGCCTGGGGCCCTGAAGCGCATCTTCGACCCCTTCTTCACCACCAAGGACGTGGGCAAGGGCTCGGGACTGGGCCTGTTCATCGTGTACGAGATCGTCGAGGAGCACGGCGGCTGCATCGCCGTGGAGAGCCGGGAAGGCGAAGGCACCACCTTTTTCATTCGCCTGCCCCGCAAGGCCGCATCCCAGGAGAAGCCATGACCGACAGCACCCGGCTGCTCATCGTCGACGACGAGAAGATCGCCCTGCGCAACCTGGAGCACGTCATGCGCAAGGAGGGCTACGAGGTGAGCGCCACCCAGAGCGGCGCGGCGGCGCTGGCCCTCGTCGAGCAGCAGCCCTTCGACGTGGTGCTCACCGACCTGCGCATGGAAAAGGTGGACGGCATGCAGGTGCTGAAGAAGTGCCGCGGCCTGCAGCCCGAGGCCGAGGTGATCATGATCACCGGCTTCGCCACCCCGGAGTCGGCGGTCGAGGCCATGAAGCACGGCGCCTTCTACTACATCGTCAAGCCCTTCCGTCTCGACGAAGTGCGCAAGGTGGTGGCCGAGGCGGCGGAGAAGGTGCGCCTGAAGCGGGAGAACCGCGCGCTCAAGGAGCGGCTGGAGAGCCTGGACGGGGGCGGGCGGATCATCACCCAGGACGCGGGCATGCAGCAGCTCCTGGAGCTGGCGGGCCGCATCGCGCCGACCGACTGCAACGTGCTCATCACCGGTGAGACGGGCACGGGCAAGGAGCTGTTCGCGAAGTACCTGCACCTGGCCAGCAACCGGGCCGG
Organism: uncultured Rhodocyclaceae bacterium; assembly: GCA_964479195.1. Taxonomy (GTDB): domain Bacteria; phylum Pseudomonadota; class Gammaproteobacteria; order Burkholderiales; family Rhodocyclaceae; genus Desulfobacillus. Next base: position 11,849 of record CAYZLI010000066.1, read on the forward strand.
GGGACCGTACCTGGGCGTCAACTGCGGCGCCTTCAGCGAGGAGCTCCTGGCCAACGAGCTGTTCGGCCACGAGAAGGGGGCCTTCACCGGTGCGCTGGCGGACAAGCGGGGGCTCATCGAGGCGGCCTCCGGCGGCACGCTCTTCCTCGACGAGATCACGGAGATGTCGCCGGCCATGCAGGTGAAGCTCCTGCGCGTGCTGCAGGAGCGGGAAGTGCTGCGCCTGGGCTCGACCCAGCCGATCAAGGTGGATGTGCGCTTCATCGCCGCCACCAACCGGGACATGCAGGACGCCATGAAGGCCGGGCTGTTCCGCCACGACCTGTATTTCCGCCTGAACGTCGTCACCCTGGCCATTCCGACGCTGGCCAAGCGCCGGGGCGACATTCCGCTCCTTTGCCTGCACTTCATCCGCAAGTTCTCGGCGCTGATGAAGAAGGAGGTGTCGGAAATTTCGCCCGAGGCGCTCGACCTGCTGACGGACTATGACTTCCCGGGCAATGTGCGCGAGCTGGAGAACATCATCGAGCGCGGCGTGGCCGTGGCCTCGGGCCCCGGCATCGAGCTGGCCCACCTGCCCGAGGACCTGCGCCGGGGCACCATCCGCACCTTCCGCCGCCGCGAGGGGCGCATCCCCACCCTGGAGGAGATGGAGCGCGACTACATCCAGTGGGTGTTGAAGGAATCCGCCGGCAACCAGCAGGCCGCCGCCCAGAAGATGGGCATCGACCGGGTCACGCTCTGGCGCAAGCTCAAGCGCTACGAGCCCGAGTGAGGGCGGGTCAGCCGCCCGCTTCGGTCACGCGAATGTCGATCCGCGACTGCTCGGCCGGAGAGTCGTTTCTTCTTTCCTCGCCGTAGGCCGTCGTGCGGATGCGCCCCCGCGGCACGCCCAGCTTCATCAACGCTTCCTTCACATCGTCGGCCCGCTGCTGGGCGAGGGCCATGTTGAATTCCCGGCTGCCGTGCCAGGTGGAATAGCTTTCGACCGCCACGGATGCGCGGGGACGCTCCCCCAGCCGGTCGGCGAGGGCTGCGAGGCCCTTCATGTCCTGGCTGCGCAGGGGGGCGCGGCTCGAAGCGAGGAATATCCGCAGGTCCGGGGGCGGGGGGAGCGCGACGGGCTCGCCGGGCGGGAGCGGCAACGGTGCCGGCACCTCCGGTTTTGGCGCCAAGGCGGCTGCGGCGGGCGGCGCCGCGGTCGGGATCGCGGCGCCCGCCGGCGCGGGCACGGGTTGGGCGGAAGGCGCGAAGGGCGGCGTCGTGGCGCAGCCCGCCGCGATCATCACTGCCAAGACCGCCCCCCGCCGCATGGGTCAGGCTGCTGGTCAGTATTCGCCCGGATACAGGATGTCGGCCCGGCGGTTCTCCGCCCAAGCCGTTTCGTCATGGCGGGTGGCGCGGGGCTTTTCCTCGCCCAGGCTGACCGCCTCCACCTGCTTGTCGGCCACGCCCAGGCTGCGCAGCGCGCCCTTCACCGCCTCGGCGCGCTTCTGGCCCAGGGCCAGGTTGTATTCGGTGCTGCCCCGCTCGTCGGCGTTGCCCTGGAGCAGGATATTGGCTTGCGGGTGGGTGCTCAGGTACTTGGAGTGGGCGGCGAGCAAGTCATGGAACTTGCCGTCGATGGTGTAGCGGTCCAGCTCAAAGTAGATGCTGCGCTTCGAGAGGATGCTCTTCGGGTCGGTCAGTTCCGAGGCGACCTTGCCCGAGGGCTGGGCGGCCTGGACGGTCGCCACGGGTGCCGGGGCGACCGGCGTGCCGCTGCCCTGGACGGACGGGGCGTCGGGCGTGGTGCTGCAGCCGGCGGCCAGGGCGCCGAGCAGGGTGACGCAAGCGAGTTTGTTCATGGAACCTCCCTTCAGTCGAACTCGAACGAAAATTGCATATTCTGCCACGGCCGGAGGGGGACTGTGCTTCAAATCGCCGCCGACAACGCCTGGATCAGCCGCCCGGCCAGGCTGGGCTTGCCCATCTGCACGATCAGCAGGTCGAAGGGCAGCCGGCCGTCGCGCCGGACCATGGCCTTCGGCGGGGCGTCCAGGCCTTGCGGCGCGTGGGAGCCGACCAGCACCAGGTCCGGCCGCCAGGAGTGCGCCAGGTCGGCGGTAGCCTTGTCGGTCTCGCCGGTCGCCACGATGACCTCGGCGCCGCCCAGGCCGATGCGGGAGACCAGCTTGTCGAGCTTGCCGGCCACGTCGCGGGCGATGGCCTCGCGCAGTTCCTGCGGAGTGCGGAAGGGAATATGGTCGGACTCGAAGCCCGGCGCGTAATCGACGATGGAGGCGACAGCCAGGGCGGCGTTGTGGGCCAGGGCCATCTGGGCGGCGCGGCGGGCGACCGTTTCGCCGTTCGGGCCCACATCGACCAGGGCCATGATGCGGCGGTAGGCAGGCATGGGATCTCCTTACATGTTCGCCGCGCGCAGCAGCGGTCGTTGCGTTTCGGTGTGCTGGGGCGGGGCCACGGGCGGGGCGCACTCGCGGAAGATGCGCTTGTCGCAGCGCCGACAGATGTCGGCGTCGAGGCGCTCCACGATGCGGGCGATGGCCTCGCTCTTGGAATGCAGCAGGTGGTCGGCGCCGATCTCCTCCAGGTAGCCGCCGCGCTCCAGGGCGTCGCGCACCTGGGCCTTGGCGCGGATGAGCCACAGGTCGCCGCCCCGCGCGCGGCGCTTGCGCGCCTCCTGGGCGAGGAATTCCGCCCCGGCCAGGTCGATGAAATTGATGCCGGAGGCGACGATGGCCAGGTGCTTCTGGGCGGGGTTCGCTTCCCGCATGGCCTGCAACTGCTCCTCCACGTGGCTCACGGCGCCGAAGAACAGCGAGCCGTCGATGCGCACGATCTTCAACTGCGGGCACTCCGACAGGTCCGGATCGGCGGAGAACTTGCGCCGCTCCGCCCGCGGGTCGGGCACCCGGGCGACGACCCGGGGGCGCGAGGTGCGGCTCAAGTAGAAGGCCAGCGACAGGAAGACGCCCAGCAGGATGGCCAGCTCCAGGTTGAGGAACAGGGTGGCGAGGAAGGTCGCCACCAGGATGGTCGTCTCCTCCCGGCCCGAGCGCAGGATCTGGCCGATATGGTGGAAGTCGATGAGGCCCCAGGCGACGAGGAAGAGCACCCCGGCCATGGCGGCGTTGGGCAGGTAGGCCGCAAGCGGCGCGACCAGCAGAACAATGGCCACCAGCAGGGCGCTGGCAAGGATCGAGGCCAGCGGCGTTTTCGCACCGGCGGCGTAGTTGAGACCGCTGCGGTTGAAGGAGCCGGTGGCCACATAGGAGGAGAAGAAGCTGCCGAAAAGGTTCGACAGCCCCTGGCCGATCAGCTCCTGGTTGCCGTCGATGCGCTGGCCCGAGCGCACGGCCAGGGCCCGGGCGATGGACACGGCCTCGGTGAGGGCCAGCAGGGACACGGCCAGGGCGGCCGTGGACAGATCCTTGAAGGCGCCCAGGCTGAACTCGGGGGAAGAGAGCGGAGGCAGCGAGTCGGGCAGCGCCCCCACGGTGCTTATGCTCTCCGCCCCCGGGCCGGCGAAGAGCTTCAGCGCGACGCAGAGCAGGCTCCCACCCAGCATGGCGACGATCATGTAGGGCAGGCGCTTGAGGAGCTTCTGCGTCAGCACGCCGAGGCCGAGCGTGGAGGCGGCGACCGCGAGGATGTAGGGGTCGATCTCGCTTGCCCGGGTGAAAAGCGCGCCCCAGGTCTCGGCGAAGGAGCTGCCGCGGGCGATGCCGATGCCGAAGAAATGCTTCACTTGGCTGGTGGCGATGAGGATGGCCGCACCCGCCGTGAAGCCGATCACCACCGAGTGGGAGATGAAGTTGATCAGCGCGCCGAGGCGGGCGAGGCCCAGGCCCAGTTGGATCGCGCCCACCATGAAGGTGAGGGTCAGCGCGTTCTGCACGTAGGCCGCGGCGCCCGGTTCCGCATGGGCCGAGAGCACCGAGAAGAGCACGATGGAGGCGGCGGTGGTGGGCCCGGAAACCAGGTGCCAGGAGGAGCCGAAGAGGGCGGCGATCACCGCCGGGACCATGCCGGCGTAGAGGCCATACTCCGGCGGCATGCCAGCGATGGTGGCGAAGGCCACCCCCTGGGGCAGGACGACGATGGCGCCGGTGAGCCCGGCGATGAGATCCTGTTTCAGCGTGCCGCGGTTGACCAGCGGCCACCAGAGCAGGAACGGCAGGAAGCGGCGCAGCGAAGGCGGTAGCTGGAGCACGGCCGGGGGAGCGGACATTTTGCTTGGAGGCGCAGGCAGTTGGGAATGCCAAGCATCCTAGCGGGGGCCGCGTGAAGGCCCCGTCAAGCGAACGTCAAGATTGCGTCAAGAGATGAAAGTGAGAGAGGCCGAGGTCCCCTGCCCCTCCCGGCTCTCGATGGCGATGCTCCAGCCGTAGCGGTCGCAGATGCGCTTGACCAGGGACAGGCCGATGCCGCTGCCCTGGCTGGCGGCGCCCTTGTAGTAGCGCTGGAAGACGCGCCCCAGCTCTTCGGCGCGGATGCCGACGCCCGTGTCGCGCACGTCGAGCCGGCTTTCCGTGAGGCGGATGGTGACGCGGCCCGACTCCGTGTAGGCGAAGGCGTTGCGCACCAGGTTGGCCACCACGATGGCGAACAGGGTCGGCTCGGCCGGCAGCTTCGGCTCGGCGAGGATTTCGACGGCCACCTCGGTCTTGCGCCGGCCGAGCAGGTGGCGGTGGCGCTCGACGCAGTCCTGCACCACGGCGGCGGCATCGCACTGGGCCTCGGCCCGGGCTTCCGCTTCCTCCTCCCGCGCCATCAGGAGCAGCGCGCGGATGAGCTCGGCCATGTCATAGGCGGCCCGTTCGATGCGGGCCAGGCGCCCGTGCTGGGCCTCGGTGAGGCTCGCATCGTCCTGCAGCACCTCGGCCGCGCCCTGGATCACGGCAAGCGGGGTGCGCAGTTCGTGGCTCACGTCGGCGGTGAAGGCGCGCTCGCGGTCGATGAAGGCATGCAGCCGCCGCAGGTAGCCCTCGAAGATGCGGGCCAGTTCGCCCACTTCGTCATGGGGCGCGTCCGCGTCGGCGAGCCGGGGCGGCGGCTGGCTGGGATCGGCCGAGCCCACCTGCTGGGCCAGTTCCGTCACGGGGGCGATGACGCGGCCGGCAAGCCACAGGCCGCCGGCGGCCGAGAGCAGCACCATGATCAGCACGCCGCCGGCGAGGTAAACCAGGAAGCGGCTTTCCCGGGCCCGCTGCCGCGTCTCGTTGAACAGCATGTAGTAGCGCACGCCGTTGGCGTCGGCGACGGCAACGCGGAAGTGGGTGGCGTCCAGCCCGATTTCGTGGCGTCCGGGTTCGAGATGGCGCACCGCCTGCGGAATGTCGTTGTTGTCCGCGCCGGGCTGCGCCACGTAGCCGCGCAGGCTGAGGGTGGCCGGGGGCAGCGACTGGGGATTGCGGGCGTGCCGGGCCATGGCGTCCTCCAGCTCGGCGCGCAGGGTCTCGTCGATCAGGCGTTGGCCCACGTCGTGGGCGGCGAGAAAGATGCCGGCGGCCAGCAGCAGGCTCACCAGGCCGCCGAACCAGGCGAAGGCGGCGGCGACCCGCAGCCGCAGGCTATGGCGCCGGCGCATCGGGCTCGATGATCTGCCAGCCGTGGCCGCGGTGGGTGCGCAGCAGCGGCTGCTCGAAGGGCTTGTCGATGGCGCTGCGCAGCACGTGCATGTGGGCGCGCAGGGCGTCGCTGTCGGGCGGGGCGTCGCCCCAGATGGCGCGCTCGATCTGGCCGCGGGTGACCACGTGGGGCGCGGTGCGCATGAGCAGCTCGAGGATGCGCAAGGGGATGGGCGGCAGCTCGATGGCGCGGCTGCCGCGGCGCACCTGGAGCGTGCCGGTGTCGAAGCTGAGGTCCGCCACCTGCAGCCGCTGCTGGCGGCTGTGACCCGAGGCGCGCCGGGCCAGCGCCTTCAGTCGCGCCTCCACCTCGCGCAGGGCGAAGGGTTTCACCACGTAGTCGTCGGCGCCGGACTCCAGCCCGACGATCTTGTCGTCGAGGGAGTCGCGGGCGGTGAGCATGAGCACCGGTGTGTGCTTGCCGGCTTCCTCGCGCAGCTTGCGGCAGACCGTGATGCCGTCCATGCCCGGCAGCACCAGGTCCAGCACGATGGCGTCGTATTCATGCACCAGCGCGAGATGCAGGCCCGTGACCCCGTCGCCGGCGGCATCCACCGCGTGGCCCTTCGCTTCCAGGAAATCCACCAGGTTGGCGGCAAGATCCTGGTTGTCCTCGATCACCAATACCCGCAATGACGTCATATCGGGGCGCTACAGTACCATCCTCAGCAGCTCCAGTCCAAACCGCAGCACTCCCGCCACCGCCAGCGCCACGCCCACCGAGAGCGATACCGAGAACAGCGCCTCGCGCC
>CAYZLI010000067.1:0-18221 GCA_964479195.1 uncultured Rhodocyclaceae bacterium
GAAGGCGGCCGTTCAGTTCGCTTAACTGACCTGGGTCAGATTAGAACGAGTGGGCAATGCCCAGATAGACCTGACGGGCGTCCTGATCGGCAGCCGTGTTGGTACCGTGCAGGCCGAACAGGTCATAGGTAGCGTTGGTCTTGTTGGTCAGCTTGGTGTAGTAGGCGCCGACGTTCGTACGCTTGGAGAGCGCGTAGTCGTAGCCCAGGGTCCACTGGGTAGCACCGGTGTCGCTCGTGCCGCTCACGTTGCCCGCGCGGGCGTAGGTGAGATACACGGCGCTCGGGCCGAAGCTGTAGCTGGCCGGCAGGAACCAGGCGGTCCGCTTGCTCATCGCCGCACCGTTCGTCGCACGGTTCTCGGAACGGTCCCAGCCCAGGCCGACCTTCAGGCCCATCGGGAAGGTGTAGCCCGCATAGACGCGGCTGCCCTTCTGGTCGCCGACGCCAGCGGTGGTCGGACCGTTATTCGGGCCTTCGAACTTGGAATCGTAGTAGCTCAGACCAGCCACCAGGGGACCGGCGGCATAGCGGGCCGCCAGGTTCCAGGCGCCGTCCTTGCTGCCATCGCCCACGCCGCTGCCTTCGTCACCCGCGGCATTGGCCGACCAGGCCAGGGTGCCGGTGAAGCCGCCGACGTTCGGGCTGTCGTACTTCACCAGGTTCGGGGTGCGAGTGCCGTTGGCGACGGTCACGCCATTCACCTGGGACATGATGCCGGGGGCGGCAAACGTTTCCAGGGCGCCGGCGCGGTTGGACTCGATGGCGCCGAACTCGTTGTAGTGGATGTCCCAGCGGCCAAGGGTCACCTTGCCGAAGCCGCCCATCAGGCCGACACCGCTGTTGCCGCCGGCGAGCGTGGTGCCGCTCACGTCCGTCGAGAAGCGGTTGTCCATCTGGAAGAAGGCCTTCAGGCCGCCGCCCAGGTCTTCCGTGCCGGCGAAGATGATGCGGGAGGACTGGTCGGAAATCTGCCTCTCGGAGTTATTGCCTTGGTTCAGCTTGTAGTCGTCGTAGCCAGCCTTGACCAGGCCGGAGATGGTGACGGTGCTCTGGGCGAAAACCGGAGCGGCCAGCAGGCCGGCGACAGCGGCGGCGATGAGTTTCTTCTGCATGAAAAATCTCCTCTTTGTTGAAAACTTGGCGGTCCGCTGTGGCAACCCGTGGCTCGCCACAACCTTTCGCCCGACTGCTTCTCTGATCTGAGAAGTTAGGGGCGATTGTGCCGAGACGGTGCAGATGGCGGCAAGAAAAACGCTGGTTTTAAGGGCCGATCGAAGCGTTTGTGTTGCTTTTTTGCAACAGCCCGCCCAAGGAATACCGGCCCTGCGGCAGGGAGAATCAGGCTTTCACAAAGCGATGAATTTGCGCAGCGAGGCCAGAACGGCGGCCCGTTCGGCCGCGGGCAGAACGCCGATGCGCCTGCGGAACAGCGCCCGCTCGACCGTGGTCAGCTTGCTCGGCCGCACCAGCGAGGGGGCCGGCAAGCCGGCGGCTTTCAGGTCGTCGATAGTCACGTCGCCTTGCGCAGGCGCGTGGCTCGCCGAGGTGATCATGACAAGGAAATACTTACCCGTACTGCGGTGCAGGGTTTCAGAGGAAACTATCACAGCCGGCCGGACTTTGGCGCTGTCGCGGTCGGTAAACGGGAAAGGCAGGATCACCACGTCCCACGGGCGATAGCGCGCCTCAGCCGAGCCGGTCATAGACCGAATCCGCCTCGGACGCCCACTCGGTGAAGGCGTGGAAGGGGTCATCGAGACGCTCGTCGCTATCCGAGGGCAACACCAGGCGCGGCTGCAGCGCGCCGCTCGCGCGCAAAGCGAGGTAGGTCCGTACCGCCTCCCGGAAGAACTCGGAACGGCTGCGCCCTTCGCGCCGGCAAGCCTGTTCGACCTGATCCGCCATGGCCGGCGGCATGCTGATGGCGAAGCGTTGATAAACCTTGTCCGTCATGGCATTTCTCTCCATTGAAACCGATGTTATGGAGTATTACGCCATGAGCAAAGCGTGTCAACGGGACATGCCGACCCCAACGTTCAGCCGACCCCGGATCGGAAACCGGGCCAAGTGCCGGACCTATGCGAACAGCCGCTCAAACTCCACCCCCGGATCGGCCGCCCGCATGAAGGCCTCGCCGACGAGGAAGGCGTTCACGCCATGGGCGCGCATGAGGGCGATATCTTCGGGCTGGAGGATGCCGCTTTCGGTGACGACGATGCGCCCCCCAGGGATGCGGGCGAGCTGGCCGAGGGTCGTGTCGAGGGAAACCTCGAAGCTGCGCAGGTTGCGGTTGTTGATGCCGATGAGGGGGGTGTCGAGCTGCAGGGCGAGGTCCAGTTCGGCTGCATCATGCGCCTCCACCAGGACGGCCATGCCGAGGGAATGGGCGAGGGCTTCGAGGTCGCGCATCCGGTCGACCGCCGCACCCCCACCCCCGCCCTCCCCCATCGAGGGGGAGGGAGTGAATGCCGCCACGATGAGCAGGACGCAGTCGGCGCCCATGGCCCGCGCCTCATACACCTGGTAAGGATCGACCAGGAAGTCCTTGCGCAAGACGGGGAGGCTGCAGGCGGCGCGCGCCGCCGCCAGGTAGTCCGGGGCGCCCTGGAAGAACTGCCGGTCCGTGAGCACGGACAGGCAGGCCGCGCCATGGGCCTCATAGCTCCGGGCGATTTCCGCGGGTCGAAAATCCGCGCGCAGCACGCCCTTGGACGGGCTGGCCTTCTTGATCTCGGCGATGACCGCCGGCCGGCCCGCGGCAAGCTTCGCCCGGATGGCGCCGACGAAGTCCCGCGCAGCCGCCTGGGCCTGCGCCTCGGCGCACACGGCCGCGAGCGGCGTCGAAGCCCGGGCCGCCGTCACCTCCTCGCGCTTGACGGCGAGGATCCGCCGCAGGATGTCGCTCATGCGAATTTGCGGGTGAAGGCGACGAAGTCCTCGATCTTCTGCCGTGCCGCACCGCTGGCCATGGCCTCGCGGGCGCGGGTGATGCCCTCGCCGATGGACCCGGTCACGTTGGCGGCGTAGAGGGCGGCGCCGGCGTTCAGGGCGACGATCTCGCGGGCCGTGCCGGGCTGGTTGGACAGGGCTTCCAGCACCATCTCCTTCGACTCCGCGGCGCCCTCCACCCGCAGGCCGCGGTTGGACACCATCTGCAGGCCGAAGTCCTCGGGATGGATCTCGTATTCGAGGATTTCGCCGTTCTTCAGCTCGCCCACCATGGTGGCGGCACCGAGGGAAATCTCGTCCATGCCGTCCTTGCCCCACACCACCATCACGTGGTTGGCGCCGAGCTCGCGCATGACGCGCACCTGGATGCCGACGAGATCCGGGTGAAACACGCCCATCAGGGTGTTGGGGGCGCCGGCCGGGTTGGTGAGCGGGCCGAGGATGTTGAAGATGGTGCGCACCGCCATCTCGCGGCGGATGGGCGCCACGTTCTTCATGGCCGGGTGGTGGTTGGGGGCGAACATGAAGCCCATGCCCGTGGCCCGGATGCACTCGGCCACCTGGGGCGCCTGGAGGTCGATCTTCGCGCCCAGCGCCTCGAGCACGTCCGCCGACCCGGACTTGGAGGACACGCTGCGGTTGCCGTGCTTGGCCACCGTGGCGCCGGCAGCGGCGGCGACGAAGGCCGCAGCGGTGGAGATGTTGAAGGTGTGGGCCGAGTCGCCGCCGGTACCGACCACATCCACGAAGTGGGAATTGTGCGCCACCTCGACCCGGGTACACAGCTCCCGCATCACCTTGGCGGCGGCCGAGATCTCGCCGATGGTCTCCTTCTTGACGCGCAGGCCGGTGAGGATGGCGGCGACCATCAGGGGCGAGATCTCGCCCTTCATGATCTGCCGCACGAGATGCAGCATCTCGTCGTGGAAAATCTCCCGGTGCTCGATGGTGCGCTGCAAGGCTTCCTGGGGGGTGATCATGTCTGCTTGCCTCTCCTCATTGTTGTCCGGCGGTCAGGAAATTCTTCAGCAGGCGATGGCCGTGCTCGGTGCGGATCGACTCGGGATGGAACTGCACGCCCTCAACCGGACAATGCGCGGGATACTCCCGGTGCCGCACGCCCATGATCTCGCCGTCCTCCGTCCAGGCCGTCACCTCCAGGCAGGCCGGCAGCGACTCCCGCTCGATGGCGAGCGAGTGGTAGCGCGTCGCCGTGAAGGGGTCGGGCAGGCCGCGGAACACGCCGGCGCCGCCGTGGTGCACCGGGCAGGTCTTGCCGTGCATGAGCCGCTTGGCATGGACGATGCGGCCGCCGAAGGCCGCGCCGATGCTCTGGTGGCCGAGGCACACGCCGAGAATGGGGACCTTGCCCGCCAGGGCCTGGATGGCCGGCACCGAGACACCGGCCTCGTTGGGCGAGCAGGGACCGGGCGAGATGACGATGCGCCCGGGAGAGAGTTCCAGGATCCCCTCCACGTCGATCTCGTCGTTGCGGAAGACCCATACGTCCTCGCCCAGCTCGCCGAGGTACTGCACCAGGTTGTAGGTGAAGGAATCGTAGTTGTCGATCATCAGGAGCATGGGGGATCTCCTTCAATCCAGAGGTCGCAGATCTCGGTAGGGCGCAATAGCCGCAGGCGTATTGCGCCGCAGGCATGCATCCGGCGCAATACGCCGCAAGCGGCTATTGCGCCCTACGATGCTGCGGCTCATGGTTTTTCTTCCAGCCGGGTGTCGAGGCCGGCCTCGGCCATCTCGGCGGCCCGCAGCAGGGCCCGGGCCTTGTTCTGGGTCTCCTGCCATTCCGAGGCCGGGTCGGAGTCGGCGACGATGCCGGCGCCGGCCTGCACGTGCAGGCGGCCGTCCTTGATGAGGGCGGTGCGGATGGCGATGGCCAGATCCATGTCGCCGTTGAAGCCGAGGTAGCCCACGGCGCCGGCGTAGATGCCGCGCTTGACCGGCTCCAACTCGTCGATGATCTCCATGGCCCGCACCTTGGGCGCGCCGGACACGGTGCCGGCCGGGAAGGCGGCACGCAGCACGGCAAGCGCGTCCAGTCCCGCCTTGAGCCTGCCTTCGACGTTGGAAACGATGTGCATGACGTGGGAATAGCGCTCGATGACGAACTGCTCGGTGACGCGCACCGAGCCGATTTCGGCCACCCGGCCCACGTCGTTGCGGCCGAGATCGAGGAGCATGAGATGCTCGGCCCGCTCCTTCTCGTCGGCCAGGAGTTCCTCCGCCAGGGCCGCATCCTCCTCCGCCGTCCGGCCGCGCTGGCGGGTACCGGCGATGGGGCGCAGGGTCACCCGCTTTTCCTCACCCTCGCCTTCCAGGCGCACCAGGATCTCCGGCGAAGCGCCGACGACGTGGAAGTCGCCGAAGTCGAAGTAGAACATGTAGGGGGAGGGGTTCAGGGTGCGCAGGGCCCGGTAGAGGGCCAGCGGCGTGGCGGCGAAGGGCTTGGACAGGCGCTGGGAGAGCACCACCTGCATGATGTCCCCGTCCACGATGTAGCGCTTGGCCCGCGCCACCGCCTCCTTGAAGGCTTTCTCGCCGAAGCCGGAGGCGGCTTCGGCCGGCGCGGCGGGGCGCTCGGCGGGAATGGCCACCGGCGCGCGCAGCTTCGCCACCAGCTCCCTCAGCCGCTCCTGGGCCCGCTTGTAGGCGCCCGGGACGCCCGGCTCGGCATACACCACCAGCGTCAGCTTGCCGGAGAGGTTGTCGACGACGGCGATTTCCTCGGAGAGCAGGAGCAGGATGTCGGGCGTGCGCAGGTCGTCCGGCTTGCGGGTGCGCGCCAGGCGCGGCTCGATGTAGCGCACCGTGTCGTAGCCGAAGCAGCCGACGAGGCCGCCGCAGAAGCGGGGCAGGTCGGCGCGGGGCGCCAGCCGGAAGCGGCCCATGAACTCGGCCACGAAGGCGAGCGGATCGCAGTCGTCGTGGCGCTCGGCGATGCGCTCGCCCGTGAGCACCAGGACTTCCCGGCCATAGGCGGCAATGCGCGTCGGCGCGGACAGGCCGACGAAGGAATAGCGGCCGAAGCGCTCGCCCCCCTGCACGGACTCCAGCAGGTAACTGTGGGCGCGGTCGGCCAGCTTGAGATAGATCGAAAGGGGGGTGTCGAGGTCGGCGAAGGTCCCCAGGGTTACCGGGATACGGTTATACCCCTGGGCCGCCAGTCGATTGAATTCGGTTTCGGTCATCATGGAACCACCGGGAAACGCTGCAACACGAAGAGGAGGCGGGCAGGAACCCGCGCCAGGTCAGTTCGGAACGGACCAGCGACGCCAGGGCCAAGCCTCCCCGCCGACGGCGTATTTCCTCACGCGTTTCAGGTTTCGGTGGATCACGATTGCAATGGCATGAATGTCCTGTCATTCCCGCGAAAGCGGGAATCCAGCGTCTTCAAAGCCCCTGGATTCCGGCTCTCGCTAGCGCTCGGCCGGAATGACAAGTCTGGCCGCCTCTTCGAGAGTATTTACTATAGCATCACAGCCCAGCTCACGCACATCCTCGCCTTCGCTGTAACCGTAGGGCACGCAGAACACCGGGCAGCCGGCCGCCCGGGCGCCGGCCACATCGTTGCGGGAATCGCCGATGACCAGCGCCTGTCCCGGCTCGATGCCGAAGCTTTCGCAGACGTGCAGGAAGGGCAGCGGATGGGGCTTCTTCCGGGGCAGGGTGTCGCCGCTCACCGCCATGTCCAGGTAGCGCGCCAGGCCGGTGCTGGCCAGCAGCGGGCCGGTGAAGGCGGCCGCCTTGTTGGTGATGCAGGCGAGCTTCAACCCCGCCGCGCGCAGGGCGCGCAGGCCTTCGACGACCCCGGGATAGATGCGTGCCTGGCGGCCATTGACGGCGGCGTAATGGTGCTTGAACACGGCCAGCGCCTTCCGGACATCGGGCGCCTCGGACTCGCCCGGATAGCCAAGGCACCGGCCGACCAGGTTGGGAATGCCCTTGCCGATGTAGTCGCGCACCATCTCCGGCGCCAGCGGCGAGCGGCCCAAGTCGGCGAGCATGGCATTGGCCGCCAAGGCCAAATCGGGGGCCGTGTCGAGCAGCGTGCCGTCCAGGTCGAGGAGGACGGCTTTGACGGCCAGCGGCAAGGCTAGGCCTTCGCCAGCTCCGCGCGCAGGGCGCCGATCACCGAGTCGTAGCGGTGCGGGTCGGATTCTTTGCCGGCGCCGAAAACGGCGGAGCCGGCGACGAAGGTATCGACGCCGGCCCTGGCCACTTCCAGGATGTTGGCCGGGCCGACACCGCCGTCGATTTCCAGGCTGATGTCGAGGCCGCGCTCCGTGATCATCTGGCGCACCTTGCGCGCCTTGTCGAGGACATGGGGAATGAACTTCTGGCCGCCGAAGCCGGGGTTCACCGACATCAGCAGAACCATGTCCAGCTTGTCCAGGGTGTATTCCAGAACGTCCAGGGGGGTGGCCGGATTGAACACCAGGCCCGGCTTGCAGCCGGATTCGCGGATCAGGCCGATGCTGCGGTCGATGTGCTCGGACGCCTCCGGGTGGAAGGTGATGTAGGTAGCGCCCGCCTTGGCGAAGTCGGGAATAATGCGATCCACGGGCTTCACCATCAGGTGCACGTCGATGGGCGCGGTGATGCCGTGCTTGCGCAAGGCTTCGCAAACCAGGGGGCCGATGGTCAGGTTGGGCACGTAATGGTTGTCCATCACGTCGAAGTGCACGATATCGGCGCCGGACTTGAGCACATTGTCCACTTCCGCGCCCAGCTTGGCGAAGTTGGCGGAAAGGATGCTCGGTGCGATGCGGAATGTCATAGGGTTTTCCTCCGTTACCGGCGGATTTTAAACGCTTTTCACGCCGGCGCCGGCAAAAAGAAATTATGGCAACCATAAGCCGGCGGCCAAGCTTCGGTTGCCAGCCGGAGCGAAATCCTTAAAAATGCCCGGATGGCCGAAAGCAAGAAATACGAGATCGCCGTCGCCGTGCAGACGCAATACCTGGCGGACCAGTCGGATCCGTCCGACGGGCGCTACGTCTTCGCCTACACCATCACCGTCCGCAACACGGGCAATATCGCCGCCCAGCTCATCTCGCGCCATTGGATCATCACCGACGCGGAATCCCACGTGCAGGAGGTGCGCGGCCTCGGCGTGGTCGGCCACCAGCCCCTGCTCAAGCCGGGCGAGAGCTTCGAATATACGAGCGGCTGCGCCCTGACCACCCCCGTGGGCACCATGCGCGGCAGCTACCAGATGGTGGCCGAGGACGGCACCCAGTTCGAGGCGCCCATTGCCGAGTTCGCCCTGGCCATGCCGCGGGTCCTCCACTGATCTCCCTGAAGCGCAGCTACACGCTCATCGCCCCCTTCTATGACGGCTTCATCGAGGCCGCCACGCGCGGGGCTCGGCAGCGGAGTCTCGCTGCCCTGCCAGGGGAGCGACCGCTGGAGGTACTCGTCGGCGGCGTGGGCACCGGCCTGGATCTGCCCTTCCTGCCGCCGCAGCATCGTTACGTCGGGCTGGACCTGACCCGGGCCATGTTGGCGAAGGCCCTGCCGCGGGCGAGCGGGCTGAAGTTCCTGCCGGTGCAGGGCGACGCGCAACGCCTGCCCTTCCGCGACGCCTGCTTCGATGCGGCGGTGCTGCATCTGATCCTGGCCGTGGTGCCGCGGCCCGAGCTCTGCCTGGCCGAAACGGCACGGGTGGTGCGCCCCGGCGGGCTGGTGCTGGTGTTCGACAAATTCCTGCGCCCCGGCGAGCCGGCCTACTGGAAGCGGGCCCTGAACCCCCTGGTGCGCCGGGTCGCCACGCGACTGGACGTGGTGTTCGAGGACATGCTGGCCGCCGTCCCCGGCTTGCAAGTGCTGGCGGACGAGCCGGCGCTGGCGGGGGGGTGGTTTCGGCTGATACGGGTGACGCGGCTCTAGCTCCGGTAATCCGCGTTGATCTTCACGTAGTCGTAGGAAAAGTCGCAGGTCCAGACAGTCCCCTGCGCGTCGCCCCGCGCCAGATCGACGCGCACGGTGATCTCGGCCTGCTTCATGACCCGCGCGCCGTCTTCCTCCCGGTAGCTCGGCGCCCGCCCGCCACGCTCCGAGACCAGCACGTCGTCCAGCCACAGCCGCACGCGCGACACTTCGAGGTCGGCGATGCCCGCGTTGCCGATGGCGGCGAGGATGCGGCCGAGGTTGGGGTCGGAGGCGAAGAAGGCGGTCTTCACCAGGGGCGAATGGGCGATGGCATAGCCCACCGCCTTGCACTCGGCGGCGTCGCGTCCGCCTTCGACGCGGACCGTGATGAATTTCGTCGCGCCCTCGCCATCCCGGACGATCGCCTGGGCCAGCTCCGCGGCGACCGCCGTCACCGCCTCGCGCAGCGCCGTATAGTCCGCGCCGCTGCGCTCCTCGACCGCGACCCCGGCCTTGCCGGTGGCGACGAGGACGAAGGAGTCGTTGGTGGAGGTGTCGCCATCCACCGTGACGCAGTTGAAGGAGGCATCGGCCGCCTCGCGCACGAGCTCCCGCAGCAGCAGCGGCGCCACCGCCGCGTCCGTGGCCACAAAGCCCAGCATGGTCGCCATGTTCGGGCGGATCATGCCGGCGCCCTTGGCGATGCCCGTGACGGTGACGGTCCGGCCGCCGAGCATTACGCGCCGCGAGGCCGCTTTGGGCACCGTGTCGGTGGTCATGATGGCCCGGGCGGCATTGGCCCAGTTCTCCTCGCGCAGGTCGGCGACGCAGGCCGGCAGGCCGGCTTCGAGGCGCTCGACCGGCAGCGGTTCCATGATCACGCCGGTGGAAAAGGGCAGCACCTGCTGCGCCCGGCAGCCGAGCAACCGGGCGGCGGCCTCGCAGGTGGCGCGCGCCGCGGCCAGGCCCGGCTCGCCGGTGCCGGCGTTGGCGATGCCGGTATTGACCACCAGGGCGCGAATGGGCCCCAGGGCGAGATGCGCACGACAGACTGACACCGGCGCGGCGCAGAAGCGGTTTTGGGTAAATACGCCCGCCACCGCGGCGCCTTCCTCGAGGCTGATGAGCAGCAGGTCCTGGCGATCGAGCTTGCGGATGCCGGCCTCGGCGACGCCGAGCTTGGCGCCGGCGACGGCGAACAGGGCTTCGGGGGCGGGCGGGGCGTAGGCGACGGGCATCGCGTCAGCTCAGCTTGCCGTGGCAGTGCTTGTATTTCCTGCCCGAGCCGCAGGGGCAGGGATCGTTGCGGCCGATCTTCTGGCCATGGCGCACCTGGGGCTGAGCGGGCTTCTCGTCCTGGTCGGCCGTGCCGAGGGCCTCGTCGTAGTCGGCGTGGTGATACTGCACGTTCTCCACGGCCGGCTGCGGCTCGGTCTCGGCGATCTGCTCCTGGGAGCGGATCTCGACGGTCATGAGGAGCTTGGATACTTCCAGGCGCACCGTCTGCAACAGGCCTTCGAACAATTCGAAGGCCTCGCGCTTGTACTCCTGCTTCGGGTTCTTCTGGGCATAGCCGCGCAGATGAATGCCCTGGCGCAGGTGGTCGAGGGCCGCCAGGTGCTCGCGCCAGTGGGTGTCCAGGGCCTGCAGCATGATGTTGCGCTCGAAATGGCGGAAGGCCTCCGCCCCCACCTGCTCCACCTTGGCGGCATAGAGCTTGTCGGCGTGCTCGATGATGCGGCGGATGAGTTCGTCGTCGGTGAGGTCAGAGTCCGCCTTCAGCCATTCGCCCACCGGCATCTGGAGCTGGAACTCGGAAGCGAGGGCCGCTTCGAGGCCGGGGATGTCCCACTGCTCCTCGACGCTGCCGGCGGGCACATACACGCGAAAGGTGTCATGCAGCACGCCTTGGCGCATGGCGGTGATGGTCTCCGAGATGTCGTCGGTCTCGAGCAGCTCGTTCCGCTGCTGGTAGATCACCTTGCGCTGGTCGTTGGCAACGTCGTCGTATTCCAGCAGTTGCTTGCGGATGTCGAAGTTGCGCTGTTCCACCTTGCGCTGGGCGGACTCCAGGGAGCGCGTCACCAGCGGGTGCTCGATGGCCTCGCCCTCGGGCATCTTCAGGCGCACCATGATGGCGTTGAGCCGCTCGCCGGCAAAGATGCGCAGCAGCGGATCCTCCAGGGAAAGGTAGAAGCGCGACGAGCCCGGGTCGCCCTGGCGCCCGGCGCGCCCGCGCAACTGGTTGTCGATGCGCCGCGACTCGTGGCGCTCGGAGCCGATGATGTGCAACCCCCCGGCGGCCACCACCTGCTCGTGCAGCTTCTGCCATTCGCCGCGCATCTGGGCGATGCGCACCTCCTTCTCGGGCTCCGCCGGGCCCTCGTCGGCGCGCATGGCGTCCACCTGTTTCTCGACGTTGCCGCCCAGCACGATGTCCGTGCCGCGGCCGGCCATGTTGGTGGCGATGGTGATCATGCCGGGCCGGCCCGCCTGGGCGACGATCAGCGCCTCCTTGGCGTGCTGCTTGGCGTTGAGCACCTGGTGGGGCAGCCCCTCCTTTTCCAGCAGCCCGGACAACAGCTCCGAGTTCTCGATGGAGGTGGTGCCTACCAGCGCCGGCTGGCCGCGCTCGTGGCAATCCTTGATGTCGGCGAGGATCGCGTTGTATTTCTCCCGGGCGGTGCGATAGACCTGGTCCATGCGGTCGTCGCGGATCATCGGCTTGTTGGTCGGGATGACCACCGTCTCGAGGCCGTAGGTCTGGTGGAACTCGTAGGCCTCCGTATCCGCCGTGCCGGTCATGCCCGCCAGCTTGTTGTACATGCGGAAATAGTTCTGGAAGGTGATGGAGGCGAGCGTCTGGTTCTCGCTTTGGATCGGCACACCTTCCTTCGCCTCCACCGCCTGGTGCAGGCCGTCGGACCAGCGCCGGCCGGGCATGAGGCGGCCGGTGAATTCGTCCACGATGATGATCTCGCCGTTCTGCGCCACGTAGTGCTGGTCGCGATGGAACAGGCTGTGGGCGCGCAGGGCCGCGTAGAGGTGGTGCATGAGCAGGATGTTGCCCGGCTCGTAGAGGCTGCCGCCCGCCGGCAGCAGCCCCTGGCGGGCAAGGATTTCTTCGGCGTGCTCGTGGCCGGCCTCGGACAGCAGGACGGAGTGGGCCTTCTCGTCCACCCAGTAATCGCCCTCGCCTTTCTCGTCGGCCTGGCGCGTGAGCAGCGGCGCCACCTGGTTCATGCGCACGTAGAGGTCGGTGTGGTCCTCGGCCTGGCCGGAGATGATGAGGGGCGTCCTCGCCTCGTCGATGAGGATGGAGTCCACCTCATCCACGATGGCGTAATTGAGCGCCCGCTGCACCCGCTCGCCCGCCTGGTAGACCATGTTGTCGCGCAGGTAGTCGAAGCCGAACTCGTTGTTGGTGCCGTAGGTGATGTCGGCGGCGTAGGCGGCCTGCTTCTCCTCGTGCGACATCTGGGAGAGGTTCACGCCCACCGTGAGGCCGAGGAAGCGGTAGATGCTGCCCATCCATTCCGCGTCGCGGGAGGCGAGGTAGTCGTTTACCGTGACCACGTGCACGCCCTTGCCGCCGAGCGCGTTGAGATAGGCGGACAGCGTGGCCACCAGCGTCTTGCCCTCGCCGGTGCGCATCTCGGCGATCCTGTTGTCGTTGAGGACCATGCCGCCGATCAGTTGGACGTCGAAATGGCGCATGCCCAGCACGCGCTTGCCCGCCTCGCGAACGACGGCGAAGGCCTCGGGCAGGAGCTCGTCCAGGGAGGCCCCGTTGGCCAGCTTCTGTTTGAACTCCCCCGTCTTGGCAGCGAGTTGTGCGTCGTCAAGGGCGCTGATCGAAGGCTCGAACGCGTTCACGGCGCGCACAATCTGCGAATACTCGCGGATCAGCCGGTCGTTGCGGCTGCCGAAGATTTTCTTGAGGAGGCCGGTGATCATGCGGACAGAGGGACGGGAAAAGCGCGGATTTTAGCACGCCGCCCCCATTCCAATTTCGCGCGCAGCGCCACGAAGTTCCCCTCTCCCTCATGGGAGAGGGGCTAGGGGTGAGGGTGCGGCGCCCGTCCCCCTCATCCCCGCCCCTTCTCCCCGGAGGGGAGAAGGAGGTTCTGTCCTACTTGCGCTTGGCCAAAGCCAGCTTCTGCTGCTGGGCGTTCTGCAGGAAACGGTTTGGGTTCTGGGCCGTGCCCTTGTAGCGCACCTCGAAATGCAGGTGCGGGCCGGTGGAGCGGCCGGTGCTGCCGACCTCGGCGACCTTCTGGCCGCGCTTCACCAGGGCGCCGGGCTTGACCAGCAGTTTGGAGGCGTGGGCATAGCGGGTGATGAGGTCGTTGCCATGATCGATCTCGACCATGTTGCCGTAGTGGGTGTGGCGCTCGGCCACGACGACGATCCCGGCCGCGGCGGCGGCGATGGGCGTGCCGGCTTCGGCGATGAAGTCGATGCCCTCGTGCATGGCCTGCTCGCCCGTGAAGGGATCGATGCGCCAGCCGAAGCCGGAGGCATTCCATTGCGCCGCGACGGGAAGGGCGGTGGGGAGCAGGTTCTTCTTGACCCGATCATCCATCAGCTCGGACTCGATCAGCCCGAGATAATCGCTCTTCGACTCCAACTCCTTCGAGAGCAGCTCGAGCTGGCGTTGCAGGTCGGCCTGGGTCAGCGGCTTGGTCGGCTCGACCAGGGGTCCGCCCTGGCCCGGCTTGTCCGCCGGCTTCACTTCCGGGGCCTTGATTCCGGCGAACTGGCCCAGGCGTTCGCCCAGGGTATCCAGGCGCATCAGTTGGGCCTGCATCTGGCCCAGCCGGACCGCCATGGCGTTCAGGTTCTCGCGCAGGAAATCCTGCGTCTTCTGGGTCTCCTGCGCGCGCACGCTCATGAGCAGGCTCTGCAGGAACGGCAGCCGGACCTCCGCGGCATGACGCACGGTCACGTAGGAGAACAAGGTGGAGACGGCCAGCACCAGCAGGACGAAAGCAAAAGCCGCCAGCGCCAGATGGCGGGCAGTCAGCGTGATGGTCCTGGCGGTTGCCAGGCGATCGGAGACGAGAATAATATGCACGTCCGTCGTCCCTCCTAGAGTCTTCAACGTGGCAACGCACCCGCTCGACGCTTACCTCAATTCCGCCGACGGGCTCGCGCCTCTTGCCGCGCATGCCGGCCGGCTGGTCAAACTGCAGCGCGTTTTCGAGGAAAGCGCGCCACCCCATTTGGCCGAATCGAGCCGTGTGGCCAATCTCAAGCTAGGAAAGGTTGTTCTCCACGCCGACAACGGCGCAGTCGCCGCGAAGCTGAATCAACTGCTGCCCAGCCTCGTGGACGAGTTCTGTAAGAAGGGTTTTGAGGTTACCGAAATCCAGGTAAAAGTGCAACCGCGCTTTACTGCATCGCAGCAATTCCATTACCGGAAAGCCCCTGCGGTCAGCAGCGGCGCCAAGGCGGGTTTGCAGCGCCTGGCCGCGGAACTGCCGGAGGACGCCCCGCTCAAGGCGGCGGTGGAGCGGCTGGTGAAGCGCAGCCGCTAGACTTGGCCTTCCCCCCGCCCCCTTCCCCGGGAAGGGGGCGACTTCGGCTCGCTGTGCTCGCAGTTGATTGGCTGACCCCGCCTTGGGGCGGCCCGGCGGCGGGGCTAGAGGACGATCACCCGTTCCAGGAACATCAGCACCAGCACGGCGAGCACGAAGATCAGGGCGTACTTGGTGATGTTCCACGACAGCCGCAGGAAGCGGCGGTCGCGGGTGAAGAGGAAGGCGATGATGCCGGCGCCGATGGCGATGGCCACCAGGACGCCAACGACCCGCAATACAAGCATGCCGGTCAGGCCGGCTGCGCGAACAAGCGGGCGACCGCGGCCGGGGCCTCGTCGGCGCGCTCGAAGCTGACCATTTCCCACGCCGTCCCGTCGGCCAGGAGGGCCCGCAGGAGCTGATTGTTCAGGGCATGGCCCGATTTGTGGGCGGAAAAGGCCCCGAGCAGGGGATGGCCGAGCAGATAAAGGTCGCCCACGGCGTCCAGCAGCTTGTGCTTGACGAACTCATCGCCGTAGCGCAGGCCATCCGCGTTCAGCACCCGGTACTCGTCCATCACGATGGCGTTTTCCAGGCTGCCGCCCAGGGCCAGGCCCTGGGAGCGCATGTTTTCGACATCCTGCATGAAGCCGAAAGTGCGGGCGCGCGCCACTTCCTTGACGTAGGAATGCTCGGCGAAGTCCACGGTGACCGACGTCCTGGACTTCTCGAACACCGGATGGGCGAAGACGATGGAAAAGCTGAGCCGGAAGCCCTCGTAGGGCGCAAGCTGCGCCCACTTGTCCCCCTCCTCCACCCGCATCGTCTTCCGGACGCGGATGAACTTCTTCGGCGCATTCTGCTCCTCGATGCCGGCCGACTGGATGAGGAATACGAAGGGCGCCGCGCTGCCGTCCATGATGGGGATCTCCCCGGCATCCACGTCCACCCAGACGTTGTCTATGCCGAGGCCGGCCAGGGCGGACATGAGGTGCTCCACCGTGGCGACCCTGACGCCGTCCCGCTCCAGGCAGGAGGCGAGCCGGGTGTCGCCCACGGCGAAGGGATCGGCACGCAACTCCACCGGCGGATCGAGATCGACCCGCCGAAAGACGATGCCGGTGTCGGGCGCCGCCGGGCGCAAGGCCATGGTGACCTTGACCCCGGAATGGAGCCCGACGCCGGTGGCGCGGATCAGGGATTTCAGCGTGCGCTGCTGCAGCATGGCGATAGTGCTATGGCAAGGAAGCGAATATTAACATGGGGTGCGCTGCACCGCAGCATGCGCTGTGGGAGCGGCCCCACGCCGCGAAGGAGGCGCATCGCGGCGCGGCCAGAGGCCGCTCCCACAGGTCCTGCGGCGCATCAGTCGGCCTGCTTCCTGAGAAAGGCGGGGATGTCGTACTTATCCACCCCGCTCGCCGCCAGCGCTTCCACCGTGGCATGGCGGCGGCCGCTGCGGATCACCGCCGGCACCTCCAGCTCGCCGTAGTTGATGGTCTCGATGACCGGCGTGTTGTCCGTGCCGGTCTTCTGCGCCACCAGCTCCACGCGGGGCTTCAACTGCTGGGCGCGGCTGGCGGTACCCAGCCCGGTGGCGACCACCGTGACGCGCAGGTTGTCCTGCATGGCCTCGTCGAACACCGCACCGAAGATGATGTGGGCGTCCTCGGCGGCGAACTCGCGGATGGTGTTCATCACCTCGTTCACCTCCTTCATCTTCAGGCTGGTCGAGGCGGTGATGTTCACCAGCACGCCGCGGGCGCCGGAAAGATGGATGCCTTCCAGCAGCGGGCTGGCCACCGCCTGCTCGGCGGCGAGCCGCGCCCGGTCGATGCCGGAGGCGAAGGCCGAACCCATCATGGCCATGCCCATCTCCCCCATCACGGTGCGCACATCCTCGAAGTCCACGTTCACCAGGCCGGGGAAGTTGATGATCTCGGCGATCCCGCCCACGGCGTTGCGCAGCACGTTGTCGGCCGCCTTGAAGGCCTCCTGCATGCTCACGTCTTCGCCCAGCACCTCCATCAAGCGCTCGTTGAGGATGACGATGAGGGAGTCCACGTGCTGCGCCAGTTCGTCGAGCCCCTGTTCGGCCGCCTTCATGCGCTTGCCCTCGAAGGCGAAGGGCTTGGTCACCACCGCGACGGTGAGGATGCCCAGCTCGCGCGCCACTTCGGCGACGATCGGCCCGGCGCCCGTGCCCGTGCCGCCGCCCATGCCGGCGGTGATGAACACCATGTGCGCGCCGCGCAGGGCGTCGGCGATGTGCTCGCGCTCCTCCAGCGCGGCCATGCGGCCGGCCTCGGGCCTGGCCCCCGCACCGAGGCCGGTCTTGCCCAACTGCAGCTTGAAGGGCGCGGCGCTGCGCCCCAGGGCCTGGGCGTCCGTGTTGGCGCAGATGAACTCGACGCCCTGCACCCCCTCCCGAATCATGTGCTCGACCGCGTTGCCCCCCGCCCCGCCGACGCCGACCACCTTGATCACCGTACCGCTCGGTTCCATTTCCAGGATTTCAAACATGCTCGCCTCCTTTCGTCAGTAAGACAACTTCGACTACAAATCGCAACTGCTAAAAATTCTTCTCGAACCACGACTGCATCGCCGCCAGCACCTGCTTGAAGGTGCGGGTCTGGTGCGCCTTGATGCCCCGTTTTTTCTGGGCCATGCCCTCCAGCAGCAGGCCCATGGCCGTGGCATGGCGCGGATGCTGCACCACTTCGCCCAGGCCGCCGGGGTACTTCGGCGTCCCCAGGCGAACCGGCATGTGGAATATCTCCTCGCCCAGCTCCACCATGCCCTGCATGACCGAGCTGCCGCCGGTGAGCACGATGCCCGAAGAGAGCAGCTCCTCGTAGCCGCTGCGCCTGAGCTCCGCCTGGACCAGCTCATAGAGTTCGGTCACGCGCGGCTCGATGACATCGGCCAGGGCCTGGCGCGAGAGCTTGCGCGAGGGCCGCTCGCCCACGCCGGGGACTTCCACCGTTTCCTCGGCGTCGGCCAACTGCTGCAGGGCGACGCCGTAGCGCACCTTGATCTCCTCCGCATCCTGCGTCGGGGTGCGCAGGGCCATGGCGATGTCGTTGGTGATCTGGTCGCCGGCGATGGGGATCACCGCCGTGTGGCGGATCGCGCCCTGGGTGAACACGGCCACGTCGGTGGTGCCCCCGCCGATGTCCACCAGGCAGACGCCCAGCTCCTTCTCGTCCTCGGTCAGCACGGCGTAGCTGGAGGCGAGCGGCTGGAGCACCAGATCCACCACCTCCAGGCCGCAGCGGCGCACGCATTTGACGATGTTCTGGGCCGCCGACACGGCGCCGGTGACGATGTGCACCTTCACTTCCAGGCGCACCCCGCTCATGCCGATGGGCTCGCGCACGCCGTCCTGGCCGTCCACGATGAACTCCTGCGTCAGTATGTGCAGGATCTGCTGGTCGGAGGGAATGGGCATGGCCCGCGCCGTCTCGATGACCCGGTCCACGTCCATGGGCGTGACTTCCTTGTCCTTGATCGGCACCATGCCGTTGGAGTTGAAGCTGCGGATATGGCTGCCGGCGATGCCCGTGTAGACCTCCTTCACCTTGCAGTCGGCCATCAGCTCCACTTCCTGGACGACGCGGGAGATGGCATTCACCGTGGACTCGATGTTCACCACCACGCCCTTCTTCAGCCCCTTGGAGTCCTGGTTGCCCAGCCCCAGGATTTCCAGCCGGCCTTCGGGCGTCAGCTCGGCGACGATGGCGACGATCTTCGAAGTGCCGATGTCCAGCCCGACGATGAGATCCTTGGTTTCCTTGCTCATTGCCTCCCCTAGTTCTTCGCTGGCCGCGCCAGCCGCGCGGCGAAACCGTTCGGATAG
>CAYZLI010000068.1:0-18213 GCA_964479195.1 uncultured Rhodocyclaceae bacterium
GGCGAACAGCCGAAGGTGCGCTTGAACCAGCGGGAGAAGTGGGCCTGGTCGGCGAAGCCGCACAGGGCCGCAGCGTCGGCGACGGCCATGCCATCGGCGAGGGCTTGCTTGGCCCGTGCCATGCGCTGCAGGCGGCGGAAATGCATTGGACTCACGCCCAGATGCCGCTTGCAGCGGCGGTGAAAGGCTTCCCGCTTCATCCCGGCGATGCTCGCCAGCAGGGCAGGGTTGGCGTCCTCGTCCACGAGCAGGCGGCGCAGGACTTCGTCCTCGTCCGACCGCGGCCGCAGCGGTTGGGTCGCCGGGCCGGGACAGGCCAGCGCGGCCGATTTCAGAAGCGCGGTACGGGGAACGACGGGTACCGCTCTGCCCGAGGCGTGCCACAACTCTGCGCCCAGCGCCGGAGCGGGGATGACGACCGCCTTCTGGGCCGGCCGCTGCTCCGGGGGCCAACCCATCCAGGATGCCAGGAGCGACTGGGGGACGTAGTACATCGCCATGGCGAAGGCTTCGGCCGCCGCCAGGGCGGCATGCAGCGACCAGGGCGGCATGACCACCAATTCGCCGGCGGCAGCGCGGTGTTGGCCGCCTTCGAACACGAAATCGCAGTGCCCGGCCTGGATTGCGCCGATGCTCCACTCCGCATGCCAGTGGGGCGCGAAACGGGCGTCGGGCTCGGTGGCGCGCAGGACCTCGATCGCGGCCTCCGGACCGAGCTTGATCCGCCGCAGGCGTGAGTGCGCCGATGTCATGGCCGCCAGCATATCAGTCGGGCAAGTCGACGGCACCGGCCACGGTGAGACCGACCCAGCCCACGCTGGCGGCGACAGCGGAGATCTCCCCCAGCAGTTCCAGCTCCTCCCAAGGATGATCAAGCACGGTGAGGGATGCCTCGGCGGCGTGCCACGTGCTTGCCACCTTGCCCCGGATGTCCGGCAGCACCCAGCGGATTTGCGGGCCGTGCTGCGGCTGCCGCAGGTCGGGCCACCCGACTGCACCGATGGTCGGCCCGGTGAGGAAGCCGTGGGGTGCGCCGGTTTTGCCTGTGAGCTCCAGTGTGGTTTCCACGAGCCGCCGGCCTTTCACGCACAACGCGGCACCCAGGCGCGTGCCGGGGCCGATGGGCGCGGCCGCCGGGTGGGCCAGCGGCAGGCTGCGCGTCAGGTGGGTGGCGCCCAGCTTCTTCGGCCAGCCCTGCAGCAGGCCGCGCAGCAGCGCGATGTCCTGGTCTACCCAGATGAAGGGGCAGTAGTTGAAGCGGCGGCTGTCGGGGCGCTCGATCTGGACGATGAGGATGGTTTCGCGGTACTGGGCGTATTCCGGGTCCGCAAGCTCGGCGCCGTCGGTGGTAGCCTGCCAGTCGGCGAAATGGATGCAGCCCGTACCCGTCAGCCGCCCCAGGGACGCGGGTGCGATCTGCGCGCCGCGGGCCTCGGGGCAGGCGAAGGCCACGTTCATTAGCCAGCCGGCGTAGTGCCAAGGCGGCGCCGGCACCAGGGCGGCGCGGCCGCTGGCGGTGAAAGGCGGGGTGAAGCTCTTGAATGCGTCGGCCACGGCGGCTCCCGAAAAAGAGCCATTGGACCTCGCGCCGCGCCGTCTGTCTTGAACGCGGGTGCGCCCAGCGGGTTCTCGTGTGCCTGCGCCTCTTTGCGCCGGCGCCCGGTCAGGCGACGACGGCGCTGAGCAAGACCTGTTCGGCGGCGACGCGCACTTCCTTCTTGCGGCCGTGACCGGGCAGGGGCTTGGTGTCGACGACGACCAGCCCGGCCCGCTCCAGTTCGTCGACGTCGCGCTTGACGGCGCTGCGGTCGCGGTGCAGGCGGGCCGAAATTTCGGTGATCGATCCCGGGCACGCCTTGACCGCGCGGAACAGGGCGAGCTTGGCGGTCGTCATGAGGCGCGTCACCGCCTCCGGGTCCTCGAAGGCGATCACTTTCTCGGCCGGAATCGGCTCGCCTTGATCGGCCAGCCTGGCGATCTCGCGGCCGCGCTCGAAAAACTCCTCGGCTCCCGCTGTCTTGATGATCGCTTTCATCGCTTCCTCCTGAATGCCAGCCAGTCCGCCTCGAACCTCGCTTCGATGTCCTCGAAGCTCACGAACTCGACGGGCTCGATCTTTCCACAATAGTGCCTGTGGTGTACACCGTGCGCATTGTCGTAGCCCACGCCGCACCCATTGTCGCGCTGGAAAACCTCCCGGTTGATGTAGGCCAGGTTGTAACGCACGACACGCCCGGCCTCATCGGCCCAGACCTCCCGGCGCAGGATTCCGTTCCCCCATTTCTGGGACAGGGTGAATGCATCGTCCACAACCTTCGTCTCAGACATGACAAATCATATCATGCCTGGTCGGCGCTATCCCATGCCCGGACTCCTCCATGCCACCTCTAGCGGAACGAACCCATACGGTACTAAAATGGTCTTAATTCGCGGATGCGAACTGGAGAGACCATGCCATGGGTCAGATCCTGCACTTGCCGCTGCCCGTCTGCGCCGAACTTGAGGCGCTGGCCCGCGCCGGCTACCCGCTTGAGGCCTGCGGCCTGCTGGTGGGGCGCGCGGCCAACGGGGCGTGCACCGTGGTGCGGCTGCGCCGGGCGCGCAACCTGAACACCGAGCGGGCGCGCGACCGCTTCGAGCTTGATCCCGGCGACTACCTCGCCGCCGAGCACGAAGCCCGGGTCGCGGGCCTGGACGTGGTGGGCGTCTGGCACACCCATCCCGACCAGCCGGCGCGGCCCAGCGCCACGGACCGGGAATGGGCCTGGCCCGGTTGGTCCTATCTCATCCTGTCCGTCGGCCGCGAGGGGGTCGCAGAGATGCGTTCCTGGCGCCTCGCGGACGGGGCCTTCGCCGAGGAGGAAATCCGTCATGGCTAGCCGTATCGTCGTGCGCATCCCCACCCCGCTGCGCAGCTACACCGGTGGGGCGGACGAGGTGGCGGTGCAGGCTGAAACCGTGCAGGAGGCCCTCGCCGCCCTCGGCCGCGCCCATGCCGGCATCCTGGAGCGGGTGCTCTCGCCGGAGGGCAGCCTGCGCCAGTTCGTGAATGTCTATGTGGGCGCGCAGAACGTGCGGGCCCTCGACGGCCTGGCCACGCCCGTGCGGGAGGGCGACGTGCTCGCCATCGTGCCCGCCGTGGCGGGGGGCAGCCTCAAGGCGCGCGAGCGCCTGCTCTTCGAGCTGAAGAAGGCCATTCCCGAGGTGACGCCCGCGGAGGCGTTTGCCCTGCAGGCGCGCGGCGCCGCCCTCATCGACGTGCGCGAGCCCGAGGAGATCGCCGCGGGCAGTCCGCCCGGGGCGCTGCGCCTGGGGCGCGGCTACCTCGAGCTGCGCGTGGAGGAGGCGGTGCCCGATCCTGACCAGCCGGTGGTGGTCATGTGCGGCGGGGGCGCTCGCTCGCTCTTCGCGGCAGAAGACCTCCTGCGCCTGGGCTACCGGCGCGTCGCCTCCATGGCGGGGGGCTTCGCGCGCTGGAAGACGGAGGGCCTGCCCTTCGAGCTGCCCGTGAGCTTTGGCCCCGACTTCCGCGAGCGCTACAGCCGCCATCTCGCCATGCCGGAGATCGGCGAGGCGGGACAGGCGAAACTGCTCGCCAGCCGCGTGCTGTTAGTCGGTGCGGGCGGCCTGGGTTCGCCCGCGGCCCTCTATCTCGCCGCGGCGGGCGTGGGCACCCTGGGGCTGGTGGACGACGACGTGGTGGAGCGCAGCAACCTGCAGCGCCAGGTGCTGCACAACGACCAGCGCGTCGGCCAGGCCAAGGTGGATTCGGCGCGCCAGACCCTCACCGCCCTCAATCCCTCCGTGCGCGTCGAGACCCATGCCCTGCGCCTGACCAGCGCCAACGTGGAGGACGTGCTGGCGCGCTATGACGTGATCGTGGACGGTTCCGACAACTTTCCCACGCGCTACCTGGTCAATGACGCCTGCGTGAAACTGGGCCTGCCCAACGTGCACGGTTCCGTCTACCGTTTCGAGGGCCAGGCCACGGTGTTCTGGCCGCGCTACGGCAAGCGGCGCGGCCCCTGCTACCGCTGCCTGTATCCCGAGCCGCCGCCGGCGGACCTGGCACCCTCCTGCGTCGAGGCCGGCGTGCTGGGCGTGCTGCCCGGGGTGATCGGCCTGCTGCAGGCGGTGGAGACGGTGAAGCTCTTGCTCGATCTGGGCGATCCCCTGGTGGGGCGGCTGCTCTGCTTCGACGCCCTGCGCGCCCGCTTCACCGAGTTCGAACTGATGCCCGATCCGGATTGCGCCTGGTGCGGGGAGGGACGGGCCTTCCCCGGGTACATCGATTACGTCCAGTTCTGCCAGAGGGCGGCATGATGTGCGGCCGCCGCACCCTCACCCCCAACCCTTCCGGCCCACGGACGGCCGCAGGCCGCACCAAGCTCCCTTCTCCCCTGGGGGGAGAAGGGGTGGGGATGAGGGGGTGCGATCGCTGTACCCTCACCCCTAGCCCCTCTCCCCCGAGGGGAGAGGGGAACCTCGTGGCGCTGCGCGCGAAATTCGGACGGGGGAGCGTCGCGGCGCTGCGCGCGCAGCGGGGATGGGCGGCATGAGCGAGCGGCTGCCTCCGGACGTCGAATCCGGTAGGAGCCAGCTTGCTGGCGATGCGGCGGCCAAATCGCCGGCAAGCTGGCTCCTGCAAGGCATCGGCCACACGCCTCTGGTGGAAATCCCCTTCGCCGCGGAAGTCTCGGCGACCACCCGTCTCTTCGCCAAGCTGGAAAGCGTCAATCCCGGTGGCTCGATCAAGGACCGTCCGGTGGCGCGCATGCTGACGCGCGCCCTGGAAGCAGGGCGCTTCGAAGGCGGGCGGCGCCTGCTCGATTCCTCTTCGGGCAACGCCGGCATCTCCTACGCCATGCTGGGCGCGGCGCTGGGCATACCGGTCAGCATCGTCGTGCCGGGCAACGCCAGCGCCGAGCGGCTCGACCGCATCCGCGCCCACGGTGCCGAGCTGATCGTCACCGATGCCCTGGAAGGCTATGACTGCGCCCTGCGCGAGGCGCGCCGGCTGGCCGAGACCGAGCCGGGCCGCTACTGGCACTGCGACCAGTATTCGAACGAGGACAACTGGCGCGCCCACTACGAGGGCACCGGGCCGGAAATCCTCGCCCAGGTGAGCGAGCAGGCGGGGGGCCTGCCCGATGCCTTCGTCGCCGGCGTGGGCACCGGCGGGGCGCTGACGGGCATCGGCCGGCGGCTGCGCGAGGCGCAGCCCGGGCTGCGCATCGCCGCCGTCATTCCCGATCCCTTCCCCGGCATCGAGGGGCTGAAGCCCCTGGGGCAGCCGGGGGACATCGTGCCCGCCATCCTCGACGCGGGGCTGATCGACGCACGCCTGCCCGTCAGCCTGGAGGAGGCGCTGGCCATGTGCCGGCGGCTGGCCCGCGCGGGCCTTTTCGTCGGCCCGTCCTCCGGCGCCTATGTGCATGCCGCCCTGAAGGTCGCCGCCACGGGCCATTACCGCAGCATCGTCACCTTGCTCAACGACACGGGCGAGCGCTACGTGTCGACCGGGATGTGGTCGCGGCTGTAGGAGCCGTCCTACAGCCGCGCGGGGGCGCAGCCGGTATACTGGCGGGCGTCATTTCCATCACGCCGGCATCATGATCCGAACCGCCCTCGACTGGGTCGCCCAAGGCGACTACCGCGACATCCTCTACCACACCCATGCTGAGGGCATCGCCAAGATCAGCATCAACCGGCCCGGCCGGCGCAACGCCTTCCGCCCGGAGACGGTGATGGAACTCGGCGACGCCTTCCAGCGCGCCCACCGCGATCCCGCCGTCGGCGCCATCATCCTCACCGGCGCCGGCGGCGCGGCCTTCTGCTCGGGCGGCGACCAGACGGTACGGGGCGACGATGGCGGCTACCACGACGAGTCGGGCACGCCGCACCTCAACGTGCTCGACCTGCAGATGCAGATCCGGCGCCTGCCCAAGCCGGTGGTGGCCATGGTGGCGGGCTATGCCATCGGCGGCGGCCAGGTGCTGCACCTGGTCTGCGATCTGACCATCGCCGCGGACAACGCCCGCTTCGGCCAGACGGGGCCGCGCGTGGGCAGTTTCGACGCGGGCCTGGGCGCCGGGCTGCTGGCGCGCACCGTGGGCCTGAAGAAGGCCAAGGAGATCTGGCTCCTCTGCCGCCAGTACGACGCGCAGCAGGCCCTCGACATGGGGCTGGTCAACGCCGTCGTGCCCCTGGCGGCGCTGGAGGAGGAGACGGTGCAGTGGTGCCGCGAGATGCTGCGCCTGTCGCCCATGGCCCTGCGCTTTGTCAAGGCGGGCTTCAACGCCGACACCGACGGGCTGGCCGGCATCCAGGAGCTCGCCGGCAACGCCACGGGACTTTTCTACATGACGGCGGAGGGCCTGGAAGGGCGCAATGCCTTCCTCGAGAAGCGCCCGCCGCAGTTCGCCAAGTACCGCAAGCGGCCGTAAGAGGCCGGCGTGCGAATCACGGCGGCCCGCCTGCACGCCTACCGCCTGCCCTTGCGCGCCGCATGGGCCAGCGCGGCGGGCGGCTTCGCGCAGCGCGCGGGCTGGCTGTTGCGCCTGGAAACCGACGCCGGCCTGATCGGCTACGGCGATTGCGCGCCGCTGCCGGCGATCGGGACGGAGCCCGCCGAGGCCGCCCGCGCGGCCCTCGACGCCTGGGGGCAGGGGCTGCCCGGACAGGACGTCCACGCGGTGCTCGCCGTGCTCGAAGGCTTCGCCACGCCGGCTGCCCGCTGCGCCCTGGAATGCGCCCTGCTGGATGTGCTGGCGCAGGCCGAGGGGGTGCCGCTCTTCCGCCGGCTCGGGGGCACCCACCTGTCATTCCCGCGGAGGCGGGAATCCAGCGACTTTGGAAAGACGCTGGATCCCCGCTTCCGCGGGGACGACGGGGAACCGAACGCGGCCGATGAATTGAGCAGCATCCCGGTCAACGCCGCCCTGGGCGCGCTGGTGCGCGTCAGCGAACAGGGGGTCGCTGACGCCGTCGCCGCCGGTTTCAGCACGCTCAAGCTCAAGCTCGGCGTGGGCGGGGTGGAGGAGGAGTCCGCCCGCCTGCACGATCTCGCGGCAAGGCTCCCGCCGGCTGTCCGCTTGCGCCTGGATGCCAACCGCGCCTGGGACGCGGGCAGCGCGGCACGTTTCCTCGCCGGCTGTGCCGACCTGCCCGTCGAGGCCCTCGAGGAGCCGCTCGCCGTGCCCGAGCCGGCGGCGCTGCGCCGCCTGCAGGCGGGCTGCCATTTTCCCCTGGCCCTGGACGAATCCTGGCCGGCGTTCGATCCGGCGACGCTGTTCGCCGATCCGCCGGTGCGGCGCCTCGTGCTCAAGCCCCCGCGCCTGGGCGGCTTGCGGCCGGCCCTCACGGTGGCGCTGCGCGCCGGGCGGGCCGGCATGCAGTGCGTGGTCACGAGCAGCATCGAGACCGCCTGCGGCGTCCTGGCCGCGGCCCACTTGGCCGCCGCGCTCGACAACGGTCTCGCGCACGGGCTGGCCACATCGGCCTGGTTGGCGGCGGATACGGGCGCGCCGCCGGAGGTCTGCGAAGGCCGGCTGGTGCTGCCCGGGCGCCCCGGCCTGGGCTTCGTGCCCCATGCGGGTCTCGACTTCTCTTGATGCGGCGCAACGCGTCACTCGCCGCGTTTGCGGTTAAATTCCCGCCCATGAGCCCTCCCGCGGAACCGACGACCCTGGCCCAGTGCATCGGCCTGCGCGCCCGGCGGCAGCCCGATGCGGCGGCCCTGCTGATGTTCGCCCGGCAATGGAGCTACGGCGAACTCGCCGACTGGGCGGGGGCCCAGGCTGCGGCCTTGGGGCGGGCCGGCCTCGGCCCCGGCTGCATTGCCGCGGTCGCCGGCGGGGCCGCGGACCTGGCCGCGGCCGCGGTCGCCTGCTCCGCCGCAGGCGCCGCCCTCATGCCGCTCGATCCCGCCACCGCCGACAGCCGCTGGCCCGCGCTCCAGGCCCTGGGCGGGGCGCGGCTGCGGCGACTCACGCTCCCCCCTTTGGAAAAGGGGGGCCGGGGGGGATTTGACGCCGCTGAAATCCCCCTTCCGTCCCCCTTTTGCAAAGGGGGAGACCAAGCCGCGCGGGCTGCTACCCCATCAGACGACCTCGCCCTGGTCATCGCCACCAGCGGCAGCGAGGGCGCGCCCAAGGCGGTCATGCTCTCTTCCGCCAATCTCGCCGCCGCCGCGCAGGCCTCCAACGAGCGCCTGCCGCTGGCACCCGGCGACCTGTGGCTGGACTGCCTGCCGCTGCACCACATCGGCGGCCTCTCCATCCTCCACCGCTGCGCTTGCGCCGGGGCCGCCGTGCTGCTGCACGAGGGCTTCGATGCCGCCGCCGTCTGGCGCGACCTGCGCGCCCGGGCCGTGACCCACATCTCGCTGGTGCCGGCCATGCTCGCCCGCCTGCTGGATGCGGACGAGGGCCCGCCGCCGCCGAGCCTGCGCTGCGCCCTGATCGGCGGCGCCGCCCTGGCGCGGCCCCTCTTCGAGCGGGCGGTGGCGGTCGGCTGGCCCCTGTGTCCCACCTATGGCATGAGCGAGTGCGCGGCGCAGATGGCCACCCTGCTGCGCCCGGCCGCCGGCGCCTGGCGGGAAGGCCTGGTGGGCGCGCCCCTGGCGGGTTTCGACGTCGCCATCGGCGGCGACGGGCGCATCCGCCTGCGCGGCCCCCAGGTGATGCGCGGCTACCTCAATCCGGAACTGCGCCCCGGCCTCGGTCTGGAGGAGGGCTGGTTCGTCACCTCGGATCTCGGGGCCTTGGACGGGGAAGGGCGGCTCACCGTGCTGGGCCGCGCCGACGATGTGTTCGTGACGGGCGGCGTGAATGTGCATCCCCTGGAAGTGGAGTCCTGCCTCGCCGCCTGCCCCGGCGTGACCGACGTGGCGGTGACGGCGCTGCCCGACCCGGTGTGGGGCGACCTGCTGGTGGCCCTGATCGTCGGCTCGTGCACGCCGGAGCGGGTGCGCGAGTGGGGCCGTGAGCGCCTCGCTCCGGCGCAGCGGCCGCGGCGCGTGCTGGCGGTGGCGCGCCTGCCGCGCAACGCCATGGGCAAGCTGGAGCGCGCGGCCCTGCGCGCTTTGGCGGTGCAGGCATGATGCAACTGCTCGACGCCGCACTCCTCGGCCGCCTGCGCCCCCGGCTGGCGCAGCGCCTGGCCGTCGCGCCGGCTCACGCCCTCATCAGCATCACGCTCGAGCTGGGCCCGGGCGAGGACGACTGGCTTGGTGCTCGCTTCGGCGCCGGCCCGTTCTTCTACTGGGCGCAGCCGGCGGCGGGCGAATTCCGCCTGGGCCTGGGTCGGGCGATGGCTTTCGCCACGGCCGGCCCGGCGCGCTTTTCCGCCTTGCAGGCGGCCTTTGCGGGCTTAAGCCGATCCTGGCTCCACGACGGCCTCGGCCTGGCCGATGCCGCGCCGGCGGCCTTTCTCGGCTTCGCCTTCGACGAGGAAGAGCAGGGGGCGCTGCCCAACGCGCAATTGACCGTGCCCGCGGTGCTCCTGCAGGCCCGCGCCGGCCGGCGCAGCGCCACCTTCACCTGCGCCGCCCGCGACGGCGAGGCGGCGGTGGATTCCTGGCTGGCGGCGCTGCGGCCGACGTCCGCCGGCCGGGCCGACGGCACCCTGTCCCGCGGCGCCACGCCGCTCGCCGACCGGGCCTGGCTGGCCCGGGTCGGGACGGCCCTGGCGGACATCGCCGCCGGACGCCTGGAAAAAGTGGTGCTGACGCGCAGCACCCGGGTGCGCGCCGGGCGGCCGTTCCAGGCCGCACCGGTGCTCGCCGCCCTCGTCCGGCGCCACCCGGTGCACACGATCTACGCCGTGGGCGAGGGCGGGCGCGTCTTCCTCGGTGCCACCCCCGAACGGCTGGTGTCCCTGGCCGGGGGCGTGGTGCGCGCCGATGCCCTGGCCGGGACGGCCTGGCAGGGGCCCGGCGGCGGCGAGGCGTCCGCGTCGCTCCTCTCGGACGACAAGAACCGCCGCGAGCAGCGCCTGGTCGTCGATGCCGTGCGTGCCGCCCTGGCGCCCCTGTGCGAGCGCCTGGACGTGCCGGAGGCGCCGCAGGTGTTGCGCCTGCGCGACCTGCAGCACCTGTGCTCGCGCATCGAGGGGCGGCTCGCGCCCGGCTCCGGCCTGTTCGACCTGGTGGCGCGGGTGCACCCGACGCCGGCCGTGGGCGGCGCGCCGGCCGCCGCCGCCCGGGACTGGCTGCGCCGCCACGGCGAGCGGCGCGGCGCCTGGTATGCTGGCGGTATCGGCTGGATCGGCCCCGACGGGGACGGCGAGGTGGCGGTGCCGCTGCGCTGTGCGCTCCTCGCCGGCTGCGAGGCGGAACTGTTCGCCGGCGCCGGCATCGTCGCCGGCTCGGCGCCGGCACAGGAACTGGCGGAGACCGAGGCCAAGCTCGACACCATGCTCGACGCCCTCGCCCACGCCGGGTCCTGCGCCGGGGCCTTCACCCGCACAGGCACCCAGTGAAGGAAGGTATGGACACCGGCAGCCTCAACCTGCGCTGGGCGCAGGCGCTCGTCCAGGGGCTCGCCGCCGCCGGCGCGGCCGAGGTGGTGATCTCGCCGGGCTCCCGCTCCACGCCCTTGGTGCTTGCCTTCCTGCGCCAGCCGGCCCTGCGCACCTGGATCGTGATCGACGAGCGCAGCGCCGCCTTCTTTGCCCTCGGCCTCGCCAAGGCGAGCGGCCGGCCGGCGGCGCTGCTGGGCACTTCCGGCTCGGCGCCGGCCAACTGGTTTCCCGCCGTGGTCGAGGCCGCGGCGGGCGGCACGCCCCTGCTGCTCATCTCCGCCGACCGGCCGCCGGAGCTGCGCGGCTGGGGCGCGAACCAGACCATCGACCAGCTGAAGCTCTTCGGCGATCATGTGCGCGCCGCCCACGCGCTGGGCACGCCCGAGGCCGGCGTCGATCCCGGCTACCTGCACCGCCTGGCCGCCCGCGCCGTGGCCGAGAGCCGCTGGCCGGCCCCCGGGCCGGTGCACCTCAACCTGCCCTTTCGCGAGCCCTTGCTGCCCGAGGGCGAATGGCCGGCGGTCGCGGCACGGCCGCCGGTGCCGGTCGCGCCACCGCAGCAGCTACCCGATGCGGCGGCCGTGGCGCGGCTGGCGGCGGCCCTGTCCGGGCGTCCCGGCGTCATCCTGTGCGGGGGCGCCGAGTATCCCGCCGGTTTTGCCGGCGCGGTGGCCGCGCTGGCGGCGCGGCTCGATTGCCCGGTGCTGGGCGAGCCTCTGTCCAACCTGCGCTTCGGCCCCCACGACCGCTCGCGCTTGTGCGTGCGCTACGAGGCCTTCCTGCGCCGCCACTCGTTTACCGCCGCGCACCGGCCCGAATGGGTCCTGCGCTTCGGTGCCTTTCCCGTCTCGCGCAGCCTGCAGCACTGGCTGGCGGCGAACGCGCAAGCGGCCCATTTCCTGGTCGATCCCGCGGGCCGCTGGGCCGATCCGCAGCACGCCGCGGCGGCGCTCCTGCAGGCCGACCCGGCGCAGACCTGCCGGGCGCTGGCCGCCGCGGCGCCGGCCCCGGCCGCGGCCGCCTGGCGCCGGGCCTTCGCCGCCGAAGAAGCGCGCGCCGCCACCCTCGCCGCGGAGCTGGCGGCGGGGGCGGATCCCTGCGAGGAGGCGCTGATCCCGGCCCTGGTGGCGCGGCTGCCGGCGGGGCATCGGCTGTTCTGCGGCAATTCCATGCTCATCCGGGATGTGGACAGCTTCTCGGGCAGCCTGACCAAGCCGCTGCGCTTGTTCGGCAACCGCGGCGCCAGCGGCATCGACGGCAACGTCTCCACCGCCGCCGGCATCGCCGCCGCCGGTCCCGCCGTGGCGCTGCTCGGGGACCTGGCTTGCGTGCATGACCTCAATGGGCTGGCCGCCGCCCGTGGGCTCGACCTGGTGCTGGTGGTGCTGAACAATGGCGGCGGCGGCATCTTCGGCCACCTGCCCCAGGCGCGGCTGCCCGAGTTCGAGCGCGCCTGGCTGACGCCCTCCGGCATCGACTTCGCCCACGCCGCCGCCGCCTGGGGGATCAGTCACCGGCGCGTCGGTCAGCCGTCCGAGTTCATCCTCGCACTGGACGCGGCGCTGGCCGCCGGCGGCCCGCAGGTGATCGAAGTCGTGGTGGACCGGGAGCGCAGTCTCGCGCGCCACCGCGCCTACTGGGAGGCCGTCGCTGCCGACTAGCAGCCTGTCGGACTTTATTCGTCGCGCGCGTTGCGGCCAGAAAGCGATGGATGCAAGGCGCAGCGCGCCGGCAATGGCTATTCCCTTGCCAAGCGCTGCAACGCCGCAGACGCGCTTTCTGGCCGCAACCCGGAGGGCCGGGCCGCTGCGGGGCGCATTGCGGCGTTGCGGGTCGCTTGTTGTGGGCGGCACAACGGCGCGCCCCGCGCCTTGCACTGCACCCCGCAGCGGCCCGGCGCGCACGGCGAATAAAGCCCGACAGGCTGCTAGGTGTTAAACTTTTTCAAACAAGTGGGTAAAAAAAACGGCAGGGAGCGGAACCGGTGGGGCATGGCCCGCTCCCCGAGGCCCGCTGGCGGATGCCAGCCGGCCCCCGAAGACCGAATAAAAGGAGAACAGCAGCGACAGGCTAGATAACGTTGCTTACACGTCCCTTACAAGCTTTCTGAAGATGCGCATTCTCCTTGCCGAAGACGACCGCATCATCGCCGATGGCCTGGTGCGCACGCTGCGCAAGTCCGGCTACGCGGTGGACCATGTGGCCAACGGCGCCGATGCCGACGCGGCGCTGCTCTCCCAGCAATTCGACCTGCTGATCCTCGACCTGGGCCTGCCCAAGCTGTCCGGCATCGACGTGCTCAAGCGCCTGCGGGCGCGCAAGTCGCCCCTGCCGGTGCTCATCCTCACCGCCCAGGACGGCGTCGAGGACCGGGTGCGCGGGCTCGACGCCGGCGCCGACGACTACCTCACCAAGCCTTTCGCCCTGCCCGAGCTGGCGGCGCGCGTGCGCGCGCTCACGCGCCGGGGCACGGGCAACCCGACGCGCATCGAGTACGGCACGCTGGTCTATGACCAGGCCGACCGCATGGCCCGGCTCAACGGCCAGGTGGTGGAGCTCTCGGCGCGGGAATTGGCGCTGCTGGAGATTCTGCTCCTGCGCGCCGGAAGGCTGGTGAGCAAGGAGCAGTTGGTCGACCACCTCTGCGGCTGGGGCGAGGAGGTGTCCACCAACGCCATCGAGGTGTATGTGCACCGCCTGCGCAAGAAGCTCGAAGCGGGCGGGGTGCGCATCGCCACGGTGCGCGGCCTGGGCTACTGCCTTGAGAAACCCGATCACCCAGAATGACCGGCGCCGGCGCAAGCCGGCCGAGCGCACCGAGTTCAACTCCCTGTTCGGGGAGATCCTCGACTGGATGCTGGTGCCGCTGCTGCTCATCTGGCCCTTCAGCATCATCGTCATCCACGGCGTCGTCGACAGCATCGCCAACCACCCCTTCGACCAGGCCCTGGCGGAGAACGTCCATGCCATCGCCCGCCGCGTCGAGGTTGCCGCAGACCGCGCCATCGTCAGCTTTCCGGTCCCGGCGCGGATGGTCTTGCGCGGCGGGGAGGATGACGTCGTCTATTACCAGGTGCTCGGCCTGCGTGGCGAGCTGGTTTCGGGCGATCGGGACATTCCGTGGGTGGAGCCGCCCCAGGACCCGAAGTGGGGGGAGGTCTATTTCCGCAACGAGGAGATAGACGGCGAGGAGGTGCGTGTCGGCTATGCCTACCTGCAACCCCGGCCGGAGGGGCCGCATATCACCGTGCAGGTGGCGGAAACCTTGAGCAAGCGCAATGCCTTGGCGAGCCGCATCCTGTCCGGCGTCACGCTGCCCCAGTTCGGCTTCGTGCCCCTGGTGGCCGTGCTGGTCTGGGTCGGGCTGGGCCGCGGGCTGGCGCCGCTCAACCGCCTGCGCCGCCTCATTCGCCGCCGCCGGCCCTCCGATCTTTCGCCCATCTCGACGCGCGGCATTCCCGAGGAGGTGCTGCCCATGATCCTCGCCTTCAACGACATGATGGCGCGCCTCGAGCAGAACCTGCTGGCGCAGCAGCGCTTCATCGCCGATGCGGCGCACCAGATGCGCACGCCGCTCACCGGCCTGAAGATGCAGACCGAACTGGCCCTCTCGGACAGCGATCCGCAGCACGTGCACAGCTCGCTCGTGCAGATCGCCGAGAGCGCCGACCGCGCCGCGCACCTCATCAACCAGCTCTTGACCCTGGCGCGGGCCGAATCCAGTCACGAGAAGACCCATGCCGTCGAGGCGGTGGACCTGGAGGTGCTGGTGCGCGACGTGACCCGGCAGTGGGTGCCGCGGGCCCGCGCCAAGAAGATCGATCTCGGCTTCGAGTCCACCGGCTGGCCCCTGCGCGTCGACGGCAACCCGCTGCTGCTGCGCGAGCTGATCAACAACCTCGTGGACAACGCCCTCAAGTACACGCCGGAAGGCGGTCGCGTCACGGTGCGCACCCGCGCCACGGAGTTCGCGCTGATCGAGGTCGAGGACAACGGCTGCGGCATCGCCGAAAACGAGCGCGATCTGGTCTTCGAGCGTTTCTACCGCGTGCTCGGCACGGCCGAGCACGGCAGCGGCCTCGGCCTGGCCATCGTGCGCGAGATCGCCGAGCTGCACCGGGCCAACGTGCTCCTCAAGCCCAATCCCCACGAGCGGGGCACCGTCGCGCAAGTCGTGTTTCCCCGCCACCGCATGCCGGTGGACACCGCCGCTTCCGAGGCGCCGGACGCCTTCCGCCCCTTCCTGTAAGCCTGGCGTCAGCACTGCGTAAGGGCGCAGTCAGGCCACATCGCTACAGTTCCGTGCCATCGGGCCCATCCGGTGCCCGGCGTGTTTCTCAAGGAGGAGGAGCCATGGCACAAGCATCCATCAACTGGGCGGCGGTGGACGCCGACCCGCGCTTTCAGCGCCTGCACGGGAGGAAGACGGCCTTCCTCATGGGCCTGATGGCCTTTTCGATCGCGTACTACTTCCTGCTGCCCATCGGCGCCGCCTATTTCGGCGACCTCTTCAAGGTGAAGGTGTTCGGCCCGGTCAATGTCGGCATCCTGTTCGCGCTCTCCGAGTTCATCGTCGCCTGGGGCATCGCCGCCTACTACACGGTGAAGGCCAGGGAGTTCGACGTCATGGCGGAGGAACTGATCCGCGACGCGGAAAAGATCGGGAGAAAATAAGTCATGAATTCGCTACGCAACAAGATCGTGTTCGGCCTCCTGGCCGTAGCGCTGCCGCTGCTGTCCATGCCGGCCCTGGCCCAGGGCGCGGTGCCGGATAAATTCAAGTGGCTGTCCTTCGTCGTCTTCGGCAGCATCATCGCCCTGACCATGTATGTGACCTACGTGGCCGCCAAGCGCGTCAAGACCGCCAAGGACTTCTACACCGCGGGCGGCGGCGTCTCCGGCCTGCAGAACGGCTGGGCCATCGCCGGCGACTACCTGTCGGCGGCCTCCTTTCTCGGCATTGCCGGCCTGATCTCCATCTGGGGCTACGACGGCTTCATGTATTCGGTGGGCTGGCTGGTGGCCTACATTTCGGTGCTGCTGGTGATCGCCGAGCCCTGCCGCAACATCGGCAAGTACACGCTGTCGGACATCCTCGCCTACCGCAACGATCCGAAGAAGACCCGTATCGTCGGCGCCCTCTCGGTCGTCACGGTGTCCACCTTCTACCTGCTGGCCCAGATGGTCGGCGGCGGCGTGCTGGTGAAGACGCTGATCGGCATCGACTATGAGATTTCGGTGGCCGCCGTCGGCGTCGTCATGCTGGCCTACGTGCTGTTCGGCGGCATGGTGGCGACGACCTGGGTGCAGATCATCAAGGCCGTGCTGCTGGTGTGCGCCTCCATCGTCATGGTGATCCTGGTCTGGAGCCAGTACGGCTTCTTCGGCGACTTCCTGCAGGCCGTCGTCAGCGATCCGAAGATCCAGGCCCGCGTGGCCGCCATCCTCGGCGATGCGGCGAAGAACATGAGCGCGGAAGAACTCGGCCAGCGCTTCCTGGAGCCCGGCCTGCTGTTCAAGGCGCCCATCGACCAGATCTCCCTGGGCATGGCGCTGGTGTTCGGCACGGCCGGCATGCCGCACATCCTCATGCGCTTCTTCACTGTGCCGAATGCCCAGGAGGCCCGCAAGTCCGTGGTCTGGGCCATGGCCATCATCGGCGGCTTCTACGTGCTGACCCTGTTCCTCGGCATGGGCGCAGCCATGAAGGTCGGTCCCCTCGCCATCACGGCGGTGGATGCCGGTGGGAACATGGCCAATCCGTTGCTGGCGCAGGCCCTGGGTGGCGGTGCCGACAGCATGATGGGCAATTTCATGATGGCCTTCGTCGCCGCCGTGGCCTTCGCCACCATCGTGGCGGTGGTGGCCGGCCTGGTGCTGGCTGCCGCTTCCGCGATTGCGCACGACCTCTACGTCGGCGTGATCCGCGGCGAGCATGCGACCCAGGCCGAGCAGGTCAAGGCCGCCCGCGTTGCCACCGTGGTGTTCGGCGGGCTCGCCATCGTGCTGGGCATTGCCGCCAAGGGCCAGAACGTGGCCCACCTGGTGGCCCTGGCCTTCGCCGTCGCCTCCTCCGCCAACTTCCCCTGCGTGTTTCTCACCCTGTACTGGAAGCGCTGCAACACCGGTGGCATCGTGGCGGGCATGATTATCGGCACCGTGACCGCCATCGGCCTGGTGCTGGTGTCGCCGAACATGACCTACCCGCTCGCGGTGAAAGCCGCCAGCGAGAAGGCCATCAAGGGCGTCGACGAGAAGCTGGTGAAGCTCGAAGCCGATCTCGCCGCCGCGGCGGACGACGCCGCCAAGGCCAAGATCACGGCGGACATCGCGAAAGCGAAGAACGCCAAGACCGGCGCCGAGAAGAAGATCGCCGATCTGGGCGGTGCCACCACCTCCATGGTCGGCCTGGAGAAGCCCCTGTTCGAACTCAAGAACCCGGGCCTGATCTCCATCCCGCTGGGCTTCCTCGCCGTGTTCCTCGGCTCGCTGCTGTATCGCGACAAGCGCGCCGAAGACATGTGGGACGAGCTCTACGTGCGCCAGAACACCGGCATCCTCGCCGCCAAGGCGAGCGCCCATTGAGTTCGGCGCAGGCACTATAATCGAGCCCTCCGGCAGCCGCCGGGGGGCTTTTTATTGGAGCGCCATGAGCCAGGGAGCGCAAACGATGTTCACCGTCTTCCAGATCCTGATGCTGGTGGACGGCTTCTTCATGTGGTCGCTGATCGGCCAGGGCCTGCTTGGGCTGCTGATCGGCCGCAACCGGCATAACAACTTCTTCTACAAGTTCCTCAGCCAGGTGACGCGGCCGGCGATCGTCGCCACGCGCTTTATCGTGCCGAAGGCGGTCGGCAACGAGTACATGGGCTTCATCGCTGTGGGACTGCTGGTCCTGCTGCGCTTCGCGCTCTACTTCGTCTGGTATGCCAACGGCTGGATTCCCCTGGGCGTCAGCGACGTCCCGGTGCAGTGATTTCCTTTGACGGGAGCTACGCGGCACGGCTATAATCCCGCGCTTTCCGGCACGGCCTGTAGGGCGCAATAGCGCAGCGTATTGCGCCGGATGGCCTCGTTCGGCGCATTACGCCGCTACGCGGCTAATGCGCCCTACGTGCCTAATGCGGGCGTAGCTCGCTTCAGCGAGCGGCCGGAACTAAAATCCGCAGCCATTGCGGCAGCAGTACAGAATTAAGGCCAAGTAGCTCAGTTGGTAGAGCAGAGGACTGAAAATCCTTGTGTCGGTGGTTCGATTCCGCCCTTGGCCACCAAAATCACAAAAGCCCAGCGCAACGCTGGGCTTTTTTCAAGCCCGTTGCCGCCGCTGGTGCGCGATGTACCCGAGGCCTCCCAGGTATTCAGCGCGAGCCACGTCGGCCCATTCAAGCCGCCTTTTTCTTCGCGGCATGACGGGTGATCAGTTCGCGCCCCTGGCGCATGACTTCATCGTGCGGCACAGTGCGACCGGCCGCTACGTCGGCGCGGCCCCGTTTGACCGCCGCCACAACGCGCTCCGTCTCGGGGAAGCCGTCCCGCAGGACGAATTTCAGCATGGCGCGCGGCGTACGGCCCGCTGCCGCGGCGAGCTTTTCCAGGCGCCGCAGCTCGGCTTGTGAAAGCATAGCCGCGCCAGATGGCGCGGGTTGACGCAGATCAAACCGCATTGGTGGTGCATTCCTGGCCGGCAGC
>CAYZLI010000069.1:0-17815 GCA_964479195.1 uncultured Rhodocyclaceae bacterium
TCCCCCTGCTGCTCTCGGCCGATGCCCCGGGCAAGGAGGTGCTGCACCCGGTGGCCGTGGTGATCTTCGGCGGGCTGGTGAGCTCCACCCTGCTGGACACCCTGCTCACCCCCGTGATGTTCTGGCTGTGGGGCGAGCGGCCGCTCGTCCGGCTGCTGGAAGCGCGCGGGGAAGAGAGTTTTTGAACCGGCCCGATGGCGGGCCATACCATATATTGAAAGGAGCACCCGATGAAAATCGCATCGCTGGCAGTCGCAGTTCTACTGGGCTCGGCACTGGCCGCCGCCCCCGCTCTTGCCCACGACGATGCCTACCTGGACACCCAGAAGGCACCCAACGGCGGCCAGTTGCGCATGGCCGGTCCGTTCCACTACGAGCTGGTGATCGCCAAGGACGCCGGCGAGGCGAAGGACAGCCCGGTGCTGGTCTACGTGACCGACCACGGCGGCCAGAAGATCCCGACGGCGGGCGCCAACGGCACGGCGACGATCCTCTCGGGCGGGCAGAAGGCCACGGTGAGCCTCGTGCCGGACGGGGACAACCGCATGAAGGGCACGGCCAACTACAAGTCGTCGCCCGCCATGAAGGCCGTCGTGTCCATCGCCCTGGCCGGCAAGGCGGCCGAACAGGCGCGCTTCACGCCGCTGGCCAAGGAAATGGCCCAGGCGCACGCCGGCCACTGACAGCGGAGGGCCGCCCCGGCGAGCCCGCCCCGCGCGTCTTCCGCTGGCAATTGCCGTGAGTGCGGGTGTCCGGGATTACAGCAAAGTAATCTTCCGGTCATCTTGCCGCCGCCGCCGGGCGAGCACACTGGATTCGTGGGAAACTCGCTGCCGTCCCGCGGCTCAAAGGGGACAGCGTTCCACTTTCCGTCAACTAAAGGACATGCCATGAACAAACTGCTTTTCGCGGCCTTCGCGGCCCTCCTCGGTTTCGCCCATCCCGCCTTCGCCGAAGACGCCCACCATCCCGACCAGGCCCAGGCCCAGGGGAACCCCACCGCCAAACCGGCGGCCAAGCCGGCCGAGACGGTGAAGAAGA
Organism: uncultured Rhodocyclaceae bacterium; assembly: GCA_964479195.1. Classification (GTDB taxonomy): domain Bacteria; phylum Pseudomonadota; class Gammaproteobacteria; order Burkholderiales; family Rhodocyclaceae; genus Desulfobacillus. Next base: position 1,042 of record CAYZLI010000069.1, read on the forward strand.
TGCAGGACAACGTGAAAAAGATGCAGGGCCAGCTCGACCGCTTTGCCAAGGCGAAGACCGACGAGGAGCGCCAGAAGGCGATGGCGGAACACATGGCAACCATGCAGGAGAACATGCAGATGGCCCGCGGCATGCAGGCCGGCATGACGGGTTGTCCCATGATGGAAGGCGGCATGATGGGCGGAGGCATGATGGGCGGAGGCATGATGGGGGGCGGCATGATGGGCCAAGGCGGCGGCATGGGCATGATGGGGGGCACGGGTGGTCCCGCCGCTGGCGCCGACCGCCTGCAGCAGATGGAACGCCGCATGGACATGATGCAGATGATGATGGAGCAGATGCTGCGCCGCCAGGAAGGGATGCCGCCCGCGCCCACGAAATGAGCGCGGCCACCTGCAACCGGCCCGACTGACCGGGCGGTGACACCGTGACCCCGCTCCTTGCCGATTCCGCGGGCAGTTGCTGCGCGCGCTGCGGCGCGGCCCTCTCTGCCCGGCTTCCCGCCCAGGCCGATGGGCGGCGTCTGTGCGAACGCTGCTTTCTTGGCGAGGCGAGCGCCGCGCCCGCGCGGCACGACGATTTGTATGCCGCCTTCGCCGAGGCCCTGGCGGATGCCCTCGACCTGCGCGAACACGAAACCGGGCTGCATTCGCGGCGTGTGGCCTGCCACACGCTGGTGCTGGCCCATCGTTTCGCCAGCGACGCCGAGGCCTTGCGCCAAATCTACTGGGGCGCCCTGCTCCATGACGTGGGCAAGATCGGGGTGCCGGACCGGGTTCTGCTCAAGACTGGGCCGCTGGACGCGGCCGAGTGGACAGTGATGCGCCGCCATGCCGAGGACGGTCATCGCATCGTCAGCCGGCTGCCGGGCATGGTCATAGCGGCCGAGATCGTGCTCTGCCACGAAGAGCGTTTCGACGGCAGCGGTTATCCGCGCGCTCTGCACGGCGAGGCGATCGCCTTCGGCGCACGCCTGTTCGCGGTGATCGACACGCTGGACGCGATGACTTCGGACCGTCCCTACCGCCGCGGCCTGCCCTACGACGCGGCAAAGGAGGAGATCCTGCGCATGGCGGGCAGCCAGTTCGATCCGGTTGCAGTGGACGCCATGATCGCCGAGGAGCCGGTGCTGCGGCGCATGGTGGAGATGAAATGCGTGGAGCAGGAGGCCCCGCCCGCCGATCCGCCGGCCGGCGCCGGATCCGGGACGGCGCCGGGGATTACAGGAAAGTAATCTTCCCGTCAGGATTCCGTCGGAGCGTGGGCGGGATCATAGAGTCGTCCGCCGACGTTACCAGACCGAGGGGAAAAGCCGCCATGACTGAGTCCAGCTCCGCCGTCCACGCGCATCACGGCCACCAAAGCCACCAGGGCCACCATGACCAGCCCCCGGCCGACGCCGCCCTGACCGACCCGGTGTGCGGCATGAAGGTCAAGCCCGACTCGCCCCACCGCACCACCTTCGAGGCCACCGACTACCGCTTCTGCAGCGCCAGGTGCCTGGCCAGGTTCCAGGCCGAGCCCCACCGCTATGCCCACCCGGCGCCGGCCGCGGCGGAGCCGACCGCCGCGCCGCCCGGCACGGAATACACCTGCCCGATGCACCCCGAGGTGCGCCAGCTCGGCCCCGGCACCTGCCCCAAGTGCGGCATGACCCTGGAGCCGGTGCTGCTGGCGTTGGAGGAGGGCGAGAACCCGGAACTGCGGGACTTTCGCCGCCGCTTCTGGTGGCCCCTGCCGCTCACCGCGGTGGTGACGGCGATCGCCATGTTCGGCGGCACTTTCGAGGGCCTCCTCGGCACGGCGAAGCCCTGGATCGAACTGGCCCTGGCGAGCCCGGTGGTGCTGTGGGGCGGCTGGCCCTTCTTCGTGCGCGGCGCGCGGTCGGTCATCAACCGCAGCCCCAACATGTGGACCCTGATCGGCCTGGGCGTGGCGGCGGCCTTCGGCTACAGCGTGGTGGCGACCCTGGCCCCGGGCGTCTTCCCAGAATCCTTCCGCATCGGGGGGCACGTGGCCGTGTATTTCGAGGCGGCGGCGGTGATCGTCTCCCTCACCCTGCTGGGCCAGGTGCTGGAACTGAGGGCCCGAGCCGAGACCGGTGCGGCGATCAAGGCCCTGCTGGGGCTCGCCCCCAAGACCGCGCGCCGCGTGAACGCCGACGGAACCGAGGAGGACATCCCCCTCACCCACGTGCACCCCGGTGACCGCCTGCGCGTGCGCCCGGGCGAGAAGGTGCCGGTGGACGGCGTGGTGATCGAGGGCGCCAGCGCGGTCGATGAATCGATGCTGACGGGCGAACCCATGCCTGTCACCAAGCGCGCCGGCGACAAGGTGATCGGCGCCACCCTCAACACCAGCGGCGCCCTGGTGATGCAGGCGGAGAAGATCGGCTCCCAGACGGTGCTCGCCCAGATCGTGCAACTGGTGGCCCAGGCGCAGCGCTCGCGCGCGCCCATGCAGCGCATGGCGGACGTGGTGGCCGGCTACTTCGTGGTGGCGGTGGTGGCCATTGCGTTGCTTACCCTGTTCGGCTGGGGCCTCTTCGGGCCGCAGCCTTCCTGGGCCTACGGGCTCATCAATGCCGTGGCGGTGCTGATCATCGCCTGCCCCTGCGCCCTCGGGCTCGCCACCCCCATGTCGGTGATGGTGGCCACGGGCAAGGCGGCCACCCAGGGCGTGCTGTTCCGCGACGCGGCGGCCATCGAGAAGCTGCGCCAGGTGGACACCCTGATCGTGGACAAGACCGGCACCCTCACCGAGGGCCGGCCCGCCTTCCACTCCACGGTGGCCGCCGCGGGCTGGACCGAGGCCGAGGTGCTGCGCATCGCCGCCAGCCTGGACCAGGGCTCCGAGCACCCGCTCGCCCACGCCATCGTCGATGAAGCGCGGCGTCAGGGGCTCACGCTGGCGAAGGCGGAGAGTTTCGAGTCCTCCTCCGGCATCGGCGTGCGCGGGAGCGTGGAGGGCCAGACGATCGCCCTCGGCAACACCGCCCTGATGAACGACGAAGGCGTGGCCTGGCAGAGCCTCGCCGAGGCCGCGGAGCGCCTGCGACTGGAGGGTGCCAGCGTCATGTATCTCGCGGTGGCCGGGCGGCCGGCGGGGCTCGTGGCAGTGTCCGACCCGGTGAAGGCCACCACGCCACAGGCCCTGGACGCGCTGCGGGCGAGCGGCATCGGGCGCATCCTCATGGCCACCGGCGACGGCCTCACCACCGCCCGGGCGGTGGGCAGCCGGCTGGGCATAGCCGAGGTGCTGGGCGAAGTGAAGCCCAAGGACAAGGACGACTTGGTGGCGAAGCTCCAGGCCGAAGGGCGCAGCGTGGCCATGGCCGGGGACGGCATCAACGATGCGCCGGCGCTGGCCCGTGCCGACGTGGGCATCGCCATGGGCACCGGCACCGACGTGGCCATGTCCAGCGCCCCGGTGACCCTGGTCAAGGGCGACCTGCGCGGCATCGCCGCCGCACGCCGGGTGTCCGTGGCGACGGTGCGCAACATGCGCCAGAACCTGCTCTTCGCCCTCGTCTACAACGCCCTGGGCGTGCCGCTGGCCGCGGGGCTGCTCTATCCCTTCACCGGCCTGCTGCTTTCGCCCCTGATCGCGGCCCTGGCCATGAGCTTCAGCTCGGTGTCGGTGGTGACGAACGCGCTGCGGCTCAATCGGGCGAAGGTGTAGGGTTCAGGCCCTCCGCCGGGCCGCCCCAAGGAGGGCCTGCGCCCCCTCGGGGGGCAGCGCAGCGAAGCGAGCGTGGGGGCTGTCCATCTCGGCCGCCGTCCTCGATGACCGGAAAGGAGAACGCATATGTGGGGCTATGGCTATGACGGGGGCGGGATGGGCGTGGGCATGATCGGGATGACGATCTTCTGGGTGCTGATCATCGTCCTCCTCGTCGTGGCCATCGTGGCGTTGGTCAGGGGCGCGTTCGGGACCGGCACGCCCCGCGAAAGGCCGCAGGAGCGCAGCGCGCTCGACCTTCTGAAGGAGCGCTATGCCCGCGGCGAGATCGAGCGGGAGGAATTCGAGCAGAAGAAGCGCGACCTGGGCGGCTGAGGGAGGGATCGGGCACCACCGGGCGCCGCAGGGCATCATCGATCGGGGAGGAAAGCATGGAATGGCTTGGTCAGAACTGGATCTACCTGCTGCTGGCCGGCGGCGTGATTTTCCTTATGCGCCGCGGCGGTCTCGGCTGCGGTCCCGGCAGCGGGCACCGCCACGGCGGCGGGCGCGAGGACGACGCATCGAGGCCGCAGACGCAGGCTGCCGTCGATCCGGTGAGCGGGCAGCCGGTGGACCCGAAAACCGCCATCGCCACCGTCTATCAGGGCACCGCCTACTACTTCGCCACGCGCGAGAACCGAGACCGGTTCGAAGCGGCCCCGGAGCAATTTGCCCGGAAGGGGGGCGGGCACGAAGGACACGAGGAGCATGGGCGCCACCGGCATGGCTGCTGAGGCGGCTCCCGGGGGCGTGGACGGTCCCGCAGCGCTGCCGGTCGCTCGTTTCGCGGTCTTGCTCCTGGCGATGTTGTCGGTTGCCATGTCCTATGGCGTGACGCTGCCCGTTCTGCCCTTCCTGCTGGAGCGGCTGCCGGGACAGGCGGCCGCAGCCGACGTGTCGCGCCACACGGGGTGGCTCACCGGCCTCTATACCTTCGCCCTGTTCGTCATGTCGCCGCTCTGGGGTGCGCTGTCGGACCGCGTCGACCGGCGCGCGGTGATGTTCGTCGGCCTGATCGGAAGCGCCGCCGCCCTGGTGGCGCTGGACAACGTTTCCGGGCTGGCGGGAATCTACGCCGCCCGCCTCGCCAGCGGCCTGCTCTCCGCCGCCGTGTTTCCGGCGGCCCTGGCCTACGTGGCTGAGCATTCCTCCCCGGCCGGGCGCGCGAGAAACTTCGCGCTGGCCGCCTCGGCGACGACCTTGGGCTTCCTGCTCGGCCCGGCGCTCGGCAGCCTGCTCGCGCCGATGGTGATTGCGCCCCCGGCGGACATGCGGCTCGCCGGCGTCCTGATGGCGGACTCTCCGTTCTTTCTGGTCGCTCTGCTGAGCGCGCTTGTGGCCATCGCGGTAACCACGCTGCCGATTCTCCCTCGGGGCGCTTCGAGGCCGGAGGCGGCCATGGCGCGCCCTGCCGAGGACGAGGCGGCCATCCGCCGCGCCCTCCTGCTTACCGCTGCGGTGGTGTTCGGCATCAGCGCGGCCGAGGTCGGCATTACGCTGTTCGGCAAGAATTCCCTCTCCCTGGGGCCGCGGGGGATCAGCGCGTTCTTTCTGGCCTGCAGCCTCGTCATGATCGCCGCGCAGGCTTGGGGCTTCCCTTTCCTCGAGCGGCGGATGGGGGAGCGCCGGATGCAGGTGGCGGCCTTTGCCGTCATGGCTGTCGGGCTTTCGCTCGTCACCCTGGGCAGCTCCGGCCTGGTGGCCGGCTTGTCCTTCGTGCTGGCCTCCGCCGGCACGGGCATCCTGATCCCGTCTCTGGCAACCCGGATTTCCGACGCGGCGGCATCGCGCCAGGGGCAGGCCCTGGGCCGGCAGGCGGCGGCGGCCAACCTGGGCCAGGCGGTGGCCGCCGCATCGACCGGGGTGCTGTTCGCCGCGACCCCATGGTTGCCATTCATGGTCGCCGGGGCAGTGCTGGCGGCGGGCGCGCTGCTGGCGGCGCGGACATGAGGACTACGTAAACGCGGTATTGATCATCGACGGAGGATCATCTTGGACCCATCGCCACACGACGAACATCATGCAACGCACGGGCAGCACGGCGAGGCAAAGACGGATGGCACCGGTACGCGTACGAAGTGGGCGTTCATCGGCTTCGCCGCCGTCGCCGCCTTCTTCCTGTTCACCGAGCACCGCGCCCACCTGTTCGGCATCCTGCCCTACCTGCTGCTGCTTGCCTGTCCGCTGATGCACTTCTTCCATCACGGCGGGCACGGCGGCCATGGCGGACATGGCGGACATGGTGGCGCCGCCCAGGACAAGTCCGAGGGAGAACGCAAATGAACGAACCTTCCGCCTACGGCCTGTGGTCCCTGGTCGTCCTCAATTCGGCCATCTTCATCATCTTCGCCTTCAGCTTCGCCAAGCCCAAGACCACGCGCGACTGGCGCTCCTTCTCCGCCTTCTCCGCCTTCGTCGTCGCGCTGTTCGTGGAGATGTACGGCTTTCCCCTCACCATCTATCTGCTCTCGGGCTGGCTGACGAGCCGGTTTCCCGGCGTCAACTGGCTGGCCCACGACTCCGGCCATCTGCTCGAAATGATCTTCGGCTGGAAGTCCAACCCGCACTTCGGCCCCTTCCACCTCCTGAGTTCGGTGTTCATTTTCGGCGGCTTCTGGCTGCTCTCGGCGGCCTGGAAAGTGCTGTACGCGGCCCAGCGCGCCCACCGCCTGGCCACGGCCGGCCCCTATGCGCGGATGCGGCATCCCCAGTACGCCGGCTTCGTGCTCATCATGTTCGGCTTCCTGCTGCAGTGGCCGACGCTGGTGACCCTGGCGATGTTCCCGATCCTGGTGTTCATGTACTTGCGCCTGGCCCTTCGCGAGGAGCGCGAGGTGGCGGCAGAGTTCGGCGAGGATTACGAGCGCTACCGCGCTTCGACGCCGGCTTTCTTTCCCCGGCTGGGCGATGCGCCCGCAGCGCAAAGGCGGCAGCCATGACCCGACGAGGCCTGTTCCTGCTCGCGGCCATCGCCGGCATTGCCTTCCTGCTCTGGCCGTACTTGCCGGATCTGAATCCGCCGCCGGCCACGCGGGAAGTGGTGACTGTCAAGGAGGCGCCGCCGCCCGAACCGGGCGCGGCCGGCCAGCACGGCTTCCGCCAGGCCGCGCGCAAGGCCATGCCTTCCGTGGTGAATATCTACACGCTGAAACAGGTTCCCGCCCGGCGCGGCCCAAGTCTCGGCGATCCTTTCGGACGGCTTTTCGAGGCACCCGAAGGCCCCGCGACCAGCCTCGGCTCGGGCGTCATCGTCAGCAGCGACGGCTACATCCTCACCAACAACCATGTGGTGGAGGGCGCCGACGAGATTGCGGTCGCTTTCCGCACGGGGGAGGCGGCCGAGGCGCGCATCGTGGGCGTCGACCCGGAGACCGATCTCGCCGTGCTGAAAGTGAATGCGAAGGGAGTCGCGCCGGTCACCTTCGCCGATCCGAAAAGCATCGAGGTGGGTGATCCGGTGCTGGCCATCGGCAACCCCTTCGGCGTCGGCCAGACGGTCACGCAGGGCATCGTCAGCGCCACCGGGCGCAACCGGCTGGGCATCAACACCTTCGAGAACTTCATCCAGACCGACGCCGCCATCAATCCCGGCAACTCCGGCGGCGCCCTGGTGGATGCGTCGGGCGCCCTCATCGGCATCAACACCGCGATCTACTCCGAGAGCGGCGGCTCCCAGGGCATCGGCTTCGCCATTCCGGTCAGCCTCGCCCGGCAGGTCCTGGAGCAGATCCTCAAGACCGGCCGGGTCGAGCGCGGCTGGCTGGGCATCGATGCGCGGGACGTGTCGCCCGGCAATGGAAAACCGGGACAGGGCATCGTCATCGCCGGCGTCTTGCGCGGCGGGCCGGCGGACGCAGGGGGCATCAAGCCCGGCGACCGGCTGCTGGCCATGGACAAACAGCCCGTCGCCGATACGGTGGAACTCATCAACCGGATCGCGGCGGTCGCACCGGGCAACACGGTGGAACTGATGGTTGCGCGCGGCGGACGCGAACTGGCCTTGAGCGTACGCGCGGGCAAGCGCCCGGCGCCCCGGCGCGGGGAATGAAACCGAACCGAACGGGCGAACCATGGAAAAGAAACAAGTCTTCTCGATCTGGTATTTCTTCGGCGCATTCCTGTTCCTGCTGCTGATCCAGAGCCTGTTCTTCCCGGGGCATGTGGAAACGCTCGCCTACAGCGATTTCAAGCAGCTCCTCAAGGCGGGCAAGGTCGCGGATCTGGCGCTGACGCAGGAAGCCGTCTCCGGCACCCTCAAGCCGGAAGGCCTGGAAAGCGTGCTGCCCAAGGCCAAGCTCGACGAGCTGAAGAAGGCGGGGGAGGGCACGCACCGGTTCGTCACCGTGCGCGTGAGCGATCCCGATCTGATCAAGGACCTCGAAGCGGCCAAGGTGCGCTTCGCCGGCCGCATGGAGAGCAAGTGGATGTCCACGCTGCTCTCCTGGGTCGTCCCCGTCCTGCTCTTCGTCGCCCTGTGGGGCCTGCTCATGAAGCGCATGGGCCAGGCCGGCGGGCTGATGGAGATCGGCAAGAGCAAGGCCAAGGTGTACATGGAGAAGCAGACTGGCGTCACCTTCGCGGACGTGGCGGGCATCGACGAGGCCGAGGAAGAACTGAAGGAGATCGTCGAATTCCTGCGCACCCCGGAGCGCTACCGGCGCCTGGGCGGCAAGATTCCCAAGGGCGTGCTGATCGTGGGGGCGCCGGGCACCGGCAAGACGCTGCTCGCCAAGGCGGTGGCGGGAGAGGCGGACGTGCCTTTCTTTTCCATGAGCGGCTCGGACTTCGTCGAAATGTTCGTGGGTGTGGGCGCGGCGCGCGTGCGCGATCTGTTCAAGCAGGCCGAGGAGAAGGCGCCCTGCATCATTTTCATCGACGAGCTGGATGCCCTGGGCAAGGCGCGCGGCCTGGGCCTCATGGGCGGGCACGACGAGCGCGAGCAGACGCTGAACCAGCTCCTGGTCGAGATGGACGGCTTCGAGTCCAACAAGGGCGTCATCATCATGGCCGCCACCAACCGGCCCGAGATCCTCGATCCGGCGCTGCTGCGGCCTGGCCGATTCGACCGGCACGTGGTGCTCGACCGCCCCGACATCCGGGGCCGGGAAAAGATCCTGCGCGTGCATACCCGCAACGTGACCCTCGGGCCGGACGTGGACCTCGCCGCGGTCGCCGCCCGCACGCCGGGATTTGCCGGCGCCGACCTGGCGAACCTCGTGAACGAGGCCGCGCTGCGGGCCGCACGCCAGGACAAGCCGGCGGTCGGCATGGCCGAATTCGACGAGGCCATCGATCGCATCGTCGCCGGCCTTGAACGCAAGAACCGCGTCATGAATCCCGAAGAGAAGAAGATCGTCGCCTATCACGAGGCGGGGCATGCGGTGGTGGCGGAATCGCGCGACTCCGCCGACCGGGTCTCCAAGGTTTCGATCATTCCGCGCGGCATCGCCGCCCTCGGCTACACCCAGCAGCAGCCGACGGAGGACCGCTATCTCATGCGGCGCAGCGAACTGCTGGAGCGCATCGACGTACTGCTCGGCGGGCGTATGGCGGAGGAACTGGTGTTCGGGGACGTCTCCACCGGTGCCCAGAACGACCTGCAGCGGGCGACGGACATGGCGCGCCACATGGTCACCCACTACGGCATGAGCGAACGCCTCGGTCTCGCGACCTTCGAGGAAGCGCCCGTCTCGCCCTTCCTGGAAGGCGGACCGGCGCGGGCCTCGCACGCCTACAGCGAACGTTCGGCCCAGGCCATCGACGACGAGGTGCGCCGCCTGCTGGAGGAGGCGCGCAAGCGGGTGGTGGAGACGCTGACGGTGAGGCGCGACGCGCTCGACGCCCTCGCCCGGGAACTGCTGGAGAAGGAGGTCGTGGACCGCCCGACGCTGGAACGGCTGATGGCGGGCGGCGCCGCCGCCCTGCCCAATCCGCAAACCGAAGGGAAAAGGAGGACGTCATGAACGCTTTGCGCATTGCACACCTGTCTCGCGTGGCGCTTCTCGGGCTGCTGGTGGTCGCCGCTCAGGCCGCGGCGCAGGGATCCGAGCGGCACAAGGTGGTGGCCGGGGTGGACGTCCATTACGGCGTGGTTTCCGCCCAGGAAGTGGCGCGCAAGCACCCGAAGAGCCACGCGGAAGGCAGGATGCACGGGGGCGCGCCGTCCGGCAAGAACGACTACCACGTCGAGGTGGCCATGTTCGACCAGGCGAGCGGCAAGCGCATCACCGACGCCGAGGTCTGGGCCACCGTGGGCGATCTCGGCCTGGCCGGCAAGCGCAGGAAGCTGGAGCCGGAGGGCATCGACGATGGGGTGAGCTTCGGCAACTATTTCCCGATGCGGGGCGCCGGGCCGTTTCGCATCCTCGTGGAAGTCAGGCTGCCAGGCCGCGCCAAGCCGGTCGAGGCCACGTTCGACCACCGCCTGCGCTGATGTTCGCGGGCATCACCCGCGTTTGCGGAAAACATGATGATGGCCGCGGCATGCAGGCCGGCATGATGGGTGGCGGAACAGGCGGCAGAATGGAGGAGCGTTCATGCACGTTCTCCGCCGCCTGATCCGGATCAACCTCACCCTGTGGGGGCACCTGCTGTGGTTGGGCGGGGTGCGCGCCGGGCTGCTGCGCAGCCATTCGCCCCCGGCGCAACGCTTGGCGGTGGTACTGGAGGGGCTGGGCGCCACCTTCGTGAAACTCGGCCAGGGTCTTGCCCTGCACCGGGAGCTGCTGCCAGACGACTACGTCGCGGCCCTCTCCAGGCTCCAGGATCACGTGGAGCCCTTTGCCTTCGAGCAGGCCAGGGCGGAAATCGAAGCTTCCCTCACCCGACCGCTGGACGAACTCTTCGCGGAATTCGGGCGCGAAGCGCTGGCCGCGGGTTCCGTGGCCCAGGCGCACCGCGCGCGTCTGCCCGACGGACGCGCTGTCATCGTCAAAGTCCGCCGCCCCGGCATCCGCCGCCAGGTGTCCGAGGATATCCGGATCCTGCGCTGGTTCGTGCGCAGCGTGCAGGGGCTTGTTCCAGGCCTGCGGCGCCTGCGGCCGCTGGAGATCGTCGACGAGTTGGCGCGCAACCTGCACCAGGAGCTTGATTTTCGCCGCGAGGCGGACAACATCGCGCGCTTTGCCGAGATCTTCCGGGACTCGCCCAAGATCTACGTCCCCGGTGTCGTCGACAGCCTGTACAGCGAACGGGTGATCGTCCAGGAAATGAGTCCCGGTATCCGCATCGATGCGCCCGAGGCGCGCGAGCGCGGCGCGGAGCTGGCACATCACCTGGTGGAGGCCTACCTGCACCAGTTCTTCGTCGTCGGCGCCTTCCACGGCGACCCCCATCCCGGCAACCTGTTCATTCTCGACGACGGCCGCATCTGCTTCCACGATTTTGGCCTGGTCGGCTTCCTGGACCGCCGCACCCGGAGCAGCCTGGTCGCCTTCATGCTCGCCTTCGCGCGGCAGGACGGCGCCTGGTTGCTCGACGCGTATCTCGACTTGGGCATGCTGGCCGGCGGCCTGGACCGGGCGGCCTACCGCAGCGGGATGGAGGAAGTGATCCGGGACTACGCGCGCAAGCCGCTCAAGGATTGGTCCTTCGGCGAGGCCTTTCTGCGTATCGCGCAACTGGGGCGCGGCGCCCACCAGCGTCTCCCCCACCACCTGCTGGTGTTGTTGAGGGCGATCTTCCTCATGGAAAGCACCGTGAGAAGGCTGGACCCGCAGTTCAATCTGATGGAGGGGCTGTTCGCCCGCGCCACCACCTTGCTGGCATCGGCCGAGGGCTCCGACACCGTGTCCGGCGACTCGGCCCGACTCCAGTACGAGGTGATGGCCTCCCTGCGGGAATTGCCGGGCGAGTTTGGCCGGCTGCTGCACGGCCTGCGCAGCGGGGGTATCGAAGCGGCTGTCAACCTGCGCGGTGTCGAGGCGCTGCCCGGCGAGATCGCCCGCGGCAGCAGCCGGGTCGCCCTTGCGCTGGTGACACTGGGCCTCTATGTCGCGGCCTCCCTGCTCATGCAGCACAGCCTGGGGCCGCGCTGGGGGGAGGTGCCGGTATTTGCCGCGCTCGGCTATCTGGCGGCGCTGTGGTTCACCTGGCGCCTGGTGCGGGATTTTTTTCGCCTGAGTGCGATGTGGGCGCGCGGCGCTGATGCGGAGGACGCATGGACCTGAAGTGCATCCGGCCCGCGGCCTCGGAGATTTCGGGAGAGTAATCTCCATGTCAGGATGCCGTCAGAGCGGGCGGCGCATCATGGGATTGTCCATACAAGGCGTCAAAGCCGCCATGGCTGAATTCCCCTTTATTGCCGCCCACGGGCACCACGGTCATCACGCCCACCATGAGTATCCGCCGACGGATGCCCCGCTGACAGACCCCGTCTGCGGCATGACGGTCAAGGCCGGTACCGATGAAACGATTGGGATAGGAGAACGACATGGAATGGTTATCGCAAAACTGGGCTTTCGTGCTGATCCTGGTTGCGTTCGTGGCCATGCATCTGTTCGGCCATGGTGGCCATGGGGGCCATGGCCACCGCGCCACGCCCAACCGGAGCGAGCACGACTCCGACAAACCGCGCGAGCACCAACACTGATGGAGGTGGCGGCATGCTGAATATGAAAGTGGTTTCCTGGTCTCTGGGCATCTGGACCGCGTTCACCTTTGTTTTCTGCGTCGCCTACGGACTGGCGACGCCCGAGAGCCTGCACATGCACGTGTTCCTGGAGCAGGTGCTGCCCGGCTTCAAGTGGCTGAGCTGGAACGGTTTCTTCGTTGGCCTGATAGAGAGCTTTCTCTATGGCGCCTATGCCGGTCTGCTGTACGTGCCCGTCTACAATTTTCTGCGGCGGCGCTGGGGAGCATGATGAAATGGAAGCGTTCGGGCAGGGCGGAGCGCCGAGGCTTCGCGCCGCAGGCGGAACTCGACGATTGGCTTGCGGCCGAGGCCGAGATCGACGGGTTGCTTGCCGGGGGCGCCAGCGACGGGTGCCAGGCACGCGAGCGGCACACCACGAGTGGGGATGATAACGGGTGACAAGGGTCCCGTCCCGGGTACGGTGTGCGGCATGAAGGTGGCACCCTACGAATGAGCGGAAGGCTGACCAACATGGAAATTCAATTTCTCGGCGCCACCGGCACCGTCACCGGCTCGAAGTATCTGGTGAGCGCCGGCGGGCGGCGCATTCTGGTGGACTGCGGGCTTTTCCAGGGCTTCAAGCAGTTGCGGCTGCGCAACTGGGCGGCGCTGCCGGTCGAGCCACACGGCATCGATGCCGTGGTGCTGACCCATGCCCACCTGGACCACAGCGGCTATCTGCCGCTGCTGGTGCGCCAGGGCTTCGCCGGCCCCGTCTATTGCACCTCGGCGACGCGCGACTTGTGCGGGATCCTGCTGCCGGACAGCGGGCGCTTGCAGGAGGAAGAAGCCGAGTACGCCAACCGCAAGGGTTTCTCCAAGCATCGTCCAGCCCTGCCGCTCTATACCGAGGAGGACGCCCTGCGCACCCTCGACCGCCTGGTGGCGGTGCCGTTCGCCGGCGCGGTTGACCTCGGCGGCGCAGTGAGCCTGAGTTTGTCGCCCGCCGGTCATCTGCTCGGCGCCGCGGTGGTGCGCCTCGCCCACGAGGACCGCAGCCTGGTGTTCTCCGGCGACCTGGGGCGGCCCAACGACCTGCTGCTGCCGCCGCCGTCGCCGGTCGCCCAAGCCGACTACCTCGTGGTGGAGTCCACTTACGGCAACCGCCGGCATGAGGCGAGCGATCCGAAGGAGGAACTGGCCGCCGTGCTGAATCGAACATTCGCCCGCGGCGGCGCGGTCGTCGTGCCGTCTTTCGCCGTGGGGCGTGCCCAGACCCTCATGTACCTCATCCACCTGCTCAAGGCGGAAGGCCGCATTGCCGATGTGCCGGTGTACCTCAACAGTCCGATGGCGGTGGATGCGACCGGGATCTTCCATGCCCACCGCGGCGAGCACCGCCTGACGCCGGCCCAGTGCGATGCCATGTGCGGGGCAGCGAAGGTTGTGAACAGCGTCGAGGAATCGAAGCGCCTGAACGAGCGCCGCGGGCCGATGGTGCTCATCGCCGGCAGCGGCATGGCGACGGGCGGGCGCGTGGTCCATCACCTCAAGGCCTTCGCGCCGGACGAGCGCAACACCGTGTTGTTTGTCGGCTACCAGGCGGGCGGCACCCGTGGCGCGACCCTGGTGGGCGGCGCCAAGGCGGTGAAGATCCACGGCGATTACGTGCCGGTGCGCGCCGAGGTGGCGACCCTCGGCAACCTGTCCGGCCACGCCGATTACGCCGAGATCCTCGACTGGCTGCGGCAGTTCGGGGCAGCGCCGCGCCGCGTGTTCGTCACCCACGGCGAGCCCGAGGCGGCGGACGCCATGCGCAGACACATTGCGGAATCCCTGGGGTGGGAGGCGAGCGTGCCCGCGGACCTCGAGCGGGCGCTCCTGTCGTGACCGGGTCGCCCGAATCGGATGGAGCGAACAGCATGGACCCCAAAGCGGGCGACCCATTGTCCGGGGTCGAACTGCGGCAGATCGATGCCTACTGGCGGGCGGCCAATTACCTCTCGGTGGGACAGATTTATCTCCTGGAGAATCCCCTTCTGCATGAGCCCTTGAGGCCGGAGCACATCAAGCCTCGCCTGCTGGGGCACTGGGGCACGACGCCGGGGCTCAACTTCATCTACGCCCACCTGAACCGGGCCATCCGTGCCAACGAGCTCGACATGATCTACGTCATCGGACCGGGCCATGGCGGGCCGGCGATCGTCGCCAACAGCTGGCTCGAGGGATCGTATTCCGAGGTCTATCCCGATGTCGCCCAGGACGTCCATGGCATGCGGCGCCTGTTCCGGCAGTTTTCCTTTCCCGGCGGCGTGCCCTCCCACGTCGCGCCGGAGACCCCCGGCTCGATCCACGAGGGCGGCGAACTCGGCTATGCCCTGGCCCACGCTTACGGCGCGGCCTTCGACAACCCTGACCTTGTCGTGGCCTGCGTCATCGGCGACGGGGAGGCCGAGACCGGGCCGCTCGCGGCAGCCTGGCACTCCAACAAATTCCTCAACCCGCAACGGGATGGCGCGGTATTGCCGATCCTGCATCTCAACGGCTACAAGATCGCCAATCCGACCGTGCTGGCGCGCATTCCCCGCGAGGAACTGGCGAGCCTGCTGATCGGCTACGGGCATGATCCCCGTTTCGTCGAAGGCGATGATCCGCAAGCGCTGCACCAGGCGATGGCGGTGGCCATGGATGCCACCATCGCCGATCTCAAGGCCATCCAGCGCCGCGCCCGCAACGGCGAAGGCCTGGGGCGTCCGCGCTGGCCGATGATCGTGCTGCAAACGCCGAAGGGATGGACCGGCCCGAAAATTGTGGACGGCAGGAAGACCGAAGGGTCCTGGCGCTCCCACCAGGTGCCGATCGCCGACCCGCGGGGCAACCCTGAGCATCTGCGTCTGCTCGAGCAGTGGATGAAGTCCTATCGGCCCGAAGAGCTGTTCGACGCCTCCGGCGTGCCCGTGACGGAGCTGCGCGCCCTCGCGCCGGCGGGCAAGCGGCGGATGGGCGCCAATCCCCATGCCAATGGCGGCAGCCTGCTCCAGGATCTGAGCCTGCCGGACTTCCACTCCTATGCGGTCGCTGTGCCCTCGCCCGGCTCGGCCAGCGCGGAAGCCACCCGGGTGATGGGATGCTACTTGCGCGATGTCATGAGCCTTAACGCCCGGGCGCACAATTTTCGCGTCGTGGGTCCCGACGAGACCGCGTCCAACCGGCTCGATGCGCTGTTCGAAGTGACCGGCCGCGCGTGGATCGCCGAGCGCCTGGCGGAGGACGACCACCTGGCGGCCGACGGCCGGGTGATGGAGATACTGAGCGAGCATGTGTGCCAGGGCTGGCTCGAGGGCTATCTCCTCACGGGCCGCCACGGCCTGTTCTCCTGCTACGAGGCCTTCGTCCACATCGTGGATTCCATGTTCAACCAGCACGCCAAGTGGCTCAAGGTGAGCCGCGAAGTGCCCTGGCGCAGGCCGATCGCTTCTCTCAACTACCTCTTGACCTCCCATGTCTGGCGCCAGGACCACAACGGCTTCTCGCATCAGGATCCGGGCTTCATCGATCACGTGGCGAACAAGAAGGCCGTCATCGTCCGCGTGTACCTGCCGCCGGATGCCAACACGCTGCTCTGCGTGACGGATTGCTGCCTGCGCAGCCGCAATCTGGTGAACGTCATCGTCGCCGGCAAGCACCCGGCGCCCCAATGGCTGGACATGGCAAGTGCGGTGCGGCACTGCGCTGCGGGAATCGGCATATGGGAGTGGGCGAGCAACGATGCCGGCGCCGAGCCCGACGTCGTCATGGCCTGCGCCGGGGACGTGCCGACGCTGGAGACGCTCGCCGCGGTGATGATTCTGCGGCGGTGGGTTCACGGGCTGCGCGTCCGCGTCGTCAATGTTGTCGACCTGATGGCGCTGCAGCCGCCGGGAGAGCATCCCCACGGGCTGAGCGACGCGGAGTTCGCCCGCTTGTTCACGACGGACCGGCCGGTCGTGTTCGCTTATCACGGCTATCCATGGCTGATCCACCGCCTCACCTACCGGCGCAACAATCATCCGAACCTGCATGTGCGCGGCTACAAGGAGGAAGGGACCACTACGACCCCCTTCGATATGGCGGTGCGCAACGACCTCGACCGGTTTCACCTGGCGGCGGACGTGGCGGACCGGGTGCCGGAACTAGGTCCGCGTGGCGCCGCTCTCAAACAGTATGCGTTGGAGCGCCTGGCGTCTCACCGCCGGTACATTGTCGAGTTCGGACAGGACATGCCGGAAATCTCGGAATGGGCGTGGGATCCGAGCGCGGCAGACAAGGGCAAGGCATGACGCTCTCGCACCGGCGACGCGCTTCATCTCGTGAGGAAGGACATCATGGACGAAGAAAAACCTGGCCCGAAACCGATGAATGCCCGCCGCCGCCGGCTGGTGGCGGCCACCACAGCAGTCGGTACGGTGGCGGCGGTGGGCAGCGCGATTCCTTTCCTCG